>CP065018.1:3230919-3541103 GCA_016700415.1 Flavobacteriales bacterium
CATACGGACCGCTTCTCCACGCTCTGGGGCGGCTGGGTGATCCGGGGGAAGAAGGACAACATCTATTTCAGCGCGGACAGCGGCTACGGGCCGCACTTCGCGGAGATCGGTGCCAAGTACGGGCCTTTCGACTTCGCCATGATCGAGTGCGGGCAGTACAACGAGAAGTGGGCCGACATCCACATGATGCCGGAGGAATCGGCACAGGCTGGCTTGGATGTGAGAGCGAAGGTGATGATGCCGATCCATTGGGGCAGCTTCGTGCTGGCCATGCACAGTTGGACCGATCCCATTGAACGGGTGACGAAGAAGGCGGACGAGCTGGGCATGCCGATCATCACGCCGCGCATCGGGGATGTGATCGCGCTGGATGCGTTGTCCGAGTTCCACGAGCGGTGGTGGCGGGAGGGTTGATCCTCAATTCACTTCATCACGATCACCCGCAGCACGGAACGGCCGATGACCAGTGAATACATCCCATTGGACAGCGTAGACAGGTCGATCTCGGTCTCGCTCTGCCGGGTTTCACCACGCAGAACGGCCCGGCCCCATGGGTCAATGATCGTGTAATGCTCACGGCTTTGGGATCCGCGAAGGGTCAGGCGGTCGGTAGCGGGAACGGGAGCGACACTTATGGGTACCCTTGGGGCGTGGTCATCAATGCGCATGGAACCCTCGCAGCTTCCTGTCGCCGGAAGAGGGTAGTAGCTCATGTTGCCAAGCCCGAAACACCCCAAGCTGTATCCACAATCAAAGGCGATTGAAATGGGCTCAAACAACCCGTGGTCCGTGCCTATGCCTTCGATCAAGTACTGCGCCCAGCTATTGCCCATCTCATAGCGTGCCCTCATCTCGGAGCCGACTAGCACACTGTCCACGGCGATAACGGTGATTTCCTCATTCCAATTATTCCAACTGATCGGCAAGGTGTCGCCCACCTGCAGGTCGAAGTCGTAGAGCAGTTGGTCCGAACTGCCGTCCCAAATGTGCATCTGGCGTCCTTCCTGCCGAATGAGCTGGACCGGGTAGAACTCGGGTCCATAGCTGGTGGAGCCTTCGCAGCTCTGCGGTACCGGGGGAAGGGATTGCCACATATAGCTGATGGTCCCCTGGCGCGTGATCTTGGTCCAGTTGATACCGGCGATCACCGAATCCCCAGCGGTGTGATAGCTGTAATTATCGATGGCGATGCAGGGTACAGGCACTGCACAGATGGACTGAACGCGCCAGACCGGGTCATTGGCGAGGTAGTCCTGTGCCTGTACCCCGAAGGCGGCGAGGAGCCCAAGGAAGGTTGTGAAGCGACGGTTCATTGGAGGGATTTACTACAACGACATTGCAGAGGGCAATAACGCTGCCTCCGCTGCCACGCCGCGCAAACTATTCTGGGCACGGCCCGGAGGCCGGGGCACCCCGGATCACCAATATGCTTTCACGCAGGCATCACATCCACCGGCGCAGGTGCTCCATGAAATCCTTCCGGAGCTCAGCGAACAGCCGTTCAAAGGTCTCGAACTGCTCGCGTTCCGCGGCGTGGTCGTGGTGCAGGCGGTGGTCGCTGGCCACGGGGTTCTTCGTGACGTCCTTCTCCAAGGCATCCGCATGCAGGTGGATGGAATGCAGGAAGCGGTCGATCACGTCACGTTGCACGGTGAACTGGTTCTGGAATTGCTCCACCTCGCTGAGGATGTCCTTATCCGTGTTGCGCAGCGCGATCTCCTCCAAGCGCTTTTGGAAGTAATGCAGTTCGCTTTTGTAGAAATCGAATTGCCGGGTCCAGGTCAAGTGTTCGAAATGAAGGTCAGCGAGGTGCTTTGGGGGTGTGCTTGTTGCGTTGGACATGGTATGGTTTGGTTTGATATTGCTCGAAGTTAGGGAAGGTCCCGGACCAAAACCTGACGGAAGTCCTGTATGTGACGAAATCGGTGTTTGGCTGCTTTCTGACCGTGGCCGGGCCCTCTATGAAGGTGTCTTTGCCCTGACTTTCCTGCGGGTTCTCTCTTTGTTCGGGATCTTCTGCTCAAGTTCGAGTGGCCCGGCCCGTGCATCAGGCTAAGCTGATCGGCCGCCCATCAGCCCCATCCCCAATATCTTCGCGCCATGTCCCACACTATCATCAAGCCCTACGTCCCCAAGAACAAGACCTAACCTGCGGCAGGCAGGTCCGCGTTGTTACCCCGGCGTCGCTGTTCGATGGGCATGACATAGTGTGGAGGACATGGTCTCAAGAATGCATCAAGCGAACAACGACCGGTCCAATCCGCTTTGCCGGATAATGGACATCAAGGTGCCGATACGTAACTCCTTGTGGTCGGGAACCGGCACCGTTACCGTTGACCCCGGTATCTGCTTTTGCATAATGATGTGACTGCCGCGCTGGCGTACCTGCTCAAAACCGTGCTTGTTCAGGATCGCACAAACCTCTCGGCCGCTGAGTGTCCGCATCAGACTGCAACACGCACTCGCGTGACCAGCACTTCCTCATGGAGCCGGTCGCCGACCTCAGCTGGGGAAGCGGTCTCGAAGAAGAGTTCCAAGGCTTCGATCAAGTTGGTGCGGGCTTCTTCGATCGTATTGCCCTGGCTGGCCACATCCAACTCCGGGCAAAGGGAGGTATAGCCATCGCCATCACGTTCGATGATCGCAGTGAGTTCGCGTGTGGTCTTCATGTTCTTGGATATCGAACCAAAGTTAGCGTTCCGGGCGTGATATCCCCTGAGACGGGAGCGACGGCCCCAGTCACTTATCACCAGCCACCAATCACCCGCCCCTCCAATATCTTCGCGCCATGTCCCACATCGTTATCCCGCCTTACGTCCCCAAGCACAAGATCCGCATCGTCACCGCCGCATCGCTGTTCGATGGGCACGATGCCGCGATCAACATTCCCACCTGCGTGGGACATCGCTTCGTTCAGCATGCTTGGCGCATCCTGAGCGGCACAGGAAAAGACCATATCACCCGGTAACTTCCCACTTATGTCCGCTTTCGTACAACTCCAACGCTACGTCCCCAGACACAAGATCAGTGTGGGCACCACTCAGGGCTTTGATGTGCCGAGCTCGAACGACCACGGGAAGTATGGGGTTTCCCTGGCTTTCGTATTGTTGAGTTGTTCCTTGGTTGCGCAGCTCCAAGTGGAATGGTCAGGCCAGCTCCGAACACATCCCCAGCCTTATGGTCGCGTTTCGGGTGCTGCGGCCGGAGCGCAGCATGATGCCAATACCTGCACTGTGGATCCTTGGGGAGCACTTTTTGTCACCGGCGTCGTCGCCTCAGGGCCAGATAATGGTGTGCAGGTATCGGGTCCGGGAGGGGCAGTGGTCTCAATCGACTCCTCAGGGGGAAGCCAGACCGTCCTGGCACGCTTCACTGCGGCTGGCACACCTTCCTGGGCATTTCTTCTCGGTGGAGGTGGGACCGAATGGCCGCTGGGTATTACCACGGACGGTACCGGTGCGGTCTATTTGGCTGGTAGGCTGGAATACACCTTGGATGTGGATCCCGGGCCGGACAGTACCGTAATCTCACAAGCGGATGGCAATGAGGATGGATACATCGCCAAATACGACAGCCTCGGGCATTTCCAATACGTCATCCATTTCAAGTCCGCCGATGGAACACCCACTTTCGCTCAAGTGGAACGCATGGCCTGCGATGCGATGAACAATCTCTACGTGATCGGCTACTTCGAAGGCAACCTCACTCTGGACAGTGGGCAGACCGTCTTAGCCGCCAATGGCAATTGGCAATGTGCCTTCGTTGCGAAATATGATCCGGATGGGCAGCTTCTGCAGTATCTCCATCTCCGCGCCGACGACTCTGGATCAACGGGCTACGATCTGGTGGTAACGGATGATGGCGGGGTTTTCATAACAGGGGATTTTAGGCACAGTATTGATATGGACCCCGGTCCGGGTACCGAGATCCTCAGCGGCTATAACGTGTGTTTCTTCATGGCCAGGTACGATGCCGATTTCGGGTTGGTGTGGGCCCATACGTTCAATGGCGGCTGGGAGCACATGGGCCTGCTCGCATGTGAAGGAGAAGCGAATGGCTATATCGTGGGTGGTGAGTTCAGGGGGGAGATCTCGGTGGAAGTGGCTGGTGTGATGCACCAATATCAGGGGGGGACGAACTTTCGCCACCTCCTGCTCATGAGCGTGAATGCGAACGGGGAGATCAACTGGTTTCGCCATTTTCCGGCGGAGAGCCCTTGTCATTTCCAGAAGCTCTGTGCCATGGATGACCGTACGTTCTATGCCAGTCTGGCGTACAGCGGTGACTTCAATTTAGACCCCGGTTTCAGTGATCTGACGGTCGCGACTGATGAACCGGATTACGATATGGGGTTCGCCCAGTATTCCATTAACGATGGGGAATTCCTGATGGGTCACGCCTATACCGAAGCTGGAAATGGGCCTCAATATGTCGGCCTAGCATCGTTCGATGGCGTGCTCTACGTTACCGCAGACTTCCATAGCGCGATCGATATCGCGGTACCGGCTATCGGTGATGTCCTTACCGAAGCAGCGGATGGAGCTTTGGCGGTCATCAAGTACAACTCACCGTCCTTGGGGATCCACGACCCGGCGAATGGGGCACACTTGAAGGTGTTCCCTATTCCAGCTTCAACCTTCCTGCAAGTAGAGAGCGGTGAGAGCGCAGAGGCAGTGGTCCGGCTGATCGTGTTTGACCATCTCGGAAAGGCCATTGTTGACCAGCCTATAGGCCGATCGAAACGGATGAATTTGTCCGTGGAGGAGTTGCGCAATGGTCCGTACGTGCTTCAGGCCGTATTCGCTGACGGGCACACTGAACGCGCCAGGATCATAGTCGTTCATTGACGACCGGGCCTGGACGAAACGCCCGGCCCGAGTGATAGGCCAGAATGGGTAAAGGTCGAACGGCCAAGAGGCGATAGCTTCGCGCCATGTCCCATCCCGTTATCCCGCCCTACGTCCCCAAGCACAAGATCCGCATCGTCACCGCCGCGTCGCTGTTCGATGGGCACGATGTCGCCATCAACATCATGCGGCGCATCCTGCAGAGCTCCGGCGCCGAGGTGATCCACCTGGGGCACGACCGCAGCGTGGAGGACGTGGTGAACACCGCCATCCAGGAGGACGCGCACGCTATCGCCATGACGAGCTACCAGGGCGGGCACGTGGAGTATTTCAAGTACATGTTCGACCTGCTGAAAGAGAAGGGAGCAGGGCATGACCCGTCCCGCCCGGGAAGCGGGATCAAGATCTTCGGCGGGGGAGGAGGGACCATCCTGCCCGAGGAGATCAAGGAGCTGGAAGCATACGGCATCACACGCTTATACCATCCCGACGATGGCCGTGCCATGGGCCTGCAGGGCATGATCAACGACATGCTGGAGCAGTGCGACTTCGACATCAGCGATGATGTGAAAGCGGAAGTGAAGGACCTGTCGCCGACGAACTGGCCCGCCATTGCGCGCTTGATCAGCACGGCGGAAAACCATCCGGAGGTTTTTAATAAAGTGGAGGACGCCATCCACGCGAAGGCCAGGGCCAGCACGGCACCGGTGCTCGGCATCACCGGCACGGGCGGATCGGGGAAGAGCAGCATGGTGGATGAATTGATCCGCCGCTTTTTGATCGATCAACCCACAAAGACCATCGGCGTGATCAGTGTGGACCCGAGCAAGCGCAAGACCGGCGGCGCGCTGCTGGGCGACCGCATCCGCATGAACAGCATCCGCGGCGAACGCGTGTACATGCGCTCGCTCGCCACGCGCCAGAGCAACCTCGCGCTGAGCAAGTACGTGCAGGAGGCGGTGAGCATCCTCAAGGCCGCGGGCTTCGACCTGATCGTCCTCGAGACCAGCGGCATCGGCCAGAGCGACACCGAGATCCTCGACCACAGCGACGTCTCGCTCTACATCATGACGCCCGAGTTCGGCGCCGCCACGCAGCTGGAAAAGATCGACATGCTCGACTTCGCCGACGTAGTGGCCATCAACAAATTCGACAAGCGCGGCGCGCTGGATGCCGTGCGCGACGTGAAGAAGCAGTACAAGCGCAACCACCAACTGTGGGACGCGAAGGACGAGGACCTGCCCGTGGTGGGCACCATCGCCAGCCAGTTCAACGACCCCGGCACCAACACGCTGTATGAGCGGCTGATGCGCAAGGTCAAGGAGAAGACGGGCGTCGACTTCCACAGCACCTTCCACGGTCACGACGAGATGAGCGAGAAGGTCTGGATCATCCCGCCCGCGAAGAGCCGCTACCTGAGTGAGATCAGCGAGAACAATAGGAGGTATGATTCCAAAGTGGATACGCAGGCTGATATTGCGGATCAACTATATGGACTGTACTCCGCTGTCCTCACCTTCGGTGGACCGGATCTTCTTGAAGAAGCCGCAAGCCTTAAGCCACAAGCTGCAAGCTCGACTACGAGCAAGCTTGGGGCTTATGGCTTGGAGCTTGAAGCCCTCGCCAACAAATTCAACGAATTAAAGAAGGACCTCGACCCCCACCTCTGGTCCATGCTCACCGGCTGGAAAGCGGAAGAGGCGCGCTACAGCGGCGAGTTCTACACCTACCACGTGCGTGGCAAGGAGATCAAGGTGCCGAACCATTCCGAGAGCCTCGCCCACCTGAAGATCCCGAAAGTCGCGCTGCCGAAATTCCGCAGCTGGGGCGACAAGGTCCGCTGGGCCATGCAGGAGAACACGCCCGGCTTCTTCCCCTATACCGCCGGCATCTATCCATTCAAGCGCACCGGCGAGGACCCCGCACGGATGTTCGCCGGCGAGGGCGGCCCCGAGCGCACCAACAAGCGCTTCCACTACGTGAGCCAAGGCCTGCCCGCCAAGCGCCTCAGCACCGCCTTCGACAGCGTGACGCTCTACGGCCACGACCCGGGACGGCGCCCCGACATCTACGGCAAGGTGGGCAACAGCGGCGTCAGCATCTGCTGTCTCGACGATGCCAAGAAGCTCTACAGCGGCTTCGACCTCACCGACCCGAAGACGAGCGTGAGCATGACCATCAACGGCCCCGCGCCCATGCTCCTCGGCTTCTTCATGAACGCCGCCATCGACCAGAACTGCGAGAAGTACATCCGCGAGAACGGCTTGCTCGACGAAGTCGAAAAGAAGATCGCTGCACGGTGGAGAGCTACAAGCCATAAGCCCCAAGCCTCAAGCTTGAAGCTTGAAGCTAGCGGCTTGCGGCCCCAGTACCACGGTGAGATCCCGGAGGGAAACAATGGATTGGGTTTGCTCTTACTCGGAATAACCGGCGACCAAGTCCTACCAAAAGAAGTCTACGCCAAGATCAAAGCCGACACCCTCGCGCAGGTCCGCGGCACCGTGCAGGCCGACATCCTCAAGGAGGACCAGGCCCAGAACACCTGCATCTTCAGCACCGAGTTCGCGCTGCGGCTCATGGGCGACGTGCAGCAGTACTTCATCGACGAGAAGGTGCGCAACTTCTACAGCGTCTCCATCAGCGGCTACCACATCGCCGAGGCCGGCGCCAACCCCATCAGCCAGCTCGCCTTCACCCTCAGCAACGGCTTCACCTACGTGGAGTACTACCTCAGCCGGGGCATGGACATCAACGCCTTCGCGCCCAACCTCAGCTTCTTCTTCAGCAACGGCATGGACCCCGAGTACGCCGTGATGGGCCGCGTGGCGCGTCGCATCTGGGCCAAGGCCATGAAGCTCCGCTACGGCGCCGACGAGCGCAGCCAGATGCTGAAGTACCACATCCAGACCAGCGGCCGCAGCCTCCACGCGCAGGAGATCGACTTCAACGACATCCGCACCACGTTGCAAGCGCTCTACGCCATCTACGACAACTGCAACAGCCTGCACACCAACGCCTACGACGAGGCCATCACCACGCCCACCGAGGAAAGCGTGCGCCGCGCCATGGCCATCCAGCTCATCATCAACAAAGAGCTCGGCCTCGCCAAGAACGAGAACCCCCTGCAAGGCTCCTTCATCATCGAAGAGCTTACCGACCTGGTGGAAGCAGCCGTGCTCACCGAGTTCGACCGCATCACCGAACGCGGCGGCGTGCTCGGCGCCATGGAGACGATGTACCAAAGATCAAGGATACAGGAAGAGAGCTTGTATTATGAGACGTTGAAGCACAATGGCGACTATCCGGTGATCGGGGTGAACACATTCTTGAGTTCGAAAGGATCTCCGACGATACTTCCCAAGGAAGTGATACGGGCAACGGAAGAAGAGAAGCAAGCGCAAATTGCGACGGCGGAGAATTTGCAGAAAGCCTACTCGAAAGAGTCTGCGGTCTGGATCAAGAAGCTTCAGGAAGCCGCCATCAAGAACCAGAACATGTTCGAGATGCTCATGGAAGCGACGAAGTATTGCAGCCTTGGGCATTTGACGGATGCCATGTTTGAAGTGGGTGGCCAGTATAGAAGAAACATGTGATGATGTCTGGTCGAGAACGTATAGCGCACCTGCCTGCCGGCAGGCAGGGCCGCATCCAGGAGGAAAGCCTCTACTACGAAACGCTGAAGCACAACGGCGACTCCCCCGTGATCGGCGTGAACACCTTCCTCAGCAGCAAGGGCTCACCGACGGTCCTTCCGAAGGAAGTGATCCGCGCCACCGAGGAGGAGAAGCAGGCGCAGATCCAAACAGCGGAGAATTTGCAGAAGGCCTACGCCACGGAAAGCGCTGCGGCGTTGAATGACCTGCAGCATGCGGCGATCAAGAATGAGAACATGTTCGCTGTGCTGATGGAGGCTTGTAAGTATTGCTCGCTTGGGCAGCTTACGGATGCTATGTTTGAGGTGGGAGGCCAGTATCGACGTAATATGTGATGCGGAATAGACGAGCCAGCTGCCGGACCAAGTTTGGTTGCGCGTATCTGATGATTCGGAACCCAAGATCAATTCATCATTCAAAGCACTTATGAAGTCGATCATTGCATTACTCGCGCTTGTCTCTTCAGGGCTTGTTTGCGGACAATCCTTCGAAGGAGCCCTGATCTATGTTGCCGACTTCACGGTGGAAGAACGCATGGAGAAAATGGGTTTGACCAAGGACATCATGATCGCCAAAATGAAAGAGGACGGATCATACACGGACACCATCACCGTTTCGTATAAGCAAGGGAATTATCGCACTGCCCTGAACACGCATCCGGCGTCATGGAACATATACACGGCAGCAAGCAACAGGATCCACACTATGCAAGATGGTGAAGCATCGGACATCTGCACCGTAATGGATGCGTCGGTCGACCTAGAGGCATCCATGATGGGCACAATACCGACGGTGCAGAAGCTGGACACTACGGTCATGCTCGGGGGAGCAGTGTGCAACATTGTGCGCGTAAAATGGAAGACCGGGACCTATGATTACTACTACGATCCGACACGCCTGACCGTGGACGCATCCCTGTTCCAAGGGCACGTGTATGATGGCTGGGCCGAGTTTCTGAAGATCTCAGGAGTGCTACCTGTGCAGATCGTTAAGACCGTGAAGGGAATGACAACCGCAACCCAGACGCTTGTGTCTATCAAGCAGGAAGCCATCGCAGATGAGTTGTTCACGATACCTACACTCATTCCAGATGAGGAATTGAATGTGATCAAAGTCGCGGGCAAGGAATTGATGCGGATCAAGAGGTAGACGTATCGACCGTGGATGGGGACCGTGCCACCGAGGATGCGACTAAGGGTTGCTCGTTGGAGCAGATGACCGAGGCTATGCTTGAAGTTGGGGGCAGCATCGGAGGAATATGTAGGGACGCATCGTCGGTGCTACCTTTGGGTCAATGCCCAAACTCTACGAATACTTCGGTCTCATCTTCCTGTTCTACAGCGATGATCACGATCCGATGCACCTGCATGTACAGGCTGGTAGTCGTGAAGGCATCATCATGCTCATCATCGTAGATGGCAAGCTAACGGAACTCCGTTGGCGGGCCAAGCGGGGTGCTTCCATGCTGAATGAAAAGGAGCAGCGCGAAGCCGAATCGTTCGTCCGCGCCATGAAAAGCGACATCGTGGAGAAGTGGACCGCATTCTATGTCGAACACAAGCGCATCAAACCGGAGCGCATAACACGCCGCATCAAATGAAGATCGCTGAAGACGTCCGCATCAAGAAGGCCACCTACTTGCACGACTACGCCATCCGCTTCACCTTCACGGACGGTCATGTTTCGGAGATCGACTTTCATCCCTTCCTCAGCGCGGCCGGGCAAAATCCGATGAACAGCCAGTACTTGGATGTGACCCGCTTCCGGAAGTTCAAGCTGCACCGCAACGTGGATGTCTTTTGGGATGATTGGGAGATGTGCTTCCGCTTCGAGACGCTCTATTCCGGGAAATTGCCGAAGATGCCTAAGCGACTTTCCATCCGCTCACGCCGTGGCAGCGCACAGCACGTTGGGCAAGATCAAGAATGAGAACATGTTCGCTGTGTTGATGGAGGCTTGTAAGTATTGCTCGCTTGGGCAGCTTACGGATGCGATGTTTGAGGTTGGGGGGCAGTACCGGAGGAATATGTAGGAGGTTTGGGCGTGCCCCCGCCTCAAATGCAGCGCCGTCGGGCTTTTCCCTCCAAGTCCTCGGCCGGATTACCGGCCTGTGGGCTTTCCGGTACAATCCCTAACGCGGAGTGCGCTCACAAGACAGCATCCATATAGTCTTCAACCTGTTCGCGCTCCAAGCGCATACTTGCATACTCCATATGGTCGTCGAGTAGTCGGATGTACTGGATTTGCTCTGGCCGCGTACAGGCTTTTCGCAGTTCTTTTAGGAACGAAACCCGCTGGCTGTACTTGGGTACGAGACTACCTCTAGTAATGCCTGAGCCCTCGTTGAAGAGCACGTCCCTGAAGAGCTTCTCCGAGGGCATGTAGGCCAATAGACTTGCAATGAGTGCAGTCCGGCGATCAGGAGGGAGATCATGCGCCATGTCGAAAAGAAGCCTCATGCGCCGCTCGTTCGAATGGTGTCGCTCAATCTCATCCGACAAGAACTTATCCTGCCTAGCAAGCAGAGCCGACTCAATATCGGCACTGTCCAACTTCAGGAAGGAGGCTAAGTATTCGTCATCCCCATAGAAACCATCCTTCAACGTTTCAACGGCGTCAAGTACGGTTGACAAAACGTGTTCGGTATCGTCACGCTTCCAGAGAAATTCAAATGCACCTATCTCATCACTCGGATCAGCGGGTCTTGATCGCTCATACTTCCATCCAACCCACTTCGACAGGAACGATGGGTCGAGGTCGAGCAGGTCATCAAACCAACCACGCTGCCGGTCAATGCTGTACTCAGTTGCTGCAATGAAGTATGCGCGCTGAAGCAATTCAAGTTCATCATGGAACACGCGCTTCACATCCTCCATTGGGTACCATTTGTCATAGAACAAGTCATGGAAGGCCCATGGAACAGAGTTATCACCGGGGAACCGGTCTATGATGTATCGGACAACGGCCACTGTGATTCCGGGGTCGTAGGGCTCGAAGCGGTGAAGGAGGGTAATTGGAACATGGAGCTGCTCTTCCTGACAATTCAAGATCCGTTCACGGAACGAACGTGCAAGTTCCTTGGCCTTTTCCGGATCGTCACGAGTGACAAGCTCGAAGTACTCAATGGTCCAGAACCAGCGGTTCATAAACGGGTGCTCGTCAATGAAGTACAATATTTCCTCCTTGCCTTGGGCATTGAACAGAAGTGGTAGTAGAACCCCACATGGAATGTTTAACCGGTTGCCTTGACGGAGATGCCCCAGAATGGCCGCAATGGCATCAACAGGCTGGTCCTCGAAATGACCAATAATTACTTGAGCCAGCGCGAAGTTGATATCCTGCGGCCAATGACCTCTACTTTCTGTCCGGGCTATCACGCTCGTACGAGCGATTGTCTTGCGAAGCTGAAACGGACTAAGACTTGCGCCAAATTCACGTAGGTCCTTATGCCAAAGCTCTTTCCATTCGTCCCTATCAAAATCAGCGTATCGGCTTCTATCCAATACAAGGAGACGAGATAACTCAAATTCAGGATTGGTGAAGCGCGCGGAAATGGTCAAGAGCACTTTCAGGTTGTGGCGCATCCAGGAATTGACCATGTCATGCACGAAGAAGCAGTGCTTCAAGTTTGAGGGCTTCAGATGGTCGTTGAAGAACTGTAGGATCTGGTCTGCATCAGCCTGCTGAACAACCTTATTCGGCTGGGTACAGAATGAGTTCTTGTATGAGCGCAGAAGGTCGAACACCTGAGCACGGTGACCAGGGTTGACGAACAAGCCGAACGCATATGACCATAGCTGGTTTCTAAGTTCCAGCATTCCAGTTGATGGACCTGCTTGGTGATGGGAAATGGTCACGACATTCCTTCTACGGCCCGATCCGAAGTGTCTGTATTCCAAGTGGAGTCCTTGCTCTGCAAAAGCGAAGAACAAACCTGTGACCAGCGAGTCGGTACCTGTTGGGTCAAGCGCTACCAAATCTTCTAGTGCTTTGCGCTGGACGTGATAGTCGTGTTCGAAGGAGCGCTGATCAACACCAAAGGTTTGCAGGAAGGCTTGTCCGACTTCCGGTGCCGAACTGGGCTTCTTCCTCAAGAATTGCAGCATAAGTTTCAGTGCTTCCGTACGATGGACGTCCACGGTCTGACCAAAGCCATCCAACACCTTCAATGCATCCGGACGCCAGTGTACTTGTTGTCGCGCCTTGTCACTGAAGTCTGGAGAGGCAGATCCCTGTTCGGTAGGCATTGCTTCTATGAGTCCACGCGCGAAGGCGAGTGTGCGAGTTGGATCCACGAACCAGAAGTACTCGTGGTATTTCTGTTGAGCCTTGGAGTTGCCTTCGGCCTCGAACCGCGCTAGTGCTACCTCAGCGGCTTGTCTCACTTTGGCAAGAGTCTTTTCGGAGTCGAAAGCGCTGAACGTAGAATTGAGCACCTCAGCCACTCGTGAAGGCTCTTCCTCAATGAAATGTGCGATTATCGCAGCCAAGTCGATGAACGGTTCCTGTCCAAAAACTGAGCGGTGAAAGAGGTATGCCGCGAGGACTTGGTCCGCTACCCTCCCGACGCCTTGTGGCATCATGTCAATGACCTCTATCCGATGCAACCGACTCGCCCCCTCCCAGAATTCATCCTCGCTCAATTGAGTGACGGCGAGGATCCTGGCCATCAGGTTCTCGTCCCCTCGATTAACAGTGCGCAACATGGAGAATATAGCCGCGACCTTCAGCTCCTGTGGTTGGATTACAGTGGTTAGTTCGTCACCGAGGCGGGAGTTGAAATAGTTGTTGTAGATGTCCTCCACGGACCTGATGCTCTCAAAGGTTTTCTGTTCACGTGCCACCTCTCCGATCATGGCCGCGAGACGCATGTTCCCTTGAGCCTGCCTGGAAATCTTGTCAAGGAAGCGATGGTTACGAATACCATACTCGTCCTTCAGGAACTCTGCGATCTGCTCATCAGTTAAAGCTTGTACTTCAATCACTTTGGCGGCACCGAACTCGTCCACCACTCTTGCAACATCCTTCTCGGCATACCCCCGCACGGTTAGGAGCAGTCGGAATTGCCGATCGCTTCCGCTGTCGGTCAGCAGGCGCATCACGTGTTTGAGGCGCCCTTTTTCAAACAGGTTCGCGTCGTCCACGAGCAGCAGATAGTCGCCTGCCTGACCGCACGTCAGGGTAAGATCTTCATACAGGTCGAGGCTCTTGTCAACGATACATAGAGATCGTATTTTAATGTGTGCAGAACAGTATCGGTTAGTCACCTCCAGGGCCAATCGGGATTTGCCAACGCCTGGTTTACCACGTAGTATTACGATTGAGTGGGAGCCAAGTGCGGATAGAACTTCTTGGACTTCCTTCTCCCTAAATCGGAACTTCGTCTCGTAGCTGGTGGCATACTTCCCTTGCGACGCATGCCGCTTGAATTCCTCCTTCGAAAGAAGTTGGCCGGTGCCGATCGAAATGCCTAGTTCATCCTTTGCGATATCGACTGACCCTGAGGATAGCTCAGGTGCCAAAATGCTGGGACCGATGATTTCCAGCGGGCATTTGTGGCGTCGTGCCAGCTGTTGCAGTGAGGCATGGTCAGAAGCGCTGAGCCCACGGTTGAGACACAAAACGATTTTGCCGACACGAGGCTTCGCTATGCCGGTGAGTTCCTTTTTCAGGCACTTCGCGTAATCCTTCTTTAGCTTTTGCAGCAACCCCTTGCCCTTCTCTGTGGTGCATTGCATGAAGCCGTATTTCTTGCGCGGAAGTTGGAACCACCCATCGTATGGTGCCACACGGGTCTTGTCCTCTCCTAGCACCCGACCCGTCGCATCTATCGGGGGATAGCCTAGGCGTGGTAGTATCCTTGTACATAGGCGCTCGAAGCGTGCTTGGTTCATGCGCGAGAGCGCACCTTCGATTTGGCTGGTCTTAGACATGGAGTTGGAATGCCGCGGTTTTCATCAAATACTTTCATGCAAAGTAGTTCCTGCTAAGCTCTTCGTGCTATCGCCGCGATGACGCATACTACGGTCAGCCCGGCAAGAACGCCCTTAACCGTGTCGGTCTGTTTACTCGCTTTGACGAAGTTCAGTGTATCATTGACAAAGTGCTCGCAGTTGTAATTGAAGGCATCGTACTTCCATCCTATGCGTGAGTTTCCACGATCGATCACGCCTTGGCGCGCCCATTCATCGCCTCGGAAGGAAGTGATCTCTGTGATCCTGCCAACACGAACGAGGAAGTGATCCATGCGCGTGAAAACCACTCCCTGTCCGACGAGGTTCTCTACAACCCATGCATCACCATTGGCGTCATAACCCCAGAACAGCGCGTAGTGCTGAACGAGGTCAAAGAGGCTCTTGGGTGATTTGATAAGGTCAGCGGAGCGCAGGCCATGGTTGGCTGCAATCTGAAAGGAGTTGTTCCTGGTCATTAGCCTTTGGGGGGATAAGGGTCTTTGCCATGACTGTCCTTGTCCCGGATCCTACCATCCGGGCGATGGATGATCAGCTCGGATCCGTTGTTCTTGGAGATCTCCCGACCGATCTCGATGGCCTTCTTTTGAGTCGGCACGACCACGGTCGCGCGCTTCCCACCTTCGCGTTTCACCGCCCAGTCGTTTCCGTGCGGGACTACATGTTGGTTCTTCTTTCCCATCTTCGTTGTATGTTTCTGCTTGCAAAACTATCTCGCTCTGGGCGCGGATTTCAGGTTGATCGACACTTTCAGTGCGTTGATCGACGATCTTCGGCGATCGATCGACAAGGTTGACGAATAATGTAAATGTATATACATTTGTCAACCAAGTCCTAAACCCTCAACACAGCACAAATGGACGACGTCCACAGCACCTTCGGCGAGCGCCTTCAACTGGCGCGCAAGATGGCTGGGCTTTCCTATCAAGGTCTGGCCGACAAGCTGCAAGGCCTCGTGACCAAACAGGCGTTGCACAAGTACGAACAGGACACGATGATGCCTGACAGCGAGAAGTTGATCGCGCTGGCGAATGCATTGGACGTGACCGTGAACTTCTTCTTCCGACAAGACCCGGTGAAGGTGGAGTTGGAGCATATTGAATTCCGCAAGACGTTACGCCTGCCCGCCAAGGAGCGCGATGCGATCCTGAGCCGCATCACGGATGAGATGGGCCGCTACTTGGAAGCTGAGCGCTTGATGGGTGCCGGAAAGAGGTTCGTGAACCCGCTGGCGAAGGAGGACGCAGTGACCGAGCCCGAACAGGCGGAAGAAATGGCGGAACTCCTACGGAGACGCTGGAAACTGGGGGTGGACGGGATACCGAGTGTGTATGAAACCTTGGAGCAACAAGCGATCAAGGTGATGGAATGCCATGCCTCCAGCCCATTCGATGGCTTGAACGCACGAGTGGACGACCACATGGTGATCGTGATGAATGACGAGAAGGAAGTGGTGCGCAAGCGCTTTACCGCAGCGCATGAGCTCGGACATGCGTTACTGAACATTCCGGATGATCTCGATCACAAAACCAAGGAACATATCTGCCATCGCTTCGCCGGGGCCTTCCTGTGGCCGCGTGAGCAGTTCATGGACAGAGTGGGGCCAAGGCGCGCGCGCTTCATGCTGGATGAACTGGTCGAGTGGAAGCAACGTTGGGGCCTTTCGTTCAAGGCGATCATCCGTCGCTCATACGACCTCGGGATCATTAATGATGCCACCTACAAACGGTCGCTGATCAACTACAACATGGCGGGTTTCGGCAAGGGTGAGCCGGATGATTACAAGATGCCCGAGCGCACGGTGCGTTTCGAGCAACTCGTTCTTTCGGGTTTGGCGCAGGACATCCTTTCGCTGAATCAAGCGGCCGACCTGATGAATATGAAGATGGGTGACTTCCGCAAGAAGTACAGCGAAGTGATATAATGGGTGCCACGACGAACCTTGGATCGGAGTCATTGTCCCTTCGGGCCAACCCTGCGGGCGCATGCCTCTGGTCTGCCCATACTTCGTTGTTCCTCGGTCGGAGACTTCCAGTATCCTCCCTCGTCACGCCTCGTCTGGCCAAACCATAGTCAAGCGTGACAACCGACCGAGGTTCGTCGAGGCACCCAGTCCTGGTCGTGACGGATACCAATGTGTTCATTGATCTGATGAGCGTGGATGCCCTTGAGGCGTTCTTCGCATTGTCGTTGGAGGTGCACACGACCGGGTTCGTCACAAACGAATTGAACAAGGAGCAGTCAGCGTTACTGGTCCCACATATCGGCGGCGGACGAATGCTCATCGATCGCTTCACGGATGTAGAGATCAGGGAGATCATGGAGATGACCACACGGAATGTGTTGCACTTCACGGACCGTTCAGTCATTCACTTAGCCGGAAAGCTGACCGCGACGGTCCTCTCCGGAGATGGTCGATTATGGAAGGAATGCAAGGCTCGGCGGCTGGACGTGCATGGTAGTCTCTGGGTGGTCGAGCAGATATGGGTCAAGCAGCTTGTTCAACCAGTTGCGTGCATTGATAAGCTGAAAGCCTTGAAGAAGATCAACTCGCGACTTCCGAAGGATAAGATCGATGCGTTGATCGAACGGATCAGGAAAGGATAGGTTCTTCACGTGCGCCCCCCATCCGCCCCACCTTTGTCCAAAACCCATTCACCCATGATCTGGAAGAAAGGACGCGGCACCCTCGGGCCGCTGGCACCGCTGTTCGGCAGCTGGGAAGCGGGCGCCGACTCACCGATGGGCAAGGTGCGATGCACGCGCGTGTTCACGGCGGTGCTCGGCGGCAAGTACATCGCGCTGGATTGCGCGTGGCACTTCGGCAAAGGCGCGTATGAAGAACGAGCGCTCTTCGGCGCGGACAATGGCGTGCTCTCGTTCTGGTCCTTCACCTCGGATGGCAAGCGCAGCAGCGGCGTGCTCAGCACTGCGCCTGATATTCACACCGACGCCATCTGTTTCGAGGCGAAGATGCCGGCAGGTATTGCGCGGCAGGTCTATTGGCCCCACGCCGACGGCGGCTTCAACTGGGCGGTGGAGAGCAGGACGAAGAAGGGCTGGAACCGGTTTACGCTGCACCATTACCAGGTCAAGCAGTAACGCTGTCCTGACAGCCATCGAACACAGATCGGCCAGTAGGTGTTCCGAAATCCGATCCTGTCCCGGCCGTTCAACTGGTGGCCGAGAGGCTCCACGAACTCAAACCGCTATTTCATTTTTACCATCGAAAGCACCCTGATCGGGTTCGCTTCTTTGCAGCGGTTCTTCATGCGTAATGGCAGGTAGTCGAAGCGTACACGGAGGCCATCGACCATGAACTCCTCTTCCAGGTCGGTCGGGTCCAGCAGGTACTCCACCTCTTTGATCTGAATGGTCCACGGGCAGCCATCCTTGGTCGTGGCCTGATGGATCACGCCTATCGTGCCGTTCTTTTTCGGTATTTCGGCCGGGGGCGATAGCGCTTCCTGTTCTGCAGCAACAGGAAGCTCCTTTTGCGGGGTGCAAGCTGCGAAAGTGAGGGTAGCACACAGTGCGAGGAGCATTTTCATAGCGGCGTTTCTTTAGGTGGTCGGCGAAGTGCAACCTGCGTGCCATGTACATGATGATACGCTTCCGATGGAGTTGCTGTGCAATGTAGCCGAGATCCTCCAGCAACTTGCGGCATATCCCCGCAGCATAGCAGATCTGCGGGTCCGCGTGATGGCATGATCCGGGTTCGATCAGGTGGGGACCGGTCCGGGATCCAAAGAGTGATGGAATATTATTCCGGCCCTAAGGCGCGGAGGTCATAGTTTGTCCCAAAACAACCTCTATGCGCTCCTTTACCTCAGTAGTATCCGTTGCACTCTTTGCCGTGGGCACCGTCGTTCTTGCTCAGGAGGCCCCACAGGCTCCTTCTCCGAACGTGGCCGGTCCCTCGACCTACACCGGGGTCATAACCAAGATACGGGAGGTGCCGTCGCTCTCTTCGCGGTCCATGTTGAACCCTGCAGTGCCTTTGACCGAGGCTCCGAATGACGGGAGGGCATCCAAGAATCTGGTGGTGCCGGGTAAGGACAGCCAAACGCAGGACGATGTCCTCGCCAGCCATCCGGATCGGCTCAAAGGACAGGTCAAGAGCCGGGACGCTTCGCTCGTTTTCGATGTGAACAACAACGTTTCATCGCCATCGGACCCCACGCTGGGTGTTGGTCCTGATCACGTGTTCATCGTTTTCAATACGGGCTTCATCATCTACGATAAGGAAGGTAATGCGCTTACAGGGCCGTTGAACACGAACAATATCTTTTCCTCAACCGGTTGTTGCGACCTCACCGCTTCCTATGATGCCGCGGCGGACCGTTGGGTGTTATCGCTCCTGGGCAACGGGGCCGAGGTTGCTGTATCGGAAGGACCTGACCCGTTGACCACGTCATGGAACCTCTACTCGGTGTCCCAGATCAGCGATTATCAAAAGCTCTCCGTTTGGAGCGATGGCTACTACATCACGGACAATACTTCGTCGAACAACAAAGTATGGGCGTTGGAGCGGTCGGCCATGCTTGCCGGAGCCGCAACACCCGGCATCCAGAGCTTCAACCTTCCCGGCATCGTCACAAGCGGGTTCCAAAGTCCGCAGGTACTTAACGTTACGGATGCCAACATGCCCGCTGCCGGCGGTGCTACGGCGATCTACCTGCAGGATGATGCATGGGCCGGGGTCGACTTCGATCACATCAAGGTCTGGACGATCGATGTGGATTGGGCCACACCGGCCAACTCCTCGGTCTCGGCGGCGACCCAGTTGGCGGCCACACCCTTCATTTCGGTGTTCGATGGCGGGAGCTTCTCCAACCTGGCGCAACCGGGAGGAGGCACTAGCCTCGATGCATTACAGGCCACGATCATGAACCAAGCGCAGTTCCGCAAGTTCCCGGGGCACAATTCCGCGGTCTTCAACTTTGTTGTGGATGCGGATGCCACGGCAGGTGAGTTGGCCGCCGTGCGCTGGTACGAACTGCGCCAACCCGCCGATAATGCACCTTGGGCCATTGAGCAGGAAGGGACCTACACCGCTGAAAATGGGAAACATGCTTGGAATGCGAGCTTGGCGATGGACCAGTACGGCAACATAGGCATGGGCTATACGAGCATGGCCGGGCCCACAACACCAAGCCCTACCAACTTTCGCGTGAGTTCGTACTACACCGGGCGCTTTGCAAGTGACCCGGCCGGTACCATGACCGTTTCCGAGGAGTTGATCTCAGCAGGCACCGGCAACATCAGCGGCTTCCGATATGGTGATTATGGCAAGATCGATGTGGATCCGGTGAACGGAAAGGAATTCTGGTACATCACGGAGTATAACCATGGCGGTGGTGGTGCCGATGTGGTCGGTGTATTCCAGATCGCTTCGGACTTCACCAACGACGTGGGGGTGATCACCATCGACACACCAACGGACGGGGCGTTGACCAATGCAGAGCCGGTGACCGTTACGGTATTCAACTACGGTCAAGGCCCGGCATCCGGTTTTGATGTATCGTACCAGGTCGATGGGGGCGCGGTAATTACCGAGCCGTATGTGGGCACCTTGGCCTCTGCCGTATCGGCACAGCACACCTTCGCCACAACGAGCGACTTCTCCACCGTCGGTCAGACCTACGCCATGCGGTCGTACACGAGCTATGCCGCGGATGAATTCCACGGGAACGATACCACCACGCAGAACGTGACACACCTGTTGGGAATTGACCTTGGCGTTACGGCGATCACAAGCCCGTCCACCGGGACCGGATTAACGGCCACGGAGAACGTGACCATCGGGATCACCAATTTCGGTAGCGTTACCCAGACCTCCGTTCCGGTCTATTACACGGTGAACGGAGGAACGCCGGTGCAGGCGACCTATACCGGGTCCATTGCGGCCGGGGCATCCGCCAATTACACGTTCACGGCCACGGCGGATCTCTCCGCGCTCGGCCCTTATAGCCTTGTGGCCGGAACAGAGGCTGTTGATGACGGGGACACGAGCAACGATGACTTCACGAAGGCGGTGACCAATAACATCTGCCAACCGATATCCAATTGTGCGGGATACAATGATGGCGTAACGCAGCTCCAGTTGGCGGACCAGAACATCCAGCCAGCTTGTGGCACCGCGCCTGAAGGGTACAGCTACCAGCCCGACATCGTGTTCAACTTCGTCTTGTCCGACAATCCGTTCGTGTCTTCCTTGGAAATGGGATATGACGATTCCGACTTCGCGATCTGGATCGACTTCAATGATAATTTCACGTTCGAGACAAGTGAACGTATCGCAAACGGTACCGTGCCCAATGCGGATACCAACTTTCCGTTCACGGTCAACCTTACAACGATCACGGGTGTAACGCAGGGCATGCACCTCATGCGCGTCCGGGGTACCGATGGGAATAACCTGCTGCAACCCTGTGCGAACATGAACTACGGCCGTACCAACGATTACACGGCGAACATAACGGGCACGGTGGGTATCGGGACCGATCTTGCCAACGCAGCGAACCTGAACATCCGCCCATTGCCCGGTGCGCAGTTCTTGCTCACCTATACCACCACCCCGTCCAGCGAGAAGCTGCCGGTCTCCATCTACGATGCGAAGGGCCAGCTGCTGGCCTACTACACGTTGGACAACGTTGGTGGTGTGTACTCCCGCACGTTGGACATGTCGCACACGAGCGCAGGTGTGTACATGGTGAAGGTGGGTACCGCCACGCTGAACGTGGTGAAACGCATCGTGGTGGAATAAAGGGAGGGGACGAAAGGTCAAACCACCACCACCACGTTCCCGACCTTTTCGCCGGAGTCCACGTAGCGGTGGGCCTCTACGATCTGTTCCAGCGGATAGCACCGGTCGATCACGGGGCGGTACGAACCTGCGGCAGCTAACGAAGCGAACAGCTCCGCGTCGGCCTGCGTGATCTTCGGGACGGGGAAGAGCACGCGCTTGCCTCCAAGCAGCGGCGTGAGCATCGCCAGCAACGGGTTCTGAAGCCAAGGGCCCAGCTCGGTGGAGAGGTAGATGCCCTTCGGCTTCAGCAATGGCTTGCAGCGGCCGAAGCAGCTTTTGCCCACGGCGTCGAACACCAGGTCGAACCGCTCCTTGCTTTGGATGAAGTCCTCCTTCAGCCGGTCGATCACGGTGGTGGCCCCGAGCGAGCGCACCAGCGCCATGTTCAGGGTGTCCGCCACGGCGGTGACGGTGGCGCCCAGGTGCCGGGCGAGTTGCACGGCCGCCGAGCCGATGGCGCCCGTGGCCCCGTTCACCAGTACTTGCTGGCCGGGCCCCACGTCCGCGGCGCGCAGGTCGCACAGCGCGTAGTGCGCGCCCTCGCAGAGCGGCGCGCAGGCGGCGTGGTCGTGGCCCTCGGGTTGCAGCGCCACGGCACCTTCGGCATTCACGCACACGTATTCCGCATGGGCGCCGAAGCGGTCGTCCTCGGTGAAGCCGAATACGCGGTCACCGACGGAGAAGCGCTGCACGCCGGTGCCCAAGGCGGCCACCGTACCGGCGTATTCGCAACCCGGCCGCGTGCGCTTCGGACGCAGGAACCCCGCGTAAGGCCGCACGATCAGGGGCTTGCCGGTGCGGAAGCCGCTGTCGGTGCGGTTCACGGTGGTGGCATGCACCTTCACCAACAGCTCGCCTGCACGCGGTGTGGGCACGGGCACGTCCATCAGATGCACCACCTCCGGCGGCCCGTAGGCTGTATGCACGGCGGCGCGCATGGTGGAGGGGAGGGAGGACGATGCGGACATGTGTGGAAGGTTGCTCGCAATAAAGTAACGATGCCCCGAACCGCCATGGAACTAAGGAACAACGGAGAGCGACGGGGATGGACGGCTTGCACCGGCCTTCCCGGACCCTGCAGCTCTTCGCGTGTGCTGAAGGCCATGCGCACCCTGTTGTTCCTGCTCTTCCTCGCACCCGCGGCGGTTCAAGCCCAACCCGCCTTGCCGGACATCCGCATCACCGTGATGGCGCACCTTCACCAGCACCTCGCAGCCAGTGCCCATACCCCGGTCATCCTTGGCGCAGCACCAGCAAGGGGAGCTTGGTGTGCAAGGCCATGCGCTTGGCGGTGCTGCTATGGAACAGCCCGTCCAGAAAGCCACGCTTGCGGTGTATCATGGCCACCAGTTGGATGCGGCCGCCCGATGCCATGTCGTTCACAGTATCCACTACACTGGCGCCATGTACGGTGATGTAACGGTGTTTGATGCCCTTCAGCGCCGCGTCGATGGCGGTGTGGTCCATGCCCTTCGTGAAGCTCACCGCATTCGTGCGCACATGGGCCACCAACACCTCGGCACCGCAGCGATGCACCAGATCGATCAGGGGACGGAGCGTTTCCGCTTCAAAGGGTTCGCCGTCCATGGGAAGCAGGATATGCTTGATCGGTCCCGGCTCCCAATGCGCCGGCACGGTGATCACCGGCAGCCGGGCCCGTTTGATCACGGTGGACGAGTTCCGGCCGATCAGGAGGGTGCTGCTTTTGCCCTGTGCGCCCATCACGATCAGGTCCCCGCCCTTGCTCGCCGCAATGTCGTTGAGCGCTTCGGGCAACGCCACATATGTGGACACCTTCGCCACGTACACGCGGTCCGCCCGTTTCCGCAAGCGGCGCTCCGCCTGCCGCAAGCCGCTCCGCGAATCCCGCGCCGGCAACAACGTGAGGTCCGGCAGTAGGGTATCGGGATAGGTCTGCAGCGTGAAGCTGTTCACCAAGGTGTAGCGCACATCGTCCGTGCCATAGACGTCCATGGCGAAGTGGGCCGCCTTCTGAGCGGTGTCACTGAAGTCGGTGGGGAGAAGAATACGTGTCATGATCGATCGGTTGGTGTCCTCTAAAGCTCGGAATTTTGCCGGAACCCGGTATGACGATCATCACCTGCCGTGGAAGGTTGCCCGCAAGAAATTAACGACGCGCCGATCCGCCATGGGACTACGGAGCAACGGAGGACGATGGCGGTGAAGGCTTGCATCGGCCTTCCCGAACCCTGCAGCTCTTCGCGTGTACTGAAGGCCATGCGCACCCTGTTGTTCCTGCTCTTTCTCGCACCCGCGATCGTTCAAGCCCAACCCGCCCTGCCGGACATCCGCTTCACCGTGATCGATGAGCGCGGCCGTCCGCTGCTCCTGGATCCGCAACCCCGTTTCGCGTTCATCCTCACCGCCGACCATCCGTACATGGACGACCCGGCCGGCAAGCACGAGGGCTGGTCATTGAGCGGGGAGGTGATCCGCGATGGCTGGCGCAAGCGCACGGTGTACAACGTGCTGGAGTGTTGGTGTACGGACCGCAGGGTGACGCTGCAACACGAAGGTGCGGTGATGCGTTTGATCTTCCCGGACGACCACACGGACAAGCATCGCTTGGTGGAGCGTGGCGCGGGCAGCGGCGCCCCGGAGGTCATTCCGTTCCGCCCCGGCACGGTGTACTTCATGGACCTGTTGGACGGTCCCGTGGCGCTGAAGGTCAAGCGACGGATGGTGCGGCGAGCGGGGCTGCGGAAGTGAGCGCGGCCTCGCCATCCCGGCCACCGTTCCATCACCGGAACATCCGCATTCGGTATATCCGCCATGGCTTAACTTCATCCATTGGACCAGCCACCATGCAGCGCCGCCGTTTCATCCTCACCGCTTTGGCGGCCACCGTTTTCGTGACGCTGGCAAAAGCAACCGACCGCATCATCATGTCGATCAAAAAAGGCTTCAACACACGCGCAGGCGAGACCCGCAACGGCGAGCGCTTCACCATGAAGGGCGTCACAAGGAACACGCTGGACCTGAAGATCGGCAGCGCCGATACCGATGGCGGCATGGCCGTGTTCGAGCAGATCGGTGAAAGCCCCAACGGCGGCCCGCCGCTGCACGTCCATCCCGCGCAGGATGAATTCTTCCACGTGCTGGAGGGCGACTATCGTTTCCAAGTAGGGGAGGACGGCTTCCCCGCTTCCGCCGGTGATACGATCTTCCTGCCGCGCAATGTGCCACATGCCTTCATCCAGCTCACCGAGCACGCGCGCATGCTGGTGTGCTACCAGCCCGCCGGCGACATGGAAGGCTTCTTCCGCGAGACCGCACAATGGACCACACCGCCGGATAAGGAGGAGATCGCGCGGGTGTTCAGCGCGCACGGCATGGAGGTGGTGGGGCCGCCGCTGAAACCGTAGGGGACCGTGAATTGCGGCGCGCCACGACCCAGCGGGCGCCGGGGGAGCCACGCCCATGGCGGCTCCCATGCACGCAGGGATCGAACCGTGTCGCATCTTCGGTGTACCGTGGCCCGATGCGATCCCTCTTCCTTCTGCTGTTACTTGTTGCGGCCAAGTGTTCCGCACAACCCGATATGCTGCGGTTCACCTTCACGCTGGCGGAGGATGTTAAGAAGCCCCGCCCATTCACCAGGGAACATCGGGTAGAGCAACACTACCGGGAGCGTGTGCCTTACGTGGGCGTGAACGGCACTTGGCTGAAGCCGGATGTGGTCCTCCCGTTGCAAGGCGGGCCACTGTTCACGGAACCGGCCGCGCATTGGCTCACCTACGCTCCGGTGGAAGACATGGCGGAATCGTTCGTGCTGGTGATCGCGGGGGTGGATACGCTGCGCATCGACCTGCCGGAGCACATGGATGTGCTGCGCGAACGCGCCTACGCGCGTTGGGACCGCGACACGCCGGAAGTCCTCCGTTTCCGCAAGGGGCGCCACGCACTGGAGGAACTGGTGAAAGGTCCCTGGTGTACGGAAGCCGCGGACCGGTTGGCACTGCGCATGATCGCCGCGGATGAAGCAGCCTACAGGAAGGAACTCGTGGAACTGGCGGCGTACTACCGCGCCCAACCTCCACCGGTGCCACCCACCAACAAGGAGCCGCCGCATACGCCAACTGCTGAAGAGATCGAACGCGAGATCGCGCAACGGCCCGGCCTGCAGGAAGTGAAAGTGGACAGCGTTGTTGCGGGCAACGTGTGGGTGCGCATCAGCGGCCGGGTAATGCTCACCGGTGGTTGCGGTAGCGGGATGCCGCTCTATGGCGTGGAACTGCGCAACGATACCGGCTGGGTGGAGCGCATCCCCTTCGAGCTGGAACAAATGGATTGCGGCCTGCCGTGGGCGGACTGGACGGACCAGCGCTTCATGATCGCACTGCCGGTGTGGCTGCGTGCGAATACCCGCGAAGGAGAGGGCGAACTGAGATCAAGGAACTATCGCCTGGTGTTCATGGGGGCGAACAGGGAGCGGATGCCCACGGGGCCGTTCCGGGTGGACTGACGGGTGCGGCGCTTGGCTCAGCGGCCTCTTGGCTGCTTTGGCGCATTTGGGGTTGTAGGCCTTTGGCGGCGCCTCGCCGGTATTGGTTTCAGGTGGCGGTATTCCGCCGAGCGTTATTCAGGCTGGCAGGCCGGTCGGCTGTTGGCTAGGCTGAACAGGCCAATGCGTGGCTTCGGGTTGTTGACAGGGAGCGTCGGGCGGCATTCATGATGGCCGGAGGCCGTATGGCGGTTGGCACGGGGCACCCCGGATGAAGCTCCGGGGTTGGGCCGAGCGCCGGGGTGGGGACACCTATCCGTTCGGCACTGCCACCACCACCAAACTCTCCGGCTTATACCGCTTGCCTTCGTACTCCACTTCCGGCTCTTTTAGCACGGTGATGGCGGAAGGTGTAAAGCCGTTGGCGCGAAGGGTGGCTTCCAAATCGGCCTGTTCGTACATCGCGAAACCGTAAGGTGCGAAGGGCAGCTTTTCCATGGCGCTGCGCGTGCGGAGTACGGCGGTGAAGGTGCCGCCGGGTTTCAGCACGCGGCGCACTTCGCGGAGGTGTGCGGCGGGGTCGTCCCAGAAGTACACCACGTTGATGCAGAAGATGCGATCCAACTGCGCATCCGCGAAAGGCATCCGGTCGCTCGCACCGTGCGCGAGGGACAAGCTGCCGGATGCAATGAGCGCTTGGTTGTGCGCGGTGGCTTGTTCCACCATGTCCCGGCTGAAGTCCAGCCCGTGCAGTCGCAGGCCCTTGGCTTGGCGCGCCAGTTCGCCGAAGAACTGTCCGTTGCCGAATCCGATCTCCAGCACATGCTGTCCCTCGCGCAGGTCCAAGGCTTTCCACGCACCATCGTACATCGGCCGGTTCGCGGCATTCATGCGTTGGCCCAACTTGCGGGCCATGAAGCCCTGCGGCTTGCGCAGTTGCGCGGCCATCTGCTGCGGCGTAGGACCTCTGAAGAGCAGGCGCAGGAATTCGATCGGACCCATGGTGCAAAGATGTGGGTTGGGTTTTGGCTGGATGGTTCAGGCCGATGAGAAGAAGGGGGGTGAGGTTGAGCTCACTGGGATCCTTTTGGATGGCCGGAGACCGATCGATGGTTGGCACTCGGGAAACAGGTGAGCGGCGGGGGCTTAGGCTTCTTGGGCCCCTCATCTCGCGCGAGTGACTTCGCTCGTGCGCATACCCTCTGCACTCACGCCTCATCGTATGCAAACCCCAAGTGCGGGTCGTCACAGCTCCACATATGCGCCAATACATCATGGACTAAACCTGCACACAGCTGGCAAAAGGCACGAGCGTGGTCCGATATGCATCGGACACTCGCGCCAGAAAGGGGTTGTGTGAAAAAGGGGCCCGGCCGTTGATCTTGTTTTGATTGACCGAAGACAAGCTCTTGCCCAGATAGAGACGCATTTCTTCCAAACTGATAGAGGCCATGAGCGGTTCGTTAAAGAAATAATTTTGAGTGTCAGTTCCACTTTTCGGCAACATTCGCTTGGTGCCAAGCCAAGGCGTCGTTATGCAGCCTATACTGAGCTGACCGGGATTCGCGAATGGGTTTGCCAGCGAACTCATGCAGAAAAGCACAAGACTCAATTTTTAGTACCTGCTTCGGCACAAACACCTTGCGTTCAACCGGCTGAATTCCAAAAAGGCCGAGGTCGAATGCCCAATGCAGGGTGGAGGTGAGGGCCAAGCCATTTCGGATATCATCGCTACCTCCGTGCTTCAACGGTACCACATGCGCCGCTTCGACTTCTACCAGACCAGAAGGAGTTCGAAGACCAATGCCACTCACGGCGCAAAGGGTATCGTACTCGTAACGGACACTTGAGCGGAACGCAGTGCCTCGTGCTATCCGCGCTTGCGTGGTGGTGACGCGCTTGATCTCATCGATAGTGGTCTGGAAAGGCTTGAGCGCAATGGTCACCAACTGTAGACGCGCTTCATTGATCTGCTTCTGAACGACCGGTGGTTTATCGTGCCACACGAGTCCCCAGCGCCTATCTCCGACGAAGCCCAGCAGATCAGCATATTCTGGTGTGCCTTGCTTCACGAGTGAGAACCGATACTCCTCCAAGGTGTCGATCCGCCGTTGCATGACGAGCACATCATTCTCCACAGCAAGTGCGCGGAGCAGCAGCATGCCATTCGTCAATCTGCTTTCAGGCGAGCGTGTGCCACCCCATGTCTGGAATTGATACCGAACGGACGATTCCGTGATCCACTGGGTTCCCACATAGAGGTCAACATCGAGCTGGCGATCCACCGTGGGAGACTCCTCTTCTGTATGCTCTTCAGCCAAGGCAGGAAGGAATTCCCGCAGGTCTTTTGGGAAGGCAAGTCCAGCTTGATGGCCTTTCGCCGCTCCGGAGTCGTTATGTGCAAGTCTCTTGAAGAATGGCATCTCACAACTTCTGCGCGGCCGTCCTGTGGCGACTGAGCAATTCGGCGTCTGGCTCGAATCCTTTGGACAATATCAGAGGCTTCCCATCAAAGGCAGTGAGCCATTGTGCTTCGGCCAGATTCCCTATTAATCCTTCGACAAGGCGAGGTGCTACTTGGACCATGCCGTTGTTAGTGACCCAGAGCAGACCACGATCGAAGGCCTTGTCGTGAAGAGCATTCAGGCAAAGGCCATTGCGGACGTTCAAACGGTTCGTTTTATCCTTTGCCCAAGGAACAATGTGACTGGCGACAAGAAGCTGGGGCACAGCCAAACCGGTGATGCAGCACGTATTGTTGTATGCTGACAAAACACGGCGCCGGAAGAAGTCCTGATTCACACGTAGCTTCACAATTGCTTCGCGCTCCTTGCCTGCAGGTGGAAGGTCATCGGTCATCACTCCGGCATATTCCAACAGGTCTTGGCCTGTGTACTTCGCCATCAGGCGTTGGCTCTCGAAGGCGAGGGCTTCCGGGTTATTCGCAAACTCACTCCAAACTTCCTCTTCTCCCTTTGCACCATGATCCGCACCCTTGATGTTTCGCACGTGCAACGCTGGGTCAAGCCGAGCGAAATTGGCCAGCTTGTAGGAGACGGCTCCGACCGACCGACCGATCAGCTTCGCCAATGCCTGCAACTTCGGATTTCGCATGTGGATTGTTCCGAAAGGAATCTGGCTATATAAGTTGAATGCGAGAATGTGTTGCTCGCGGTTCCAGTTATCATTCTTCGGCATGGGCGTTGTCTGTGGTTGAGAAGGTCATCGACCATTTGATTGTCGGCCCATAGAGCTGATCAACCGAGTCGCGATCTTTGAAAGCATTCAGGTCGAAGATCGGCGTTTGGATTAAGTGTGCCACATGCCACGCCCAGTAATCAACTAACCATCGTGAGGCTATGAGCGCGAAATCATGTCCATCCAACTGCGGTCCCCCAATTAATGCCGTTGTGTTGTCCATTGACCAGTATCCCTGAACCACCCCGTGAAATCTATGCATCACCTGAAGAGCGGAACTCGTGCAAATCGCACACGCACTTCCATCGGCAAACTGCCACTCATCGCAGTCTGTGTTGTAATGCTCTTCCTCCCTAAGGTCTAGAACGAAGCGTAAGATGTCATCCTTCATCACGGCATGTTCTTCAATGGTCTGTCCAATGCAGGGATCAGCCATTGCAATGCTTCGCGTTCGTTCTTCGGGGTGGGCTTCGTGGGTTCCATGGTTGACGATTTTAAGGGCAAACTGCCGCTTATAATGTAGCCAGATCAAAGTGCAGATCCAAATCCTGTTGAAAAGTTTAGTCCCATATTCTCTAATGCCCCAAAGCCCAACTCGCCTTCGCCCAAGCCTACCAAGCCGACCAGCCCAATGCCCCTGAGCCTACCGACCGACTCGGCCTTCGTAGCCGAAGCGGCTACTTCGGCGAAGGAGGCGGCCGCCGGCCCCAAGGCCGAATACCTCGCCTACCACCGCAATGAGATATTCGCAAAGTGAGGAACACTTTGTCGTCCTCGCTCGTTCCGAGTCCTATATTTGCAATTCATGAATCGTGAAACATGAAGAACTCGAATGGAATGCGCCCGCAGGATGTGGCGGTGCTGTTGAAGATCGTGCGCATGGGCAAGCAGCCTTGGCTGGCCAAGGATTTGGCAGCAGCGCTTCACCTGAGCCCGGCGGAAGTGAGCAATTCGCTCAGCCGTTCGGCCTTGGCCGGGCTGCTCGATAGTTCGAAGCGCGTTGTGTCGCGGGGCAACCTGCTCGACTTTCTTCGGCATGGCCTTCCTTACGTGTTCCCGCAATTGCCGGGCGGTCTGGTGCGGGGCGTTCCCACGGCGCATTCGGCCTCGCCGTTGAATGCTAAATTCCAGAGCGAGGAGGCTTACGTGTGGCCATCGGGCAAGGGAACGATGAAGGGGCAGGCTATTGCGCCCTTGTATCCCGGCGCGGTGGACGCGGCGCTGGAGGACGAGGACCTGCATCAACTTCTCGCCCTTGTGGATGCCTTGCGCGTGGGACGCAGTCGCGAGCGCGCCGAGGCCGCCAAGGAATTGGCCAAGCGGATGAAGTGATGCGGGACGCAGTGAACATCCAAGCTGTGCAGCTAGTGGCCGATGGTCTGAAGGAACTGCGCGACCAAGTGGTCTTTGTCGGCGGTTCGGTGGTCAGTCTCTACGCGAACGATCCCGGTGCTGATGTTCCACGCCCCACCTCGGACATCGATCTGGTGGTGGTCGTTTCCAGTTATGCGGAATACGAAAAATTGGAGGTGCGATTGCAGGAACTGGGTTTCCAGCACTCTCCGGAGGACAAGATCCTGTGCCGCTATCGCTTTCATGGGGTGATGGTGGACATCATGCCCACGGATGTCCCGGCCATCGGCCCGACGAATCCGTGGTTCGTTCCCGGAATGGAGCATGCGGTGGACCATGGGCTTCCGGACGGCGGAACGATCAAGCTGTTGACCGCGCCCTATTATCTGGCCACCAAACTAGAGGCGTTCAAGGGACGTGGCGACGACATGCGTACGAGCAAGGACTTCGAGGACATCATTTTCGTGCTGGACGGTCGCATAGGGGTCTTGGAGGAACTGCAGGAGGCTCCGGTGGACGTGCGCGAATACTTGAAGGCGGCGTTCAAGGGGCTAATGAGGCGAAGGGGATTCACTGAAGCGGTTGTTGGTCATCTAGATCAACGGGTGGCAGCGGAAAGGTCTGCGCTGGTCTATGAGGTGATCAGTCGCGTAGTGGCAAGCGGCGAATGACCGTTCCGAAGTGAAGGCCGGTTGCGCATCCAATACGCGAACGCCCCCGTGCCGCCGCACGGGGGCGTTCGCGTTCGTACCGCCCGGCCTCGCGATGGCGGCCGAACGATCGTCATCGCGAAGCCCGCCCCCGGCCCCTACCTTGGCCAATGCGGCAGCGGGGCTTCCCGCGCCGCCGTTATGCGGAAGAACATGGGCAAATACATGTCCGCCGAGCAGGCGGTATCCTTGGTGAAGAGCGGGCAGCGGGTGTTCGTACATGGCAGCGCGGCCACGCCGCTGGTGCTGATGCGCGCGCTCTTCGCGCGGGCGGCGGAGCTGAGCCGGGTGGAGCTGGTGAGCATCAGCACCATCGGCCCGCTGGACCTGCAGCAGCCCGAGGTGCAGCGGGCTTTTTTCATGAACAGCCTCTTCGTGAGCGACAACGTGCGCACCGCCGTGAACGGGCCGCACGGCGACTACGTGCCGGTCTTCCTCAGTGAGATCCCCCGGCTGTTCGAAGGCGTGCTGCCGCTGGACGTGGCGCTGCTGCACGTGTCGCCGCCGGATGCGCACGGCTATTGCTCCTTGGGCGTGAGCGTGGACGTGGCCCGGGCGGCGGTGCGCAACGCCGCGGTGCTCATTGCCCAAGTGAACCCGCGCATGCCGCGCACCCATGGCGAGGGGCAGGTACACAGCAGCCGCTTCACGGCGATGGTGGAGGTGGACGAAGCCTTGCCGGAGGTGGATTATTCCAGCGCCATCGGCCCGGTGGAGGAGCGCATCGGAGCGCTGTGTTCCGATCTGATCGAGGACGGGAGCACGTTGCAGATGGGCATCGGCGCCATCCCGGACGCGATCCTGCGCGGGCTGCGGGACCACAAGGACCTCGGCGTGCATACCGAGATGCTCAGTGACGGACTGCTGCCCCTGCTGGACCTCGGCGTGATCACGGGCAGCCAAAAGCGCAGGCACCCCGGGCGCATCGTCACCAGCTTCGCCTTGGGCAGCCGTGCGCTCTACGACCGGGTGGACGACAATCCGCTCTTCGCCTTTCTGGACACCGCCTATGTGAACAGCGGCCATGTGATCCGGCAGAACCCCAAGGTGGTGGCCATCAACAGCGCCATCGCGCTGGACCTCACCGGGCAGGTGTGCGCGGACAGCATCGGTATGCGCCAGTACAGCGGCGTGGGCGGCCAGATGGATTTTATGCGCGGCGCCGCCTTGAGCGAGGGCGGCAAGCCCATCATCGCCATGGCCAGTACGACCCGCACGGGCGCCAGCAAGATCGTGCCCTTCCTCGCGGAAGGTTCCGGCGTGGTGACCACCCGCGCCCACGTCCACCACGTGGCCACCGAGCACGGCATCGTGGACCTCTACGGCAAGAGCCTGCGCCAACGCGCGGAACTGCTCACAAGCATCGCCCATCCGGACCAACGCGAAGAGTTGGACCGTGCAACCTCCGAACGTTTCGGACCGAAGTTCCGATGAATCTCCGCGGAGGACGGGATCGCGCGACGGCCTTTCCGGGCGACAACGGCCGAAGGGTCGCTGCAAAGGTTTTTATCCACAGATGACACAGATGGCGCGTTGCGCTATGGGTACGTCGGCAGCCGACCTTATCCGTGTCATCAACGCCATCTGCGGACAACCATCGGCAGCCGGCATTATCGGTGTTCATCCGTGTTCATCCGTGGTTTAGCTCCTTCTTCAAGGCAGCACCCACTATTCGTGCAACACCAGCAGGGGCACCGTGGTGTTCAGCGCCATGCGCTTGGCCACGCTGCGGTGGAACAGCTCGTCCAGCCAGCCTAATTTGCGGTGCAGTACCGCCAGCATGCCGTAGTCCCCGCTGTCCGCCAGAAGGGCCAGGCTCTCGGTAACGTTGGTCCCCGCAGTGGAAGCGGTGCTGGTCTTGATCCCTTTGAAGATATCGGAATTACCGGCCGATCCCGGTTCCGGCCCGCGGACCACCTCATCCTTGTTCACATGCACGAAGTCGATCCCGGCCCCGTAGTGTTTGGCGAGCTGCACCAAGGGGAGGAGCGTCTTCAGGTCGGCCACCTCCTCGCGATCGTCCGCGTAGAGGATCTTCCCGATCGGTCCCGCTTCCCATTCCGGGGGCACCACGATCACCGGGCCGCCCGCGTTCCGCGCCACCACTTCGGCATTGCTGCCCCATTTCAGCGCACCGCCTTCGCCCCGCGTGCCCATCACTACCATGTCCACCGGGTTCTCCTCGGTGTAACGTTGGACCACGGCGAACACGCTGCCGTTCGCCACCACGTCCTGGATGTCCAAGGTCTTCCCGGGGTGCAAGGCCCGGATCTCCGCCGTGAAGGCATCCAGTTCCTCGCGGGCCTGCTGCTTCACGAACCGGATAAATTCCGGGACCAGCGAGGGCCGCGGCACATCGCCGACGGAGAGGAGCAAGGTGAACCGGTTCTGTTCGGCGCCAAAGGCGTCCAGCGCGAAGAGGACCGCCTTGCGGGAACCTTCGCTCATGTCGGTGGGGATGAGGATCTGTGCCATCTGTTCAGTTTTATTGCGGTGATAGGGACCGCTGCCAAACAAGGTACGAACGGGACAAGATGCTGAATTGACGAAGCTCAGCTATGCAAGATCGCGACGCCGTCATCGCTCCGCGGGGCCTTGTCCGTCGGGTCCATAACTATGTTCCGCGGGATCTGTTAAGGATCTCACTTCACCAAGGAGGCGCTCAGCGTAATGGGCACTGCCTTCAGCGCTTGGCTGATGGGGCAGTTCACCTTGGCTTCCTCGGCGCACGCATCGAAGTCCGCTTGGCTGATGCCGGGCACCTTCGCCTTCAGCACCAAGTGGATGCCGACGATGCCGTTCCCGCCATCCACGGGGCCGAGCTTCACTTCGGAATCGCAGTCCAGCTCGTCCGGCGTAAAGCCTTTGTTGCCCAGCACGAAGCTCAGCTTCATGGTGAAGCAGCCCGCGTGCGCGGCCGCGATCAGCTCTTCCGGGTTGGTGCCGGCCTTGCCGTCCTCGCTTACAAAGCGCGTGTGGAAGGTATAGGGCGTATCCTTCAGCACACCGCTGGTACTGGTGAGTTTGCCTTTGCCTTCTTTGCCGGTTCCTTTCCAAATGGCCTTGCTTGATCGGATCATGATGTGCTTTTTTGTTCGGGTTCGTAGAGGGTCCCAAAGGTAGGGCAGGGGGCAGGGGCGCCTGTTCCGCGGCTGCCGCTCGCGCCTGACGGCATGATGGGTAAATACGAACCGTGCTCCGCGCGCCGTCGCCGTAGCGCTTTGGCGAAGGAGCCCGACTCGGCCTTCGCAGCCGCTTCGGCGAAGTAGGCAGCAGCTACGCCCGGACGAGTGAACCACGGATGCACACGGATAAACACGGATACCAACGTACCGGCCTCACCAGAGGGTCCATTGCTGCTGTCCATGATCTCGGCAATCCGTGTTTATCCGTGTGCATCCGTGGTTTATAAAAAACATGGATGGCGATCCCGCCGAACGGCGGGCGCTCAGACGCGAAAGCCCTGCGTTCCGACCATGGGCCATGCTGCCGGTGCCGTACCTTCCCCACGGTCATGAAGCGCACGCACTGGTTGGTCCTTTTCCTGTTGCTCGGGAGTTTCTCCCGAGCGACGGACCAACAACGGATCGACTCCTTGCTGGCCGTGTCCCGGACCATCCCGGTGGCTCCGGCACAAGTGCGGGCCTTGAACCGGATATCGGTGATCTATGCGGGCCGGCGATCCCGATCGGCCAAGGATTCGTCCATGTTCTATTCCCAGCAGGCCATTGCGTTGGCGCGGCGGATCGGCGATGAAGAGGGGCTTGCGGAGGCGCTCTACGATCTTGGGAAATACTACGTGGGCGTGGCCGGAAGTCCTGCCAAGGCCACGGAGAACCTGCTGGAAAGCCTTGAACTGTACACACAGCTCAACGACCGGTCGGGCATTTCCATGTGCCACATGCAGCTGGGCCTGGTCAGCTACATACTGAAATATTACGAGGACGCGGTGAAGAACCTGGACCTCTCGCTCAAGGCGGAGGATAACCCGACCGCCACCTACCTGATGGCACTGTCCTACACGGAACTCGACAGCTTTTCGCTCGCCAAGGCGTACTTCTCCCGCGCCATCACCGACTATACGGACCGTGCGAACGCCGAACGGTTGGCCGAATGCCACTTGTACTTGGGGCGCTTGTACCTACGGACGGGGGCGCTGGACTCCGCCCTGTACTACATGAAGATGGCCATGGAAAGCAGGGCCCTGGTCGGGGATCCACGGGACATGGTGCGACCCTATGCGTTCGTGTCGGAGGTCTATCTCCGGTCCAACGATCTTGACCGGGCCATCCACTTTGCAGAACGCAGCTATGAGCTGGAAACAGGCCAGCAGGACAAGAACCAGGACATGATCAGTTTGATCCAAGCGACCAAGACCTTGAGCGAAGCGTACGCCTTGAAGGGGCGCTACGAGAAGGCCTATTTCTTCCTGGACCTGTACAACAAGGCCAGCGACCGGGATGCGAGAGGCAGCATCAAGCAGAAGGTCGCCGACATGCAGAGCATGTTCGATTTTGAACAGCGCATGAACCTGCAGCAGGTGCGGCAGGAGAAGGACCGGGAGATCGCCCAAGCGCAGATCGCGAAGGAAAGGATACTGCGGAACGCCTTCCTGGTGGGGACGGTCCTGTTGCTGCTGCTGCTGATCGGGCTGTACAAGCGTTACCGGTTCAAGCGGCGCTCCAATCAGACCTTGGTGGAGCTCAATGAGGAGGTGACGCGGGAGAAGGAACGCTCGGACCATCTGTTGCTGAACATCCTACCGGAGGACGTGGCCGAGGAGCTGAAGATGAACGGTGAGGCGGCGGCGCGATCCATCGAGCATGTCACGGTCCTGTTCACCGACTTCAAGGGCTTCATCGCCGTGAGCGAACAGTTGGGCCCGAGGGAGCTCGTACATGCCCTGAACGAGTGTTTCTCGGCCTTCGATGGGATCATGGAGAAGTGGGGCATAGAGAAGATCAAGACCATCGGTGATGCGTACATGGCGGCGGGAGGGTTGCCATTACCGGACGAGGGGCATGCCCGGAAGGTGATCCACGCGGCCTTCGAAATGCGCGACTTCGTGGAAGCGGAAAAGGCGCGGAAGATCGCGGCCGGGGCACCGTATTTCGAGATCCGTATCGGCATGCATACCGGACCGGTGGTGGCGGGCATCGTTGGCGTGAAAAAATTCCAGTATGACATCTGGGGCGATACGGTGAACACGGCGAGCCGAATGGAAAGCAGCGGCGAGGTCGGAAAGGTCAATATCAGCGGGTCCACCTACGCGCTGGTGAAGGATGATCCGGAGTTCAACTTCACACCGCGCGGTATGATCGAGGCGAAAGGCAAGGGAGAGATGGAGATGTATTTCGTGGAGCGCGCTCCTGATAGAGGCTGACCGTACCGATCACACCGCCCGTGGTCAATGCTCCGTCTTAGGGCAGTTGTTCGGTGATCACGGTCGTGGGCGATAAGCCACCGATGTTCAGCAGCAGCAGGTCCCGGTCGTTGTCCGCACCGGTGTACTTCACCGTTCCGTCCATGTTCGCATCCTCGCGGTGGTAGCCCGTGCTTGTGGCGGTGGGCATCACGCCCCCGACCTCCTGAAGGATGAGGTCGCGGTCGTTGTTGTCGCCGGTGTACTTCAGCTCGCCATCGCCTTGGCAATCACCTGCCCAAAGCGCGCGCCGTGTACCGATCGTGGCTTGCGCATCGGTGCCGTACGTGGCGGTGCCCGGTATGCTGAAGTCGACGACCGTCGTGGTGTTGCCCAAGGCGAAGGATGCATTGCTCATCACCCCCAAGTGGTTCCTGTGGCGAAGAGCGACATGGTAGTTCCCCGCCGCGATGTTGAAGAATACCGGACCGGTCCCGCTGGTGCCGGCCACATCACCGTCGCGTTGCAGCAAGGCGCTTTTCGTCGCCACCACGGCATATGGTGCCGTGCTGCTCCGCAATTCCACCACCACCCAGTCCACGATGGCATCATCGCCGCTCACGGCCAGCACCGCGGACGTCGTGGTCTCCCCACCACCGTTCACATGGGGATAGCCCAATGCGGTGTAGGGTTCAGTGAACGGGATCAGCTCTGCGGCGCGCAGGCCGTCGCTCATGCGTTGCGTGGCTTCCTCGTAAGGCCCGCCCAATAGCATTCGGGGTGAAATGGCCACACCCGGAGATGCAACGGTCAGGATGGATGGATCCGTGATCACCGGCGGGTTGAAGTCGAAGAAGATGTTGGCGATGTTCTCGATGGTCGTTCCGGGCACCACCGGGTCACGAGGCTTGATGCGGAAACTCACGAAGCCATGGCTTGCTGCTTCGTTCACGTTGCTGTCCGGCAAGAAGATGTTCGCGAACGTGAAGCGCAGCACCCCGTGCCCCAGCAAGCTGCGCGTAGCGGCGTGCGAACTGGCACCCCATTGGATGGACGCAGGGTCCAACGTCGCAGGAAGCGTATCCGTCACGATCACATTGAAGGCGGTGTCCGTTCCGGTGTTCTGGAAGCGGATGGTGTAACCGATCCTTTCATCGGAGTTGATGAAGTAGAGCTCATCACTGGCGCGCGAGCTGGTGGTGGCCACCTTGTCGTTGGGGTCGAAGCTGCCCGTTACGGTCACGCTGGTGCTTGCTGTGTTGTTGGCAGCGATCACATCCGTGTTCGCGGTGGAGAACACCACCGAAGCATTCAGCACCGTACCGATCAAACCCACATCGGGCGGCACTTGCATCCGCACTTGGATGCTCCTTTGGGCGAATGCACTGAGGCTGCCCTGGTCCCATGTGATCGTGTTCCCCGCCACGGTACCCGCCGGGCTCGATGAGAGCACTGTTATCGCCGGGTCGAAAGTGAAGGTGGTGACCGTGTTGCCGGTTACCGCTGGCGTGAGGTTCGATTGGCGGATGGCGTAGTTCAATTCGAAGCCGGGACGCGCCGGTCCACTGGCGATCCTCACCTCGGCATCCAGCGGCACCAAGGAAGTGTCGGCGATGTTCAGCGTTTGCATGCCAACAACGTTCACAGGAGCCGGAGGTGTCGGGCAATGCTGCGCGATGTCCGTGGCGATCTGTTCCACGGTGTAGGCACCGGTGGGCAGGTTGATGCTGTACTTCCCGTTCGATGCCGCGGTGGCATAATAGGGCCCGGGTTGGAATTCCAGGATGGCACCGGGCACGCGCGTCTCACTGCTGCCGCCCATGACGCAGTCCGCGTTGTTGTCCATGTACACCGTGCCGTTCACATTGCCGCATGCCGGGCCGAGGTCGGGCACGGTCACCATGATCGAATCGCCGCATTGGGCACGCAGGAAGGTGCCGTTCGGGCCAGAGCCCAGACCGATGATGCGTTGCACCAGCCAGTAATCGCCGGGAAGGAGGCCGGTGAACGTGCTCGTCATGGCGGTAGGGCCGGAGTATGCGTTCTGCACCACTTGGCCGGTGGAATTTTTCAATTCGAGGTCGAGGACCTGGCCGTGCCCTTCAGCTGTAAGCGCCACATCGAGGCTTCCGGTTGCCGTTGATGCGCAAGCTCCTTCGATGTTCAACACGGCCATTGCGGGAAAGATCACCGGATACCCGATGTGCAGGGTCACCGATCCCAAGCAGCCATTCCCGTCGGCATACGCGGTCTGGAATGAACTGCCGGGCGCACCTTGCACCACGACAAGGATGTCGCCGCCCATGTCCTCGGTCACCACGCCCCCGAGGGAGATCGGGCCCTGGATCGGAAGGTCATAATTCCCTGATGCGAATTGCCACGGGCTGAAGGTGGCGAAGCTGTGCGGATCGCAATACGCCCAAGGCACATCCCAGTCCCTGTTCGGAAATTCCGCATAGCCGTCCACTGTGGCCTCTTCCGTGGCCTGTGTGCCCATGAAGTCGGTAACGGTCAAGCTGTAGGTGCCTGCTTCCACATTCCATAGTTCCGGGGAAGTGGACCCGTTGCTCCAGGCGTAGGTGTAGGGTGGCACACCTCCGCTCGCATAGGCGGATACTTGGCCATTGGGAACCCCGCAATATTGATGGACAATGGAGAACGTCACGGTAAGCGCGTTCGCTGCACCAGCGTACAGTGCCAAGGCGATCAATAGTTGGTTGCGGAACGACTTCATTTACCAGCTTCTTTAATGAATGATGCGGTGGTGCTGCCCTTTGTTCCGATCGTCCGCAGCAAGTAGGTGCCATTGGCCAAGGTGGAGATGTCGATCCCTTCCGCTCCGGAGGTGAGCGTTGCTTGAAGGACGATCCTGCCGTCCACGGCTTGAATGGTGATGTAGTATGGCGTGCCTCCGCACTCCGGGCAAGAAGCGTAGATCCGGTCGCTCGCCGGGTTCGGGTACACCTTGGACCCGTCCCTCATCACTTCACCCACCGCCGTACTGAAGTCCGCCACCAGCACGCTCGGCTCGGTGGTCACCGGCGGGTTGAAATCGAAGTAGATGTTGGCGGAATTGCTGATCTCCGTTCCCGGCAACAGGGGCAGCACCGGACGAATGCGGAATGTCACTTGCCCATGACTGCGGCCCTCGTTCACGTTGCTGTCCGGAAGCAGGATGTTGGCGAAGCGCCACTCCACGGTACGGCCGGGTTTGAAGCTTACTTCGAACGGATGCGATGCGATCCCTTGTTCAAAGGTTCCCATGTCCAAGGTCGCAGGAAGTACATCGCGGACCACCACGGTGAAGGCTGTATCCGTACCTGTGTTCTGGAAGCGGATGGTGTAGTCCATCCATTCGTCCTGATCGATGAAATAGAGGCTCTCGCTCGCACCGGTGCTGGTGTGCACCAACTTGTCGTTCGGGTCATAGCTCGCGGTGAACACGGCATTCCATGTGGCTGCGTTGTTCGCGAGATCGGATTCGGTAATGCTTTGGCTGGCACTTGCCAGATGGCTGAAGGGTAGCCCGAAGAGCCCAATGTCGGCCGGGACCTGCAGCAGGACGGATGCTTCCACTTGATCAAATCCATTGAGCGCAGGCAAGCTCCAGGTCACCGTATTACCCGCCACGGAAAGCGGTGCAGGTTCCGCGCTGATGAAACTCATTTGCGGATCGAATTCCATCGTGGCCGTGATCGATCCGGAAGCTTGTCCACTCGTGTTCCGAATACGCATCCATGTGCTGTGTTCGAAACCGATCCGTGCAGGTCCGGCGCTGATCGTGGTGACCAGGTCCAAGGGCACGAGGCTGCTATCGGCCACATTCACCACTTGGTTCACGCCACTAACGACCACAGGTATCGGCTGCACAGTAGGACAGATCGGGTAGAGTTCCGTGCCCGTGCCTTCCACTTCCATGCTGTAACTCCCATTGGCCAAATTGATCCCGTAATTCCCGTTCGAACTGGTGATCGCATAGAATGGACCCGGTGTGAATTCGATGAGCCGGTGACGCAAGGCCGGATCGTTCGCATCCTTCACACAATCCTGGTCGTGATCGATGAAGACCTGCCCGCTCACTTGTGCGCATTGACCCAGCCAATCCGGAACTTCCACATACATGGAATCCACACAGTAGAGCTGGCCTCCTTCATCATTGGGCACCGTGCCGAGGATATCCGGATCGGTGATGATCCAATACGCTCCCGCAGCGAGGTTGGAGAAGTTGAAGGAGGTGTTGTTGGATACGTCCTGACCACCAAAGTTGAATTGTTGACTGGGAGGGATCTGTCCATTCAATGTGCGGATGTTCACCCGGAAGTATTGCCCGGAAGCCACGCCACTCACCGCTACACTGATGCGTCCGTTGCTCCCATTACACGCACCCAGCACACTAGGGATCTGCACGGTCGGTTGCACGAATGTGGACGAGAGCTGCAGGTAGGTCGATCCCGGACAGCCACTACCATCGGTCCAATCCACCGTTACCCAGCTCCCCGGGGCCGTATCCATCCAGATCGCGTAGTAGCTGTATTGGGCACTCATATCACTGAAGTTGCCGAACAAGGTGCCCGGCGTGGTGATCGAATGTGGCTCGGGTCCATGGTGCGGGTCATCCAAGTAGACAAAGGCATAAGGGTCGTCTCCGGGGCAATTCACGAGGCCGTCGAACCCGCCCTGATAATTCGGGTGAAAGCTGGTCACGAGGATCTCCTCATCGTCCGTGGCCATGTCGCTCAGCGCGTCGGTCACAGTAACCGAATAGATGCCCGGTGGCAGGAATTCGATCACCGGGTCGGTGGAACCATTGCTCCACAGGTAGGTATATGGCCCTGTTCCTCCGGAGACTTCCGCAGTGAGGTAGCCCAGAGACTGGCCGCAAGGTGCATCCGAGGCCTTCCAAATGCTCACTGAAACCGCAGAACATGGGAGCGAGCAGAGCAGGAATGTCGCCAAGGCGATCGTGTTGTTCCGGTTCATGGATGTGTGGATCTGAGCAAGGTGATGGTGCTGACACCTTCGTTGGTCTGTAGACGGAGCATGTACGCTCCGGTAGCAGCCGTGTGGATATCAATGGTCTCTTCGCTGCCTGTGGTTCGTCCGTTCAGCACAATTCGGCCATCCGCTGCAACGAGCGCCCATGGTGCATTGATAGGGGTTCCAGCGGGCCAACTCACACGTACGTGGTCATTGGCAGGGTTCGGGTACAACTTCACTCCATCCCGCTGTCGTTCCACCATCCCCGTACTGAATTCCGCCACCAATACGCTCGGATCGGTGATCACCGGCTCGTTGAAGTCGAAGTAGATGTTGGCGATGTTCTCGATGGTGGTACCGGGAAGCAGTGGCAATACCGGTTTGATCCGGAAGGTCACCAGACCGTGGCTCGCGGCCTCGTTGGCATTGCTGTCCGGCAGGTTGATGTTATCGAAGCGCCACTCCACCACCCTACCGGGCTTGAAGGAAACATCGAATGCATTTGACGCGACACCTTGCTCAAAACTCAGCATGTCCAGGTCCTCGCTGAGCGTATCGGTAACGATCACGAAGTAGGCTTCAGCCGTTCCTGTGTTCTGGAATCGTATCGTGTAGTCGATGTATTCGTCCACATCGATGAAGTAGTTGCTTTCGCTGCTGCGCGAACTGGTCAGAGCGGTCTTGTCGTTCGGGTCGAAACTGCCGACCACCGTTGCAAGGACAGTACGCGTGTTGTTCGTCAGGTCCGGTTCGGGTTCCGTGTTGGACGCAGTGATGGAATGGGTCAAGGTCGTGCCAAGCGCTGTGCCTACTGGTACGTTGGCCACCACATGCATAGCTTCACCTTGGAAGCTGGTGAATGCGGGGAACTCCCACGTCAACGTATTCCCGATCACCGTACTGGGAGTCGGTATTGCACCGAGATAATCGACCGCAGGATCAAGCGTCATCGATACGGAAACAGCTCCGCTCAGCTGCGGTGATCGGTTCCCCACACTACCGTGAATGGTGACATCGAAGCCCGGCCTGGACTGCCCGGAAGCGATGGAAACACCTAGGTCAAGAGGAGCTGTACTTCCATTGGCGAAGTCGATCACGGTCGTGTTCGCGTTCACTGTGAACGGCACGGGTTGGGTTGCGGGGCAGATCGGGATCAACGTCGGGTCGGTCTGTTCCAGTGTGTAATTGCCATTGATGAGTGGGAAAAAGAATGACCCAATTGGGTTGGTCAAAAGCACATCACCGCTGGGTTGAAGCAAGAGTGGACTGTATGGAATGCCGACCTCATCCACATCACGAATGCAATCGCCGTTGGAGTCGTACCAGCTGGTTCCGGAAACCCATCCACATGCCGGACCAAGGCTCGGGACCGTGAACCAAAGTGTGTCATGATCACAAGGCCCGACAAGCAATTCGATCGTAAGTCCAAGACCCCATGTGATGCCATAGTTCCCGGGGAATATGGATGTGATCGTCCCGTCCAAGGTACCGGGGTCCACATTCCCGGAACTGACCAATGCCCCGCTCTCATTGACAAGCATGATGTATGCGTCGTTCACAGTGCTTGGAACTTGGTAGCTCACACTCCCGGTGCTCTGATTGGAGCAAGAAGGCTCAATGTTCGTGATCGTCAACGTAGGCCACGTGGTGATCTGCGGGCCGATGATCCCGCTGATCGTTCCGGTACAGCCATTACCATCCGCAAAGTCGTAGGTATAGGTTCCGCTACCGGGGGGGGAGAAGACGAATAGTCCCTGAACGCTCCCCGGCGCTGGGTCCATGGGTACGCCGTTCACATACCACGGCTCAACGGCACCGGGTGGTGGCTCGAAATCACCCCCCGGGAAGAGCTGTGCGGGTGCATCGCAATACGGCCAGGGCTGGCCCATATTGATCACATAGGGAATGGAGGCGACAACGGTTTGGTCACTGACCTGATCACTGTTCGAATCCGTCACGGTCACCGAATAGTTTCCGTTAACGAGGTTCGTGCGGTACCCCTCTGTGTTTCCGTCGCCCCACAGGTAGGTGTATGGTGGCAAGCCACCCGACACGTTCACAACGATCTCCCCGTTCCCGTAACCACAACGCTCGTGGGAAACGAGCAGGGACATGGATAGGGGATCCGCACTGCAAAGTGTCGGAATTGGTGCGGCAAACAGGAAAAGGCGTAATGCCCAATTCATGGGGGTCAGTATTTGGTGAACCGTTTTGTGATCCTGGTGCCGTCGTCGAAATGCAGTTCTGCGAAGTAGACGCCGGCCGGTAAGCCGGCGGTGTCCATGGAGATGGTAGAACCTTGATGCTTGCTAACGGCGATGGATCGGCCATCCGCAGCGAACAGCCGAAGTGATGTGATGGATCCGCTCGTTACTGCAATGGTGATCCGGTCATGCGCCGGGTTGGGCGAGAAGGACACTCGGCGGTCGACTACGTTACCCGCAACGCCCGTGCTGAACTCCGCCACCAGCACGTTCGGCCCGGTGATCACCGGTTCATTGAAGTCGAAATAGATGTTGGCGGTATTGGCGATCTCGGTTCCGACAAATAGCGGTTGCATCGGCTTGATGCGGAAGCTCACCAAGCCGTGGCTCAGTGCCTCGTTCGTTGTGCTGTCCGGAAGCAGAATGTTCGAGAAACGCCACTCCACCACACGGCCCGCCTTGAAACGAACATCGAACAGGTGGGAAGCCGCACCTTGCTCAAAGCTCGACATGTCCAATGCTGCGCTCAACGTGTCTGTTATGATCACGGTGAAGGCGGTATCGTTCCCGGTGTTCTGGAAGCGGATGGTGTAATCGATATGATCGTCCTGATCGATGAAATACTGCGTATCGCTCAGTCCACTGCTGGTGCGCGCGATCTTATCGTTCGGGTCCAACGATGCGGTAACCACGGTGCCCGCGTTCACTGCATTGTTGGTGTAGTTGCTTTCAGCGAGAGTGTTGGAGACGCTCAGGGCATGGACCACCGGCGTACCCACCGCAGTGCCGACAGGAACAAGTGTTTCCACGGACAGCTGTGCTGAACCGAACAGGCCGAATGCCGGAAGTTCCCACGTCAGCGTGTTGCCCACTACCGTGGTCGGTGCAGGCGTGGCGTTCACATAGTTGACGTCGTTATCCAGGATCAGCGTAATGGTAACAGCACCGCTCTGTTGCGGAGCGAAGTTGTGGACCAGGGCATGGACGAGGCTGATGGATCCCGGTCGCGCAGCGCCGCACGACGCGAAGGCAACAAGGTCCAACGGATGGGTGCTTCCATTGGCCAGGTCGATCGTGGTCCCGTCATCATTCACGGTGAACGGGACCGGCTGGACCACGGGACAAATGGGGATGAGCGAAGGATCCGACTGCGTAAGTGTGTAGGAACCGTCAACGAGTTCGAACTGGTAGGTACCATCCGCGCCGGTGAGGGCCCATTCCGGTCCGGGCTCGATCCGTAGCGTGGTGTAGGGTATGCCAACATCCTCGGCATCGAGCACACAATCGCCATTCACATCGTACCAGCTTGTTCCGGCAACAGTGCCACAGGATACGCCGATGTCCGGGATGGTGAACATCACCGAGTCGGCGCAAGTCCCTATAAAGCTCGGCAGCACACCGAAGAGGCAATACTCGTCCACGTCCAGCACGGCCCAGTAGTCTCCCGGCGCCAGTATGGAGAAGGGAATGTTGAGGCCGGAGAATCCTCCGGGCTGTTCACCCAGACAAGGCGTCTCGTAGACAACCACACCCGATGCGTTCTTCAAGGCGAAGTGCAGGTCGTTGTCGTTCGGAACTGCGGGCACGTATACTGTGGCCGTACCCGTGGCACCATCGCTACAGGAGCCGCCGATGCCCGAAATGGTGATCGCAGGCAATACGACGGGTTCATGGATGTTCCAGAAGAAAGATCCCGGGCAGCCCAAGGCATCGGTGTAGAAGATGTGCGTTGTCCCCGGCGGATCGTTGATCTCGATCACATACCATTGTCCGTTCTGCGAGATCGATTGCCCCAACACCCCGCTGCCGGAGAACGTTGCCGGTGCGATGGGATTGAGCCCACCGGCATCATCGACCGGGAAAAGGGCATATCCCTCACCGTATGTGCATGAACTCATGGTGGCCACCGGGAACACCTGCGGGTACTCGCTCACGAAGGTCACATCGGCGGAGGCCTGCGCCGTAGTACCGTCATCGTCCGTGACCGTGACCGTATACGTACCCACCGGCAGGTCAAAGATCGTGTTCGTGGTAGCCCCATTGCTCCAAGCGATCGTGTAAGGCGGAACACCACCGCTCGGTTGGGCCCTCATGGAACCGCGTGCTTGCCCACAGGGAGCTTGACCTTGATAAACGGTGATGGAAACGGAAAGGCACCAAGCGGATGTGCCGAAGGCCAAAGCCACGCACAGCAATGCTGATCGGTGCAACATGTTCAAGGATCGTGCTGATATGCAGAGCATGATCCGATCCATGGTGGGTGTGCTTGTGTTCATGGTCGGGAGAGTTTTTGGAATGGGATGGTATACCGCCGTTGAGCGGTGAACAGCGTGATCAGGTAGATGCCGTCGCTAAGGGATCCGACATCCACTGATCCGGGCTCGGTGTTGAACATCCCTGAGGCCAGCCTTCGCCCATCCATGCTGGTGATGGTCCACCGCGCGTTCGGCATACCGCTCAGTGCAATGCTATTGATCGCGGGATTAAGAAAAAGCTTCACCTCGGACAGATGTTCATCAATACCCGTACTGAACTCCGCAGTAAGTATGCTCGGCGCGGTGATCACGGGATCATTGAAGTCAAAGAAGATGTTCGCGGTGTTGGTTATCTGCGTGCCCGCTGTGAGCGGAAGGCGCGGGCGGATACGGAAGGAGACGAAGCCGTGGCTGGCCGCTTCGTTGGAATTGCTATCGGGGAGCATGATGTTCGGAAAAATGAACTTCAGTAGGCCTTGGCCGCTCAACGAACGCGTGCCCGTGTGTGAAAAAGCGCCCCACTGCACCGTGGCCGGGTCAAGCGTGTTCGGCAAGGTGTCCGTGATGATCACGGTAAAGGCCGTGTCAGTACCCGTGTTCTGGAAGCGGATGGTGTAGTCGATCCATTCATCCACATCGATGAAGTACTGCGTGCTGCTGGACCGACTGCTTGTGGTGGCGACCTTGTCGTTCGGGTCGAAGCTGCCTGTAACGAGCTGGGCCGATGTGGCCGTGTTGTTCGCAAGGTCGATCTCCGGATTCGCGGTGGTCAGTTCAATGGAGGTGTTCAAGGTGCTTCCGATCAACCCGACATCCGATGCCACCAGGAAATCCACGCGGAAGTCGATCGCTTGAAAGACCGAATTCATCATGAGCTGCGGTGCGGTCCATGTGATGGTGTTGCCCACCACCGAGGTTGGCGTTCTTGTCGCGTTCAAGTACGTCAGGTCCGGGTCGAATTCCATGGAGAGCGTCACCGTGCCAGGCGAGGCCGAGGTAAGGTTCTGCAGGTGAATGCCATAGCGCAACTCGAAACCGGGCCGTGCCGGACCGTTCGCAATGGCCACCTCTACATCCAAGGGCACACCGCCTTCGCAACCGATGTTCAAGGTCTGTGTAACTCCGGCATTGATCGTCACATCTCCCGGGCAAGACTGGGTGAATGTGGGGTTCTGCTCTGTGAACGTGTAGTCGCCGAAAGGCAGTGCAAGGGTGTAGAGCCCAGTGCTCGATGTGGTCACGTAGGTGGGTCCGGGAGTGATGGCGATGATGCTGGAAGGGATGCGGTTCTCACCGCCGTTCCGGATGCAGTTCGCATTCTCATCGATGTACAACTGACCGGTCACCACCCCGCAATCCTCCGTCAACGCGGGTACAGTCACCATGATCGAGTCCTTGCACTCCAGATAGGAATAGGTGCCCTCTTGAAAGATCCCGAGGGCATCGCTGCTCATAATGAGCCAATAATCCCCTGCTTCCAGATCACTGACCGTCTGTCCCGTGGTCCCACTAGCAAGATCGTAACTATAGTTCAAGTGACCACAGGAAGAAGGATCGCCATCGGAGCGCCAACGGATGGAGTAACTCGAATTGATGTCGGTTCCTTGGCAAGCGAAGGTGAAGGAGCCCGTGGTGTAGTTGGGACAACTGGGAGATACATCGATCACCTGCAGGTCCGGCCAGGTCATTTCGCCACCAAGGACCACGTCGAAGGTGCCCGGGCAGCCGTTCGCGTCGGTATAGTCGAGTTGGTAGGAGCCGGGCTGCACACCATCAAAGGTCAAGAGTTCCCAGACGACCCCGTTCGGATCATTGCACGAGGTGGATTGCCCCAAATGCGTTAGTCCCGGACCCGTGAAGCTGTAAGGGTTCGGGCCGTAGATGTCATCTTCCGGCGGTTGCACACCGGGTTGGTTCATACCTGTAAAGACCGCAAGGTGCATGGGATCTCCCGGACAGTGCATGAGGATCGGAGGCAGGTTCACTCCATAATCGTAGCTGTTCAGCAAAGGCACCTCACCGTCCGCTGTGGCCTCGTCCAATTGCGAATCGGTGACCACCACCGTATACATGCCCGGAGGGAGCCCCGGGTTGTACTGTTCCGTGGAACCATTGCTCCATTGGACGTCGTAGGGAGGGACTCCTCCACTGACATTAGCTATGAGGGTCCCCGAGGCCCTGCCGCAATAGGAGGGCCTGACCACACTGATCGTGACCGTGAGCGCTTGTATTGCGATGGATGCGAACAAAGCCGTAGTGAAGAGTAGAGGTCGTTTCATCATCGGCGGGATCGGTTTCTATGGGTAAGACGCAAGAAAGCGGATCGGATGTCTCAATTGGTTCAACTTACTGGCCCGACTGCTCGGACAACAACACATCAGAGATCGCTCCCTGACCTAGTTCTTCACGAAGGTCGAACGCAAGCGATGGCCATCCTCCCGCAAGACCTCCAGAATGTAGATGCCTGCGATCAGTCGGGCCACATCCAGCATCTGCCGGGTTCCTTGTGCGCGTAGTTCCTGTGCCACCCGTCCATCCGTGCTCAGCAACCTCGTCCCGACCATTCGTTGAACGCTCGTAACGTGAAGCATGTCGCTCGCCGGATTGGGGTGGAGCCGGAGTCCCTCTTTTCCATTTTCTTGCACCTCCGTACTGAACTCCGCCACCAGCACGCTCGGCTCCGTGATCACTGGTTCGTTGAAATCGAAATAGATATTCGCGGTGTTCTCGATCACGGTGCCCGGCAACACCGGTTCATTCAACTTGATGCGGAAGCTGGTCAGTCCGTGGCTCGCCGCTTCGTTCACGTTGCTGTCGGGCAAGAGGATATCATTGAATGTCCATTCCACCACGCGGCCTGCTTTGAAATCAACGGTGCAAGGGTGGCTGCATACACCGGGTTGGAAGCTGCTCATGTCCAGCTCGGCGCTTAGTGTATCGGTGATCACCACCGTGAAGGCGGGATCCGTGCCGGTGTTCTGGAAGCGGATCGTATAGTCGATGTATTCATCGTTGTCGATGAAGTAAAGCTCATCGCTGGCCCTGGTACTTGTTCGTGCGGTCTTGTCGTTCGGGTCGTAGCTGCCGGTAACGGTCACGTGTTCTGTGTTGCTGTTGTTCGTGTAGTCCGTTTCGGTCAGCGTGTTCGTTGCACTGAAGGAGCTGGTGAGCACCGTGCCCAATAGCGTGCTTACCGGAATGTTGAACTGCACCGAGACGTGCGCGTATTCGAACGAGGTGAATGGCGGCAACTCCCAGGTGAGGACGTTGCCCACAATGCTGGTGGGAACAGGCGACGCTTCCAAATACGTCATGGAAGGATCGTAGGTGAGCGATGCACTCACGGGTCCGCTCACCTGTGGTGTGGTGTTCCGCACTTGTGCGAAGAGCGTGTGGTCGAAGCCGGGCCGTGCCCGGCTACCGTTCAGCCATGTGCGCAGATCCAACTCGGTGCTACTTCCATTGGCCAGTTCGATATTCACTGGAGTGCTGCCGATGATGAAAGGCACGGGTTGCACGACGGGGCAGATCGGCAACAGGGTAGGGTCCGCCTGTTCCAAGGTGTAGTTGCCGTCGGGCAGATCCATGCTGAAGGTGCCATCGTATTGCGTCAACGCGAAATAGCCGCCGGGTTCTATAGCGAGTACACTATTCGGAATGCCCACTTCACCGGCATCGCGGATGCAATCGCTATTCGGGTCATACCAACTGATGCCGGTCAAGGTGCCGCATTCGGTACCGAGGTCGGGTATGGTGAATTGCAGATCTTGGACGCACTGGGCAGGGGGCCAGGTCGCATGGAGGTCATAGGTGCCCGGAGCAAGGTTCATGAACCGTACACTGTTTGAGGACCAATCCTCGCCGGGTTGCACCAATTGGCCGTTCAGCCGCACTTCGATGAACTGTTGGAACTCCTGGGTCTGAAAGTCGAAGAGCGCACTTCCGCCCATACCTCCAGAACAGGATCCTACAACATCCGATTGTTGGAGGTAGTTGCCCGCGTTGAAGGTGGCAATGTAGGCGTAGCCCGTGCCGGTGCAGCCTAGGGCATCTTCCATGAAGTACGTAACTAGGTCATCTGCACAAAAGCCACCGTACACCGGGCGGCCGGAGGGTTGTTCGTAGCCGAGGATATTCGCACCGCTCGGGAACGAGTAGGTCATCGGGCCGGTACCGCTTTGCAGATCATCGATCATCAGCATCGCGCCATTGCATTCGCCGGGGCAAGCGTGGCCCATGTACCCGATAATGGGTTCCAGGGCAGAGAACAGCCCACCGTACCCCTCCATCAAATTCGCGAGATCATCCACGATGCCGCTTTGCACCGCTGTGGCCAGCAGAGCATCCGTCACGGTCACTTCGTAGGTGCCGGCTTCCAAGTTGGTCAAGCTATCGATGGTGGCCGTGAAACCATTGGGTCCGGTCCACGCATAGGTGTAGGGTCCGGTGCCGCCGTATGGAATAGCCCAAGCCGTACCATTCGCGTTGCCGCAGGTCTCCGGGACCACGTTCACGATCACTTGCAAGGCAGCGCTGGCAGGTAGGGAGAAGGCGAGCGCAAGGAGTAGGAGTATCCGCATGAAATGGTGGTTTCGGAATAAAGACGCGCAATAGGGTAAATGGTGGTCTGGAAATGCCACTATCGGGCAAGATATAGCGGGGCCGCCCTCCTCTTGCTCCCGTCCATCCACGAACTTTGCACCATGTGCTACGGAGTGAAGGCCCGCACGGAGATGTCCCTGCGCATCGCGAAGAGCCGCGGTAACACCGCCGCCGCTGAGCGTTTGGCACAACTGCTCAACCCCTTCCCGGAGTTCGACCACCACTTCGCCAACGGCTTTGCGCACCCGGGCATGGTGGTGTACACCGATGCCGCGCCGCGCGATCCGCAGTTATCCTTTTGGGGCCTGGTGCCCGCATGGGTGAAGGACGACGCCCAGCGCAAGCAGCTCTGGAACCAGACCCTGTTGGCGCGCGGCGAGACCATGTTCGACAAGCCTGCTTTCCGCACTTCCGCCATGGGAAAGCGGGCCATCGTGCATGTGGAGGGCTTCTACGAGCACCATCATTTCGGCAAGCGCACCTATCCGTATTTCATCCGCCTGCGGGACCGCGACCACTTCGCGCTGGCCGCACTATGGGAGCAGTGGAAGGACCGGGAAAGCGGCGAAGTACTGCACACCTTCAGCATCGTCACCACGGAAGCGGACGAGCTGATGCGGCGCATCCACAACAACCCCAAGGCGGAAGGTCCGCGCATGCCGCTGATCCTCACGGAGGAGGAAGAGGAGCAGTGGCTCGCGCCGATCGCATCCCCTGCGGACGAAGCGGCGATCAACGCGTTGATCAAGCCCTATCCGGCGGACGCGCTGTTGGCGCATTCCGTGCGGCCGCTACTGGGCAAGGCCGGATCCGGCAACGTGCCGGAAGCCAGTGAGCCTTTCGAATACCCGGAGCTACAGCTCGCAGACCCGTTGGCGTGAGATCCAAAGGCCACTTCAGTTTTCATCGAACAATGGATCGACCGTCTACGGCTTGAACCGGTACACATAGTTCTTATCCGGGCCGCAGACGGAAGGGCAGGGGAAGCCGCAAACCCGTACGAACTTGGGATCGCTGCCCAAGGGTTCCGCCTTGCCGCCTGTGATCTTCATGGCCGTCAGGCGCATGGTGGTCTCTCCTTTAGCGGTGTCCGGGGCGGCTTGGAGGGCTTGGCAACCTTGGAGATCCGTTAGCGCCTCGATCTCCGTGCGGGTGAACGAGGCGGAGTAGGAGGGATGGCCGGATGCCTGCATGGATGAACAAGCCGTTTTAGCGTCCTTGGAGTTCAATGCGTTCATTTTGATCACGCCGTTCACAAAGCCTAAGCTGACCTGGTACGCATTGCCCTTGTTGATCTCGCTGCCATCGGCATGGATACCGATCGCCATGGCGCTGCCGTCCTTATTTTCAGGAGGCACGAGAACGTTGTAGAAGCGTACGGCCATGGCCTTGTCGTCCTTGAGCATGTCCGCGATCGTGGTGCTGTCGAACAGTGCCTCCGTGAAACCGGGATCAGTTGGCTTCGCGGCCGGTGCGGAGGGTTCCTGCCCCATTAGGTTATGGATCGGCATCAGCAGGGCTAATACGGAGGCGGTGGCAAGTAAACGCATGGTGGTTTGGTGGTTTGGTGTAGGGTGAAGGTAGGCTATTCGGGTAAGCTGGGCGTGCCAACAGGGCCAATGGGCCGAGTTTTCTCATGGCTCCGGATCAATGGGGGCCATCTATCCGGGCGGAACGAAAATCGAAATCCGCCAAATGGTAAAAAGAGGGTATTCGAGCCCCGGGAACCTTGGCATTACCCTACCTTTTCCCCCATGATCGTTCGGTGGAAACGTGCAATGCGGCATTACTGGGATCGACCCGCAGTGCTCGGCACGGTCCTAGCCCTTGTTCTTTGGGCCGCTGCGGACCGTACTTGCGCCGCAAAAGTGGATAAGTCCCCCGAGCTGCAGAAGATCCTGAACGTGGTGGACAGCTTGAAGCAGAACGGCCAGATGGCCCGTGCGGCCGTCCTGCTGGACTCGGCCGTGGTGATGGCACGGGCGGCAGGGGAAGAAAAATTATTGGGCCGCTTGATGTTGGAACAGGCGGCCATGTTGGAGACGAGGGGCGAGAGCGGGAGGGCATTATCCTTGCTTTACGAAGTTATGGCGGACGTCCGCCGATCGGGTGACAGTCTGGGTTTGGCCGAGGTGCTCAACAGCATCGGCACCATCCAGCACAACCAGAAGAACTACGACAAGGCCGAAGAGTACTACCGCAGCAGCGGGGCGATCTATCAGCAATTGGGATCGATGCGGGAAACGGGCAAGTACTGGAACAATCTCGGCTCCCTTTACGAGGACAAAGGCGACCCGGCCCAGGCGCTCACCTTCTATAGGCTTTCCTTAGGCGTATGGCAGGCCTTGCGGAATACCGGCTGGACGGCCGTCAGCTACATGCACCTCGGCACCTGTTACGGCCTGCTGGGCGAGACTGATTCCGCGAGGTACTACCTGAAGCAGAGCATGCGCGATCAGGGCCTCACGAGCAAAGGGTATTTAATGGCTATTACAAAGGTCAGGTACGGTGCCGTCGAGAACCAGGCGGGGCGGCGGGGAGAGGCCTTGCGTTTCTGCGCGGATGGGCTTGCCATGGCGGAGGAACAGCAGGCGCGCATGCTGGAGCAGCAGGCCTGTGAATGCCTCTATGATACCTACGACGCACTGGGCGACAAAGGCCGTGCCCTGGACTACTATCGCCGGTCGATCGTGTTGCGGGACACCCTCTTCGGAGAGGCCAAGATCAAGGAGATGACCCGCATCGAGATGGACCATGAGTTCGCCCAGAGGCAATTGGCGGACAGCCTGAACCGGGCCAAGAAGCAGGTGGAGGAGGAGATGGTCCATCAGGCGGAAGTGACCGGTGAGCGTGAAGCGCGCAACCTCGCACTGTACGGCGCGATCGCGGTGTTCCTGCTGGCCGCCGGCCTCTGGAGCCGCCTGCGTTTCATGCGCATATCCAGTGCCAGGGTCCAACGCGAGCGGGGACGTTCGGAGCGGCTCCTGCTCAACATCCTGCCCGCCACCGTGGCCCAGGAGCTGAAGGACAACGGCAAGGCCATGGCGCGCGATCACCCGTGTGCCACCATCCTCTTCTCCGATTTCAAGGACTTCACCCGGATCAGCCAGACCATGAGCGCCCAGGCCTTGGTGGAGGAGCTGGACCATTGCTTCAAAGCCTTCGACCGCATCGTGGCCGCACACGAGATCGAAAAGATCAAGACCATCGGTGACGCCTACATGTGCGTGGGCGGACTGCCGGGCCTGGCACCGGCAGCACCGGTGGACGTCGTACGCGCCGCTCTGGAGATGCAGGCGTTCATCACGGCGCGCAAGGCCGAGCGTGAAGCCAAGGGGCTCAGTGCCTTCTCCATGCGCGTGGGCATCCACACCGGCCCCGTCGTGGCGGGCATCGTGGGGTTGCGGAAATTCGCTTTTGACATCTGGGGCGATGCCGTGAACACCGCCAACGCCATGGAGCGGAGCGGCGAGGAAGGAAAGGTGAACATCAGCAAAGCGACATATGAACTGGTGAAGGAGGGCCCGGATCTCTCCTTTACCCCGCGCGGCATGGTGGAGGCGAAGGGAAAAGGGGAAATGGAGATGTACTTTGTGGGGCGAAAGATCACATGAAGCCGCTCACTCGGTGCGTTGGTAAGAACATGGCCTGGCTTGGAGCCTTGCTGCAGGTCGTTCCTGCGTTTGTGGCGATGCTTTCATTCGGGACCTTGTACGGTCAGGACACGACCAGCGCGGTTGTTACAGGCACGACGATCACAGAAGAGCCTCGCGATGCGGAGGTGATCACCCCTGTGCGGCTTTCGCAAATGATGGATTCAGCCAAGGTGTATGTCTATGATTGCAATGAACCCGAGATGTATGCCGAAGCCCATGTGCCGGGTGCGGTGCTCACCGTTTATGATGAGGTGACCGAGGCGAGCCTCCCCAAGGACCATCAGGCCATGCTCGTGTTCTATTGCTACAGCCCCGAGTGCCCGGCCGGGACCAATGCGTCAAAGACCGCATTGAAGTTGGGCTATGCGCATGTTTACTCCATGGTGGCGGGGATCACCGGCTGGCAGGATGCCAAATTGAGGACGGAGCCATAAGCGTTTTCGCGGTCCCCAAAGCCCCGCGTCATTCATCTTTGCCCCATGCGTGTGATCGTCGTCGGAGGGGGTGCAGCGGGTTTCTTCGCGGCGATCAGCGCCAAGCAGCACCATCCAAGTGCCGATGTGCTTTTGCTGGAGAAGAGCAATAAGCTCCTCGCCAAGGTGCGTGTCAGCGGTGGCGGGCGCTGCAATGTCACGCATGATCAGCCCAACATCCGCAAGCTTTCGGCACACTATCCGCGCGGCGAGCGCTTTCTGCGGAAGGTGTACGAGTACTTCAGCGTGAAGGACACCATCGCGTGGTTCGCGCAACGCGGCGTTCAACTGAAGACCGAAGCCGATGGCCGCATGTTCCCCATCTCCGATGACTCGGGCACCATCATCCGCTGCCTGATGGACGAGGCCGAAGAGCAGGGCGTGCGCATCGCGTTGCAGTCCGGCGTTGGCGCGATCGACAATGCGACGAACGGATTCAAACTGCGCATGGAAAGCGGAGGCGAATTGCAAGCGGATCATGTCATTGTTACCACTGGCGGCCACCCCAAAGCGGAAGGCTACGCATGGCTGAAGCAGCTCGGCCACACCATCGTTCAGCCGGTGCCGTCGCTCTTCACCTTCAACATGCCGGGCGAGGCGATCCGCTCCCTGATGGGCGTGGTGGCTGACCCGGTGCGCGCGCGCATCATCGGCACAAAATTGGAGAGCACCGGCCCGTTGTTGATCACGCACTGGGGTATGAGCGGCCCGGCCGTGCTACGGCTCAGCGCATGGGGCGCGCGCGTCGTACAGGGCATGGGCTACCGTTTCACATTGCAACTGCACTGGCTCGGCGGAATGGGGGAGGAGGACGTACGCAATGCGATGGCCCAGGAGGATCACCGACGCAAACAAGCGCAGAACGCGAACCACTTCCCGTTGCCGCGCCGGCTCTGGGAATTTTTGCTGGCCAAGGCGGAGATCCCGCTGGAGAAACCCTGGGGCGATGTCGGCAAAAAGGACCGTAACCGCTTGGTGGACCTGTTAACGAACGACCGCTACGCCGTGGCCGGCAAAACCACCTTCAAGGAAGAGTTCGTCACCGCGGGCGGGGTGGCGCTGGAAGAAGTGGACCCGCACACGTTGCAAAGCCGCAAGGTGCAAGGGCTCTATTTCGCAGGCGAAGTGCTGAACATTGACGGCATCACCGGCGGCTTCAACTTCCAAGCGGCCTGGACCACGGGGTATTTGGCGGGCAGGTTAGTGCGATGATCAACTGCTCTGTCGAAGTTGTTCCTTCGCCAGCGGGGCACGAACTTTGTCCCTTTCAGATCAAACCCAAGCTCATGACCTTTCCCCGCCCTGCCCTGCTGTTGTTGCTGCTTCCGTTCCTCACGAACGTGCATGCACAGTCCATTGATCAGTCTGCTTCCAGTATCTCATTCAAGATCGGGAACATGAAGATCAGCAGTGTGAACGGCTCCTTTTCCGGACTGAAGGGCAATGCGGCCTTCGATCCATCTGATCCCGCAAGGTCGAAGTTCGCGGTGTGCGTGGATGCCGCGACCGTGGACACGGGTAACAAGAAACGCGACAAGCACTTGCGCACCGACGATTTCTTCGATGTGGAGAAGTACCCGGCGATCTGCTTCGCCTCCACTTCCGTGGAAAAGGCCGAAAACGGGTTCATGGCAAAGGGGAAGCTCACCATGCACGGCATCACGAAGGATGTGGAGGTCCCGTTCACCTATGGGAACAGGACGCTTACGGGCACAATCACTGTGAATCGGCTGGACTACGGTGTGGGACCGAGCGGAACCTTCATGGCCGGTGACGAGGTGGAGATCTCGATCGTTTGCGTGATGAAGTGAACACGCGGCCCGAACGCTTTCCCGATCGTTAGGCAAGGGCCGGAAGCGATGTTACGGACCTACAGGGAGGTACTGAACTACCGCATATTACCTTTTGAGGACTACGTGATACGGATCGACGGGGCTTCCTCGGAGATCACGTTTCCTGTCCACCGCATGCGGAACGACCGCAACGCGGACAGGCTGATGGGCCCCACGGTGATCATGATCAAGGACCACCAACCAAGGCCGGCGAACACGGCCATTGCCACCAATGCCAACAGCCAGAGCGGGTAGGTCAGGAACAACAGGCCGAACAGCACCGAATCGAAGAATACCGTGCCGCGCGTTTTTCCGGCCGTGAATGCCCGCAAGGGAAAATACCAAGGCGCATGAAGGAGCAGTCCGGCAAGCGCGGGCAGTACCAAAATGATGCGGCACATCGTGCGCAATGCACCCGAACACCGCGAAGTATCGAGCGATCGCCGTGCATCCACGATCGCTGAAGCCTTCAGTAAGCGATCGCGCAACACCGAATTGAATCCGCGCAGGAAAACCGCTTCCGGCCTCACCGGTGTTGCGCTGTGGTCCATCATCTCGCCCGTGCCGATGCACACCTCCATGAACGGTAGATGGTACGTATCGTAGCGCAACCACACCGGAAGCACCCGAACGTCCAAGCCGCTCTGCCAAGCGCGATAAGCGATCCTTGCGGTGCCTTTTCCCAAGGGACGAAGCCCTGATTCGTTCTCCGAGTTCCCTTCGGAAAACACCAGCACGGAGCCGCCATGCTCCAAATCCTCCTGCGCAAGTAGGAAGCTGTCCTCCGTTCGTCTCAGTTCCGCACGTCCGTCGCTCATGCGGTAGATCGGGATCATGAACAATGCGCCCAACATTTTCGCGGCACGCGGGTCACGGAACGCATCACCACGCGCCAGGAAGCGCATGCGGTGGGGCAAGTGCGTAGCGATCACCAAAGCATCGAAGAACGAATTGGGATGGTTGCTGGCCAGCAAGAGCACGGTATCCACCGGTGGCGCGGAACGCACATCCACACGGATCCGCCCGCAGTACAGATACAATGCCGCGCGCACACTGGCTCTCAGCGCCCGGTACATCCACAGTGTCGGATCAATGTCATCCGCCAAAGATGATGCAGTTGCGGACAGGTGGAATTAGTTGCTGGTACAAAGTACCGGGTACTGGGCACAGGGTACAATTCCGCGAAGGTCAACACCCGGTACTCGGTACCTTCTACCCGGTACCCTGTACCAGCACCCTCACTTCTGCTCGTTCAAGCTCCAATCGTAGTCCATGTAGCTCAGGTCCGCCTCGGCGTCCAACTTCACCTTACTATACTGGTTGATGAATTCGATCAACGTGCCGTGCTTCTTGAAATCCCCGCTGAACCAGCTGAAGATCTTGGAGAGTTCCGCCTGGTCCTTGGTGATCTTGTTGTAACGCGGGTTATTGATGAAATTCCGCGCTTGGTCGTCCAATTGCTCCTGCACGCGCTCTCCGGTGAATGCCTCGTTGCGCAGGGGCGGGCAGCTCATGGAAGCGCAGTTGATAGCGAAGTGGATCCGCGGTTCCTCGAATTTCCTGCGCAGCACCTTGTTCTCCACATCGTCCAAGCTGTACTCGGTGTCACCGATCTTGAATTTCGTGCCTGTCCAAACGGTATGCAGCAAGGGCACGCTCAAGGAAGGATCCAGGTCTTTGATGCTCTTCACCGGGTAGTTGTCCACAATGAGCTGCACCGTGAAGGCATTGTACGTATTGATCCAGAAGGCCAATTCGGCGTTCTTGCTCCACGTGTCCGTGGGGGGCGTGCTGCTCAACAGGTCGCAGTAGGCGTGCAATTTTCCCTTTTCCTTCACCAAGCCCTTGTAATCCACCATGCCGTCCTTCACATGGGCCTGGAGCAGCACGTTCCAGGTCTTGTGCAGGTCCACGGGCACGCTCGTCTTAGCCTCGGCACAGGGTGGGCCGTCCATCGGTTCCTCCGGTGCCGAGTTACATGCCAATGCACTGATGAAGGCCAATGCGGTCAGGGGGATGTTCTTCAAGTTCATTCCGTGTGGAGTTCAATGATCAGTGCATGCTGGCCCGGACCGGACAAAGGGTGTGCCACCGCTATCCGGGCCTGCGGATCTTGTTGGGCTTCCGGAGATGTGGTATTTGTCGGAAGAGGACGGGAACCTGACGGTGCGTGCGTGAGGTGTTCATCGCCCTAAAGGGGTTGATGTTCTCTGAAGGCCTGGCCATGCAACGGACCTGCTTGTCAGGGATCGTGCGGGCAGGTCGCTCCGTAACGCGCGAACAAGGTGGCTTTGATGTACAAGCCCCGACGGTGGAGACCATCGGGGCTTGTGCCGGGATCCGAAAATTGCGGCTTAGAACACGATCTTCTGCCTGCGGATCCGCGTGCGGTACTTCTTGTTCTTCGAGCGGTATTTGAAAAGCTTATAGTGTAGCTGTGCTTTCAGAAAGATATAGCCGTCATTGTGGTTCGTGTAGCCCCGTTGTTGGCCGGCAGCCGTTTGGCCGGGGACCTCGCCCAAGCTGGGGTCCGAGAGATAGGCTGCCATGGGGCCGTGCGCGTCCTCGAGTGCTTGGCGGTCGTAGTATATGCCGCTCACATCGTCGATATAATCGGTGAAGGTCTTCGTGTATTGGAGTTCCAGACCGATGGTCATAGTCTTGTTCAAGGCCTTGCGGATGCCTATGCCCATGGGGATGCAGAACTGAGTTAGGGAGTATTCGTCCGCTCCGTCCGGCAGCCCCTGTCCTTCCGTGCCCAGCGGGCGCAATTCCACCCATGCGCCGTCGAACTGGGTCTTCGGATTGAAATGGAAACCGCCCACCCCGGCGAAGACGTAGAGGCCCATGCGGCTCGGTGCCATGCCTTTTACCCCGCGAAGGTCATACATGTGCCCTGGTTGTTCCTGGAAGGGGTGCCATTCCAAACAGAGCTGCGCCTCGATGATGTTCGACTTGAAGCTGAGGTTGCGGTTGTGCCTGAACGTCTCCTGGGTGAGGTTGTCGTTTCCGGCCAGTACGCCATAGGTCCCATTAAAACGCATGGAGACCGCTTTGGCCAGATAGTACCGGTAGCCCAAACTGAGGGCGGGCTTGGTCAGGCTGAACTCCAGGTCCCACACGAAGGGGGAGCCGATCTGGTTCCGACCGCCGAGTTCGCCAAGGAAATTGGTGACACCTATGCCGACGGTGATCTCTTTCCGGTGGGTCTTCCAGTAGCTGGAATTGCGGAAATACTGGGCGTTCAGCACATTCGAGAGACCGAAGCATGCCAAGAGGGCCAATAAGGGGAGGGTGTGTTTGGAGCGCACTTCCGTTTCGATCTGTGCCAAATATAGAGGAAGGAGACAACTACGGGCCACTTCGTGGCACAATCCTTTAACGAAGCACCTGTGGAGGGGTTGCCTCGTGTTAGAGTGTTTTTCCGTTAAATACGGCCCATGCCGCCACGATCCCGGCGCATACGGACACGTTCAGACTGTGTTTTGTCCCGCCCTGTGGTACCACGATCGCTCCGTCACAGGCGGCCACCACGGCCTCGCTCACCCCGTGCAGCTCGTTGCCGAGCACCAAGGCCAACCCTTTTTCCGGGTCCGGGGCCCATTGGGTGATCGCCATTGCATGCTCGGTCTGCTCCACCGCCCATACCTCCCAGCCTTCCGCCTGCAGCTTATGCACCGCGTCCAACGCCGAGGTATGGTGTACCCAGGGCACGGAGAGCGTGGCCCCCAGCGCCGTCTTCTCGATCTCCCGGTGGGGCGGCAGCGGCGTGAAGCCGCACAAGTCCAACCCCTCCAGTGCGAAAGCATCAGCTGTACGGAAGATGGAACCGGTGTTGTGGCGGCTCCGTACATCGTCCAGGATAAAGCGCAACCGCCGCTTGGCCATAGCCTTGTATCCCTCAGCATCCATCCGCCCGAGTTCATCCATGGTCAGTTTGCGGTCAGGCTGCGACATATTTGTGAAAGCTGAAAAGATGAAAGCTGAAAGTTGAAAACGTGACGGCGAGGTTGCGGCCAAATGAAAGGGGAAAAGTTGAAAGCGGGAGCGACAGTGTTATAGTAGGCAGTATGCAGTGGCAGTTGGCAGTCGGCAGGGTGCGTCGGCAGTACTCGGTACTCAATACCCTGTACCCTGTACCAGAAACTCCGATCATCGATCACTACTAAATTCAGATCCGCGTGGATCAGCTCCTTCAGCGTCATCCGCGTTCCATTCGGAAAAGATTAAATTTCGGGCTGCCCGAACGGTATTGCGAACTTCGCGCCGATGACCAAAGCCTCTCCCGCCGAAACACCCTTGATGAAGCAGTACATGCGCATCAAGGCGCAATACCCGGACGCCCTCCTGCTGTTCCGTGTCGGCGATTTCTATGAGACCTTCCTGCAGGACGCCATCACCGCCGCCAGCGTGCTCGGCATCACGCTCACCCAGCGCAACAACGGCACGGGTACCATCGAGCTGGCGGGCTTCCCGCACCATTCCTTGGACAATTACCTGCCGAAGCTGGTGCGGGCCGGCCATCGCGTGGCCATCTGCGACCAGTTGGAAGATCCCAAACTGACCAAGACCATCGTGAAGCGCGGCGTCACCGAGGTGGCCACGCCGGGTGTCTCCTTCGCCGAAGGAGTGGTGGACGGTCGCAGCAACAACTGGCTGGCTGCGATCTGCGGCGAAGGCGAACGCTACGGTGTCGCCTTCCTGGACGTCACCACCGGCGAGTTCATCGCCGGGGAAGGCGACAGCAAGACCATGGCCAAGGCGATCGAGAGCCATGCGCCCGGTGAACTGCTCTTCCCGCGCGGGGCGAAGCAGCCCTTGGTCGCTGAGGAATCCGGGCGCTGGCGCAGCTTTGCGTTGGAGCCATGGGCCTTCACGGACGACTTCGCGCGCGAGCGTCTTTTACGCCAGTTTGACACCGCCGGGCTGAAGGGCTTCGGCATCGAGGAACTGCCCTTGGCCCAGCGCGCCGCCGGTGCCGTGCTGCATTACCTCGGTGAAACGCACCACGACCGCCTCGGCCACGTGCGGCGCATCGCCAAACTGGCGAACGACGGCCATGTCTGGCTGGACCGCTTCACCGTGCGCAACTTGGAGCTGGTGGCCCCGGTGAACGAGGGCGGCCACACGCTGCTGGCCGCCATGGACCGCTGTGAAACACCCATGGGCGCGCGTCTGCTGCGGCGTTGGCTGCTCTTTCCGCTGGTGGATGAGAAGGCTATCGGGGAGCGTTTGGACCACGTACAGGCGCTGTTGGAAGCATCGGTCTTACGGGATGCCATCGGCGACGACCTCCGTGCGGTGGGCGACTTGGAACGCTTGGCCGCGAAGGCCGCCGTGGGCCGCATCAATCCCCGGGAGCTGCTCCAGATGGCCCGTGCCATTCAGGCCGCCGAGCGGGTGCGCGGTGCTTTGGACAAGGCAGGCGGCATTCTAGCGGCTACTGCAAAAGGGTGGATGGTGCCATTGGAAATCGCGGAGCACATCAGCGCGAGCATCGAGCCGGAAACGCCCGTGAACATCCAGAAAGGCGGCGTGATCCGCACCGGCGTGGATGCCGACCTGGATGAATTGCGCCACGTGACCACCCACGCCAAGGAACTCCTGATGGAAGTCCAGCGCCGCGAGGTGGAGCGCACCGGCATCACTTCGCTGAAGGTGGGCTACAACAACGTCTTCGGCTATTACTTGGAAGTGCGCCACACACACCGGGACAAGGTGCCACCGGAATGGGTGCGCAAGCAGACCCTCACCGGTGCCGAGCGCTACATCACCGACGAGCTGAAGGCTTTGGAGGAGCGCATCCTCAGCGCCGAGGAACGCATCCTCGCCCTCGAGGGGCAACTCTATGGGACGGTGGTGGAGCGTGTGTGCAAAGGCATCGGGGAGGTGCAGGCCATCGGTACGGCCATTGCCCGGGTCGATGTCCTGCGCGGCTTCGCTATCAATGCCGCCACGTGGAAATATGCCCGACCGGTGATCTCCCAAGATGCTGTACTGCGCATCCGTGATGGCCGTCATCCCGTGATCGAGCAGCAGCTTCCGCCCGGCGAACCGTACGTGGCCAACGACCTCACGCTGGACCCGGAGAACGCCCAACTGCTGGTGATCACCGGCCCCAACATGAGCGGTAAGTCGGCGCTATTGCGGCAAACGGCCCTCATCGTGCTGATGGCCCAGTGCGGCAGCTTCGTCCCGGCGCGCGAGGCCAACATCGGCATCATCGACCGCGTCTTCACCCGCGTGGGTGCCAGCGACAACCTCACCACGGGGGAAAGCACCTTCATGGTGGAGATGAACGAGACCGCCAGCATCCTCAACAACCTCAGTGCGCGCAGCCTGCTGCTGATGGACGAGATAGGCCGCGGCACCAGCACTTACGACGGCATCTCCATCGCGTGGTCCATCGCCGAGTTCCTGCACGAGCATCCCATGCGGCCCAAGACGCTCTTCGCCACGCACTACCATGAGATGAACGACATGGCGGAGACCTTCCCGCGCATCCGCAACGCCAACGTGGCCGTGCGTGAGGCCGATGGCAAGGTGCTCTTCTTGCGGAAACTCGTCCCCGGCGGCAGCGACCGCAGTTTCGGGATCCACGTGGCCCGCATGGCCGGCATGCCGGAGCAAGTGGTGAAGCGCGCGGAAAAAGTGCTGCACCATTTGGAACAGACCCATTCAGGAGACCTCGGCGAAGACCTGCCCGGTGAGAAAAAGGAAGCAGGCCCCGCAGTGCCCAAGCCCGCCACCGCCAGCCTTGGCCGCGAGCCGCAGCTCAGCTTCTTCCAGCTCGACGACCCTGCGCTCGAAGGCATCCGCGACGAGCTGGAGGCCCTCGACATCAATACACTGACGCCTGTTGAAGCACTGATGAAGTTGAATGAGATCAAGCGGATGGCAGGAGCGGGCCGATCAAGGCTGAAGAAGGCATGAAGCCCGAAGTGCCGGGCACACCGACCTCCGCGGACCGCTGGGCGGAGCGCTGGGGCTGGGCGATCATCGCGGCGGCGGTGCTGTTGGTCTATTGGCCGTTGAGCACCTTCAGCTACGGCATGGTGCAGGGCGATACGCTCGATTGTTGGATGCCGTGGCGCTGGTTCATCGCCTCGGCCTTGCAGGACGGCCACTTCCCGCTCTGGGACCCCTTCGCGCAATCCGGCTATCCGATCTATGCAGACCTACAAGGCCCCGCGTGGTACCCGATGTCCATCGTGCTGGGCGGCACCATCGGCCACACGCTTTACACCTTGCAGGCGCTCTTCCTCGGCTACGTCATCGTGGGCGGCATCGGGATGATGCGCTTGGTCCGCCGGATCGGAAGTGATGCGCGGATCGCCTTGGTCATCGGCCTGGCCTATGCGCTGAGCGGCTTCTTCACCGCGCACGAAATGCACTTCTACGCGGTGATCAGTGCGGCCCTGCTGCCGTGGCTGATCAGCGCACAACTGCGGCTGATCGAGCGGCCTTCGTGGCGACCGGCGGTGGAGGCGGCCATCTTCCAGGGCCTGCTGCTCACGGGCGGAAACCACACTTTTACCCTCATCGGCACATGGCTGCTGCTGGCACTGATCATCGTGTATGCGGTGCGCGCATGGCGCAAGAGCGACCGCGCCTTCGTCTTCCGGTTGTTGCGTTACGAGGTCCTGTTCGCCGTGCTCACCTTGGTCATGGCCGTCGGTACGATCTACGCGTATGTGGAGGTATCTCCTTATTTGGCGCGGTCCGCGGGCATGACCTACAGCGATGCCGCGGTGAACCCCTTCACTTGGCACGCGGCCTGGTCCTACTTCTTCCCTTATGCTGTGGGCACCGATGCGGCCTGGCTCGGCACCGATCCCACCATGGCGAACGGCTATGTGGGCGTGCTGGTGCTGCTGTTCACGGTGCTGGCCGTTTTCCGCAGGCGCACCGTGGTGGAAAATGTGATCGCCGTCTTCGGGATCCTTTGCCTGTTGGCCTCCTTCGGTGCTGCGCTTCCGGTACATCGGGTCCTCTGGTCCGTGGTGCCGGGCTTGGACCTGTTCCGCTTCCCCAGCTATTACCAATGGTTCACCGCTTTGGCCGCTGCGGTGCTGGCAGCGGGCACCCTTTCCCAATGGCCCGCGTTGATGGCCAAGCGGCCGCGCGTGTTGAAAGGCGCGATCGGTATCGCTATTCTGATCGTCGGGGCAGCGCTGGTGCGGGCCTGGATGATGCATACGAGCGAGCCGCCGTTCGGGCAGGGCGATACGGTTTACGAGCAAATGACCGGCCTCTGGCGCTGGCACCGGGTGCTCCTCGCGGCTCCGGTGTCCTTGCTCGCGCTGATCGGGCTGTGGTGGTGGGCCACGGCGAAAAAGCGCCGCTGGTGGCCGTTGCTCCTCCTGGTCTTTATTGAGATGGGCTGGGCTACCACGCTCGCCCAATGGAACACCGCCCTCGGCGACTATTCCCCCGCGATGCTCCAAGGCCGCATCGATGAGCAGCCCAAGGGGCCCGTATGGCCGGAATTGGTGCCGATGGGCAACAACACCGACGGCTCCGCCACGCTGAAGTACATCTGGAAGAACGTCCAGAATTTCGAAGGAAAGCCCTCGCACGACGGCTTCAATTCCTTCTGGCTGAAGGATGCGAACCGGATCGCGGCGGAGGAGCCGGGCCTGTTCGCCGCCATGAAGCTCCAACCCTTGGTCTACCTCACGGACAGCGTGGTGCAGGCGGGGCAGTACGATCCCGCAACGGTGGATCCCGCCAACGACAGCGCACTGGTGGTGCTGGCGGAAGGGGAAGAGGTGAAGGAAGTACTGCGCCATATGCCAAGCGACTTGGTGCAGGTCACCGGCTTCGACCACGATGGCATTTCACTGCACGTGAAGACCGCCCATCCCACCTTCGCCATGCTGCAACAAGCCTGGTACCCGGGCTGGACGGCCACTGTGGACGGTGTGCCTGCCGATATCCTCCGGGCCAACATCGCCTTCTTCGGCATCGTGCTCCCGGCCGGGGAACACGAGCTGCAGTTCCGGTTCGAAAAGCCGGTGGTGCCATGGCTGCTGGGCATTTCGCTGCTTGTATTCCTCGGGTCGTGCTTTCTCCTGGCCTTCACACGCCCCGCGTCCCTTTCCTCCATCATGCTCAAGGTCGCTTTAGTGCTGCTGACCTTGACCATCGGCTGGGCGCTTTTCGCACACCGCCCCAAGGCGGAACGGCTTCCCAGGGCTGTTGAAAGCCTACTGCACCAGATCGATGTAACCAGCCAAAAGGCTCTGCCCATCGTGATCAACACCGGAAGATACCCTGCGCTCGAACAGCTATTTCAGTGGCGCGAGACACATGCACTGCGCGCCGAAAATGCGCAGCGCGCCGGGAAGGTTCTCCGCCACGTGCAACGATACGCGAACACGCCGTTCTGGTGGATGGACGCGGGCCTGCCTGTGGCTCCGGCAGTGAGGGCCGCGTTGTTGCAACATCTTCAGGTGGACACCGTGTTGCGTGCAGATGGTTTCGACGCCGTGCTGCTGTTGCCCGCTGAAGGAGCGCTGGATGCCACCCCGCTTCACGACGGTTCCAAGGAAGGTGGCGAATGGCTGGACCAAGCCTCTCCATGGACCGCGGCCTATCGTGTGCCGACCTCCGAACTGTTGGCCCTTGCTCCGGGCTCGCTGGTGGTGCAGGTGGCCTACCGGTCCCAAGGAGCGTCGGAACCCTCCATCGTCATCGAGCGGCGCCGGGGCGACCGCATCACCGATTACGAGAGCTTTCCCCTTCCGCACGGCGGCACCGCCGATAGCCTCCTCACCGCCTGCGTGGTGCGCAACCTGCGGGAACTGCGTCATGCCGACGAGGTAGTGGGCGTCTACGTTTGGAACAACGGTCCGGACAGCGTTCAGGTACGGGAATTCAAAGTGGAACGCACCGGCCGCGACCTCTCCCGGTGGTGAATTTGCGGGCGTCAATTACCCGCTGTTGCACCGATCATTAAGACCGTTATATTTGCAGCCCTCAAGCGAGAGTAGCTCAGTTGGTAGAGCACGACCTTGCCAAGGTCGGGGTCGCGGGTTCGAGTCCCGTTTCTCGCTCAAAAGTGCCCTTCATTTCGGAGGGCATTTTTTTTGCTTAGCTGCGAACGCAGTATCGCGGGCCTGCCTACCGCAGGTAGGTTCGAGTCCCGTTTCTCGCTCAAAATGCCTTCCTCCACGGGGAGGCATTTTTGTTTTAGGGCTTGCGGTGGCGGTAAGCGCGATGCATGCGCTCACCCGAACACCAAAAGCATTTCTCTGCGTCTCCGCGCCTCTGCGTCCAATTACCGATCACCATTCACCGATCACCATACCTCTATCAGCGGAGATCCGCCCTTTCAGCGTTATCTGCGTTCCAACCTGCATTCCATCCTCCACGATTGCGTTCATTTGCACACCCCCGCCCGGGTGGTGAAATGGTATACACGAGGGACTTAAAATCCCTTGGTCCGTAAGGGCCGTGCGGGTTCAAGTCCCGCCCCGGGCACTCTTCGATGCACACCCGTATCGCCCCAACCCCCAGCGGCTACCTCCACGCGGGCAACGGCGCGGCCTTCGTGCTGGCGTGGAAGCTGGCACGGGAAGCGGGCGGAAAGCTCCTCCTGCGCATCGACGACCTGGATGCCGAGCGCGTGCGGCCGGAGTACGTGGAGGACATCTTCGAGACCTTGCATTGGTTGGGCGTGGACTGGGATGAAGGTCCTGGGAATGCGGCGGAACTGAAGAGCAGATGGTCGCAGCATTTTCGCATGGCGCGGTACATGGAGTTGGTGGATCAGCTTCGCGAAGGCGGTCATCTGTATGCCTGCGCCTGTTCCCGGAAGGAGATCCAGGACCGCACCGGCTCCGGCGACTATGATGGCCATTGTCGCACGCTGGGTCTGCCCTTCGATCATCCGGACTGCTCGTGGCGGTTGATGTTGCCCAACACCGGCAAGGTGGTTTGGCATACTTGGCCGGACGGGAAGCCACATGAAGCTGCATTGAATATGCCCGACCCGGTTATCCGGCAGCGTAACGGCCGACCCGCCTACCAGATCGCCTCCTTGGCGGATGATGTCCGCTTCGGCATCGACATGATCGTAAGGGGCGAGGACCTGCTGGCTTCCACGGCGGTACAACTGCACTTGGCCGGTCTGCTCGGCCTGGAAGCGTTCCACAAAGCGTTCTTTCTACACCATTCTTTGGTCTTGGACCCACACGGAGCGAAACGCTCAAAATCCCATGGGGCGGATTCCTTGTGGGCGGCGCGGAAGGCGGGTGAGGACCCGATGGAAATTCACCGGTTGGCTGACGAACTTCTGCGGGTAGGTTGACATCTTTGTAAATTCCTGATTCCTGATTCCTGATTCCTGATTCCGACAAGCCTCTGCGTCGGCGGACGGAATCAGGAATCAGGAATTTGCGGATCAGAAAAATCCCATGCCCCGGTTCAGGGTCTCGGACTGTTTGTAAGCCAAAATTGAATTAGCTGTCCATCGCAAATGGCCGCACGGACAAGGTGCGGGCCTGAACGGCACCTCGGCTGCGCTCCACCAATCCGAGTTCCTCCAACTGGGCCAGGTCCCGTTGCAAGGTCTTGGCGTTCAAGCGGGCGTAGGTCAACGCTAGTTCCGGGGAAAGTTGCGTGACGGTGGCTGTGGGCACCTTTCCGCGCTGGTCCTGTAGGCTGCGCGCCAAAGCTTGAAGGCGCTCCCCGTTCACTGTGGCGGCGGGGTCCACCATGGTCCGAAGTTCCTCCTGTGCCATGATGCGGTATTGAGCCTCGGAGACCTCGTTCAACAGCGCTTTCGCACCGTCCGCGAAGCCCCGGACCATATAAGCGATGAAGGGGACCACGTCGCCGTTGGGCACTGCGGCCTGTGCCACCTGCCGGGCGTACTCGCTGCGGGTAGCGGCGGCGTGGACGGTCATGCGGTGGGCGGCGGGGGCGGGGATGCCCGCGTTCAAAAGCAATTGGAACTCCACGAGCCGGGCCGTCCGGCCATTGCCCTCAGCGAAGGGGCGGGTCCAAAGCAGGTAGAGGTGGGTGAGCACGGCCCGGACGATCGCGAAGGCCATGCGCTCTTCCTCATGCTCCGGCTGGAACAAATCGCTTTCTCCCCAAGCGTTCAGCCGCTCCATCATCGGTCCGATGTCCTCTGGCAGGACGTTGCCCTCCGTGTTACGGTCACGCACCGATCGGTAATCCCCGGCTGCGGCACCGGTGGCGGATGGGATCTCCTTCAGCACTTGGGCGTTGAGCACCTGGATGGCCCATGGACCGGTATCCCGGTCGCCGGCCTTGGCCCGTGCCTCGGTCCATTGGACAGCCTTCACCAAGTTCCGCATTTCGCGCTCGAGGAAGACCTGCGAAGGCGGCAGATGCAGGCTGCCCTCCAGCAGGCGGTCCACTTGGTCTTCGCTCAAGCTGTTGCCGGCCAAAGAAGCGTTCGCCACGATGCCTTGGAGCATGGCCACGTAGCTGGTCAAGCTCCCTTCTTGAGGCGGGAGTGCGGCTTCGCGGAGCTGTTGGCAGGCCGCCGTGGCCTCCCCGAGCAAGAGCCAGACCGGATAGGGAACGTTACGCGGGTCCCAACGGAAGCTCAACCAGGGATGTGTCTGCTCATAAGTCCGCATGAATGTCCAAAGATGGACTCATTGCATAGCGTTGATAAACGGGATGATACTGATGTTTTGAACAAGTATATGTCCGTGAAGATGTCCCTAATTCAGTCCACATCAATATCTACGCATAAAATCGCGGGATCTGAGCGCCTGAAAGCGACAAATATGCGTTGGGTCACCGGTTCAGGCGGCCCAGATGATCACCATGATGCTGAAGAACATCGCTGCCCCTCCCAAGATCATGGCAGCTAGGGCAAAACCCTTTCCACGGTCTTCGCGGTCGCGGCATTGGCGGGCTGAGATCAGCCCCAGGACGAAGGCGACCACGCCGCCGGCGAGCAGGATGAAAATGCTTTGTGAGGCAATGCCCACCACCACGGTTGCGATAGCGATTGGGAGGGAAGCGATGGCCTTGGCGTTCCAACGGTGCTTCTCCGGGGTATAGTAGGAGGTGGTGTCCTGCACGGATACGGAAGGACGATCCATGGTGCGGAACATCGCATTGGTTTCCATAGCTGAGATGCCCGGTCCGGATAGCGCATCGGTCGAACTCTGGAGTGGGCCGCCGGATGGGGCTGCGGTGGGGACTGCAGCGGACAGCGGCCCTTCGTTGCCCGATCCAGTTCCCCGTTCCGTGAAATGTTCGTTCACAAGAGCTTCTTCTTCTGGAAGGACGGATGCCGATGTCCCCGCCCGGTCGCGGAGATGTTCTTTCGGCACGGGGCCTTGCTTCCGAAGCCAGGCATATTGTTGCGCCTGCCGGGGTCCCGCACAGCCCACGGACAGACCAAGGAGGAGGGTCAGAAGAAGATCAGTCCGGCGTTGCACGGCGAAATCTACCCGGAAGAGGCGAGCGCCCGAAGGCGGGTAACGCAGGTCTTCAACCGCGGGCCATGGACAACCGCACCGAGGGTAGAGTAGACCTCCAATACGAGCTGCCGGGACTTTTCGCCGGAAAGCCGTCCCCATGGCCGAACTTTGGCCCCGGCGACCGCTGTGTAGGCGGGCGGCCCAATGATGAACATGCGCTTGCGTGCCTCACTTTTCCTTCTTCTGGCCCTGCTCGGCCTGCGTAATGCCCATGCTCAGCTTGGCGTCACCACCTTCGGCTTACAAGTGAAACCGGTGATCCCTTTCAGCTTTTTCGAGCCGGTGAGCAACTTGCAGCTGGAGCACCTCAATTCCACCCTCACGCTCACGGGTGGTTTTGCGTTCGGGATGACGGTGCGAACGGGGATCACCAAGGCCATCTCATTTGAGGTCGGCATCGACCAGATCACCCGGCGGTACGACTTTGCCATCGCCAACGACACCAATGGCTACTCAGACTCCGGCAAACTCCGCTTCGTGGGCTATGAAGTGCCCGTTACTCTGCTGGTATACATCCGGTTGGGGGAGCGCACGTGGATGAACAACGCCTTGGGCGCCAGCGTGGACTTTTATCCCGGGGACGCGAAGAAGGAGTTGGAGTATGCGCAGGCCTACTATTTCCGCCGGAACTGGGCCCAAGTGGGCGTGGTGGGGAATATCGGCGTGGAGTACCGCACGGAGAAGTCCGGCTATTTCTACCTCGGTGCCACCTTCCACCGTCCGTTCGGCGAAATGGCCAAGGCCGATGTGACCTGGTTGGACCGCTATACGGGCTTGACGCCGTACCGCATGAGCACCTTCCTCAGCGGCAGCTACCTCACGGTGGACCTGCGCTATTATTTCCACGAGGACCCGGACAAGGTCAAAGTGCGCAAGAGCCGGCGGCGCCGATGACGTGGGCGCGGTTTGGGAGGTGCAGGAATTTATGGAGGTGAGGGAGGCGAGGGAGGTCAGGGAGGTAATGGATGTGAAGGAGGTGAAAGGGCGGACCATGTTGGACAGGTTCAAAGTCCTTAGCCAACTTTGCACGCTTCAACGAACGAAGGGATCATGAACGAGCGGACATTGGCCTGGGCATCGGGCATCTTATTGCTGGCCGTGGCCTTGGGCGCTTTCGGCGCGCACGGCATACAGGACCACGTGGATGCACAGGCCTACCACAACTGGACCACGGCGGCCCAATACCAGTTCTACCACGGCTTGGCCCTGCTTGGCTTAGCGGCGCTGGAAGGGCGGCTGGCCTCACGTCTGGTGAGCTTCGTGCGTATCATCTTTCTGGTGGGCATCCTTTGCTTCTGCGGTTCGCTTTATCTTTTGGCGGCGCGGGATATCCTTGGTATCCAAGGGCTTGTCAAGGTGCTGGGGCCGATCACCCCGCTGGGCGGACTGATGTTCATGGTAGGCTGGGGAGCGCTCCTGATAGGTTCTTTCCGGAAACCTTGAACTGATGCCGGTCACCCCCCTAATAAGGCCGTGAAGTACATTTGCACCTCCTAAATCGAACACTACGAAGATGAACGAGTTCGGAACGAAACCGAAGAACGCCGACCTGTCCAAGATCGGTCTGAAGAACTTGGGTGACACCTATTGGAACCTGGAACCGGCCGAGCTGGTCGAGCACACCATCGTGAACGGCCAGGGCGTGCTGGTGGACAGCGGTGCCTTGGCGGTGGATACCGGTGAATTCACCGGGCGCAGCCCCAAGGACAAGTTCTGCGTGAAGGACGGCACCACGGAAAACACCGTGTGGTGGGGCGAGGTCAACATCCCCATGGAGCCTGCCACCTTCGAGCGGCTGCGCGAGCGGATGGCCGCATACATGATGGGACGCGACTCATATGTTCAGGACGCTTATGTCTGCGCCGATCCCGCCTTCCGCCTGAACCTACGCTTGGTGGCGGAGCTGCCTTGGAACGCCCTTTTCGGGAACAATATGTTCATGCGCCCCACGCGCGAGGAGCTGGCGGACTTCATGCCCGAATGGAACATCATCTGCGCTCCGGGCTTTCTGGCCGACCCGAAGGTTGACGGTACGCGCCAGCACAACTTCGCGGCGGTGGACTTCACCCGCAAGATGATCCTGATCGGTGGCACCGCCTATACCGGCGAGATCAAGAAGGGCATCTTCAGCGTGCTGAACTTCATCCTGCCCCAGGACCGGGACGTGCTGAGCATGCACTGCTCGGCCAACATCGGCAAGGACGGCGACACGGCGGTGTTCTTCGGCCTCAGCGGGACCGGCAAGACGACCTTGAGCGCCGACCCGCAGCGCCGGCTCATCGGCGACGACGAGCACGGCTGGGGCAAGAACGGCGTGTTCAACTTCGAGGGCGGATGCTACGCGAAATGCATCGACCTATCCCAGGAGAAGGAACCCGAGATCTGGGACGCCGTGCGTTTCGGTGCCTTGCTGGAGAACGTCGGCTTCGAGGAAGGCAGCCAGACCAAAGTTGATTTCAGCGACAAGAGCAAGACCGAGAACACCCGGGTGAGCTATCCGTTGGAGCACATCGAGAACCATGCAGTACCCAGCATGGGAGGCCATGCGAAGAACATTTTCTTCCTCACCTGCGATGCGTACGGCGTACTGCCTCCCATCAGCAAGTTGACCCCGGGACAGGCGATGTACTGGTTCCTTAGCGGCTACACCGCGAAGGTGGCAGGTACCGAGGCCGGGATCACCGAGCCGAAGACCGTGTTCAGCGCCTGCTTCGGTGCGCCCTTCCTGCCGTTGCACCCCACCAAGTACGCCGACATGCTGGGCGAGCGGATGAAGGAACATGATGTACACGTCTGGTTGGTGAACACCGGCTGGAGCGGCGGCGCGTACGGCACCGGCGAGCGCATGAAGCTTCGCCATACCCGTGCGATGATCACTGCAGCCCTGCGCGGGGAACTGGAGAAGGTGGAGTATGCCAAACATCCGGTCTTCGGGGTGAACATGCCGAAGAGCTGCCCCGAAGTGCCGGCCGAGATCCTCGACCCGCGCAACACTTGGAAGGACAAGTCCGGATACGATACGCAAGCGGACCAACTGGCGGAGGCCTTCCAGAAGAATTTCGACAAATACAGGAAGAACGCCAGCGACGAGATCATTGCCGCCGAGCCCAAGTCCCGTGTGAAGGCCTGATCTTTCCCGGCCCGACTTTTGAATGCCCGTTCCTACCGGTCCGGGCATTCTTAGTTTTACCGACCAGCGAACCAGTGAAGGATGATCAAGTGGAGGTTATTGACGACGGTGGGGGCGCTCATTGCCTTTCTGGGGCTTACGGCCCAGGACGATCCGCAGGCGAAGGTGAATTACCCCGAAGACCTGCGGGAGGATTTTTCGATCATCCGCCAGACGTTCGAGCAAGCGCACCCGGACCCCTACAGATACCTCAGTAAGGCGGAGTTGGACCGGTTGTTCGATGCTGTCGCGGCCTCGTTCACCGGCCCGTTGACGGGAGAGGGCTATATCGCGGCCACGCTGCCGGTGTTTACGGCCGTCGGTGATGCGGGCACCCTGCTTGCCCCTCCGGCCCCGCTGGCCGAGGCCTACGAGCACACCGTGCCGCTGATCCCGTTCACCGTGGCGGTGATCGGTGGCCGCCTTTACTTGGATGAAGAACTGAAAGGCTTCCGCAGCCTGCCATCGGGCTGTGAGCTGCTGCGGATCAATGGTCTTTCGGCCACCGATCTGTTAGCGAAGATGAGGAGCGCACAGGTGGCTGAAGGAGCCGACACCACCTTGCTGGACCGGAGCATTGAGCGGGATTTCCCCGTGCTGTACCGGCGCTATGTGGAACCTGCGGAGAAGTTCGACATCACCTTCAGGGCCGGTGACGGTACCACAGGGGAGAAGGAACTTTTCGGGCTCACCAAGGATGAGATGCGGCAGACACACACGCCCAAAGGTTATGACCTGCAGCCGTGGCGCATGGAGGAGCTTCCAGGCATCCGGGCCGCATGGCTCACCTTGGGCACCATGGACAAGAGCGAGTTGGAGCGCCAACGGATCACCCCGGAACGCTTCCTGAACAATGCGATGGAAGCATTGCGCAAAGAGGATGTGTCCACGTTGGTGGTCGATGTGCGGGGGGCCGGCGGCAACGACCTGGGTCTCGCCGAGCAGGTGTTCGCCATGATCGCGCAGGCCCCTTACAGGGTGGTCAAGTCCATATCCATTCGCAGCGGCCGGGTCCCGGACTCGTATCGATATGCCGCGCCGGCCCCGGATTTTTTCGCGTCCGTAGGGGCCATGTACCTGCCAGAGCTCAAGGGCAGGAGGGAGTTGAAGCCGGACGATCCGCGGTTGATGCTTGTTCAACCTGTGTCCAATGCTTTCCAAGGCAAAGTGTACGTGGTCTGCGACGGGCTCACCACCGGGGCCGGTGCTGCTTTTGTCATGCTGGCCAACCGCAGTGGCCGGGCACGCACCGTCGGGGAAGAGACCGGGTCCAACGCATCGAGCTTTTGTAGCGGTGAGGTCCTTGAAGTCACGCTACCACGCAGCGGTTGCATCCTGCATGTGCCTTTGAAACGCTATGTTCCGGAAGGCACACCGGATGGGCCGATGGACAGGGGGGAGATGCCCAAGTATAAAGTGCCGCAACGTCCTGAGGACCTGCCCCAGGGAACGGATTCCGTGCGTGAGGCGCTGGTCCATCTGATCACCGAGATGCAATGAGGCCTTGTGCCGCCGGTGTGTTCTTCATCCCGGTCATCTTCATCTTATTTCTCACGTCGGGTTGCGGTCAGGTAGAGAAGCCTTCCGGATCGGAAGGTTGGAGGCAGGAACCGATGCACCATGCCCGGTTCTTCCAGATCTGGGAGCGCGGAAGCGACCGCATGCTGCTCACCTTCGGTCCCGGGGGAAACACGGACACCACCGGAGTTTTCGTGCAGGCAGGAGACTCGTTGGGACCGCGATCTCCGTCAGGCGCTGTGTCCTTCAGGAAACCCTTGCAACGAGTGGCTTTGCAAAGCACCACGCATGCTTCCTTCATCACCATGCTGGGCTGTGCCGATGCGGTGGTGGGTTGTGCCCACACCGGGCAATTGCTCGATGAAGCGCTGGTGGAAAAGGTCCGCGCGGGCGAGGTGAAGGAGATCGCCTCCGCGGACGGTGTGGACCGCGAGCGGATCTTGATGCTCGCACCGGACGCGCTCTTCACCTATCCCTACGGTTCCGGCGATAAGTCACTGTCGAACGGTGCCGTGCCTGAGGTGCCCGTAGCGGAATACCTCGAAGAGCATCCGCTGGGCCGTGCGGAATGGTTGAAGGCGTTCGGCGTTCTGCTCGGTCGTGAAGCATTGTCGGACAGCTTGTTCGCGGGCATCGAGGAGCGGTATGAGAAGGCCAGGGCTTCCGTTCCGGCGAAGGAGGCGAAGCCTTTGGTGTTCTTCGGGAGTGCATGGAAGGGCACTTGGTCCGTCCCGTCCGGCAACAGCTATATGGCCCGCTTGATCGGTGATGCGGGAGGGCGGTATCTTTTTGCGGACCGGAACGCCACGGGCAATATCGATATAGATCTGGAGACCGTGCTGCAGGAGGGAGCGAAAGCGGACCGGTGGGGCCGGATCCTGGTCCAGGACGGCCCGGTGACCGCAGCGGACCTCGCTGGCGATGATGCACGCATCCTTCAGCTTCGCGTATTCAAGGAGCACGGTTGCTTCTATGCCAACAGCGCCCAGAGCGATCTTTTCGGCCAAGCGGTGCTCGAGCCGGACGTGGTGCTGAGGGACCTCGTCCGCATCTTCCACCCGGAGCTGGAAAAGAAGCCGGAGCCCGTGTACTACAAGCCGGTTCAGTAGCGGACCTGCACCTTTTTCAGCAGCTTGGCCAAGAGCCAGGCGGGGCCGATCAACAAGAACTGCAGGTCTTTCAGGAAGCTCGGCTTCTTGCCTTCAATGTGGTGCCCGATGAACTGGGCTATCCATGCAACGACGAACACCACGATGCAAATGGCCCATAGCGGCCACGGCGCATGCCCTTCCAACCATTGTGAAGCACCCAAGCACAGCGACGCGAACACCGCCATGCCGACGAACAGAAAAAGGGAATGGCGGATGTAGAAGATGTAGAGGGCCAGCAGGGCCAAGTTCACCACGGGGATCGGCCCCAAGTAAGGGACCGGGATGCTGGGGATACTGGTGAGCAGGCCCACCACGGAAAAGAAGATGAGGGGTACTGCGGTCCAGTGGATAGCGACGTTCACCGGGTCGCGGTGGCTTTCGCCGTATTCATCGAACCACTGTTGGATGGGGCGAGCCGCCATGAGTCTTTGTTTTCAGGAAAGATAGCGTTCGCGAACAATGCGCAGGTGGTGCTCGGAATGGCCGGCGATGATCCAGCCTAGCGCGGGGACGGTGACGTGCTTCCCGTTCGCGGTGCCGCTGCGGCCGAGCGCCTCGGCGTCGAAGCTTTCGAACAGCTCCACGGTGGACCGTCGTACGGCTTCCAGTTCACGCATGATGTCCTCGATGTCCCTACGTCCGGTGCGCGCTTCTGCCTGGTACGCGTCCTCGTCCATCCCCGGCAGGTCGGCATGTTCGTTCCGCGCGATGCACAGGGCGCGGTAGGCGAACACTCGCTCCGTATCGATGATGTGTTGGAAGACCTCCTTGGTCGTCCATTTGCCCGGTGCATAGCGGTATTCCCAACGGTCGCCGTGCACCAATTCCCGGGTTTTTAGTTCCTGTTCGGTGGCGTGGCTGAGCGCCGAAGCGAGGTCCTCGCCTTGGGCAGCAAGCAAATACGCACCGTGATAAGCCGGAAAATCACCGGGTCGAGGTCTTTCTATCCTGTTCATGCTGTGAAGGTATGCGTCGGCTCATTGCGAAAATGCTCACTCGTTGTTGGCCTCCGCCGCGGTCCCACAGTGGTCAACGCGTGATCTCCACCGCCTGTACCTCCGGCGCTCCCACCACTTCTTTCAGCACGGTGAACCAGCCCCGGAACGTGCGCCACCAATTGGCCTTGGTGCAGTGGGGATCCGTCAAGGAAACGACGCCGACCGCCACCGAGGGGCCGCATGCCGCTTGGAACAGATCGCGTGATCGCCGGGCATGGACGCCCACGGTGGCCACGTCGAAAGCGGTGATGCCGTCCTTCCCGGCCTGCTCCGCGAAGGCGTGGGCGTTGCCCCAACTACGGCTGCGCGGTCTGCCGAAGGCGGGCACGGCGGTGATGCGGTCAGGAGAAAGGCCGAGTTCGATCAGTTGGTCGCGCGCGGACTGGGCATAGGTGGGCCAGGCGGGTCGCGACGGCGTGTTGGGGAATGTGAATTGGGAATTCCGCTGCAAGAAATTGATATTCTCCTCATTGATGGACATGTGCCCGACGAAGATCTCGGGCGTGCCGGGGTCCATGTGGATCGTCCAGGCCTCTACTCGGACCCGGGTCACCGCGTCTGGAAGTATGGCCTGGTACAGGTTCGGTCGGGGCGTGACGGGCATGTCCAGTAGGGTGTCCCTGTCGGCGATCAGCCGAAATCCCGCGCCGTTGGTCCCGCTGACGTCGATGGCGACGGTTCCCTGTTCTGGATCGTGGAGTTCCACGTCAACACCTTCGCCTGAGCTGAGATAGTAGGCGAACACGCGAACGGTACCGGTGGTGTAGATGTGTGCATAGGCGCTGTCCTGTGCCAGCTGAGCCGCCTCCTGAAGTGCTACGGGTTCCATCCAGCCCTCCACCACAAGCACTTCCCCCCCGGAGGGCCGGTTGATCGCGAGGAAAGGATATGCCTCCAAGATGATGGCCGTAAGCACGACCAGCGGCCCCGCCAAGAGCCACCAGAAGATCCTTCTTTTTCGCTTCATGCGTCCTCCTCCAAGCTGCGCATCAAGGCCTGTAGTTCCGATCTCGCCTTTCCATCGCCGGTCACGAAACATTGGAGGCCACCCGCCCGGCACGCTTCGATCGCCTCCTGCACGCGGCCAAGGTCCGCCAGCACCATGGCCAATTGATAGTAGCAGGCGATGTAGCCGGGGTCTTCGCGCAGCAGCGTTTCCAAGTCCGTGGCCGCTCCCTCCATGTCGCCTGCCCGCTTCCGCTCCAGCGCGATGGCATAACGGAGGAAAGGATCGCCCGGCTCCTCTTCCAGCATGGATCGCAATTGGGCGAGACGGTTGTTGGCCATGGATGGACAGTCAGCGGGTGCCTGATATTTCCCCGTTTGCCGCGCAAACCTACAATGCCGGGCGCGGGCTTGCGGAACGTGGTCCTGTGACGTCAATACTCCTTCAGTGTCCACCCAGCCGCGCCAGTTTGGCCATCAATGAGTCCACCGGAAGACCAGCTCCGACCACGAGGTGCAACATGGGGTCGCCGGTTCCGACAGCCGTCACATTGAGCCCTCCGTCACTGGCCTTGGCCCAGAACTCCGGGTCCCCGTCCACCACCAATATCCTTTCCCGGTGCAGCTGGGACTCCTCTTCTACACGCCATGCCCGCCTGTCCCCACCGGGCATGTATGTGAGGGGCAACCCGGGCTCGCAGACCGGGCAGCCCATGTACAGGAAATAGGCCTGCCCTGCGTTGGAGGCACGGACCACGACGATCACATCCGCTGAGGTCTCCCGGGCATACCGCTCCAGCATACGGCATCGTTCGCGCAGGGTGGACACCTTTTCCATGTAGATCGGAGCGCCCTTGGGATCCGAAAGAGCTTCCGCCCAGACCATGGACGCGCGTTCGTTGCGCAGCGTGAAGGTCACCACCGAGGCCAAGGCGATGGTGAGCATGAAGGCTGATCGCAGTCGCCCGAACGGCCCCAACTGTGCTATGGCCCAGCCTAGAAGGAGGGGGACGGCCAGGAACATCCGCGACAAGGGGAACAGAATGGACATGGTGCCGTCGTGGATCTTCGCAAAGCCGAACGAGATAAGGATGGTGAGCAAAGCAGCGACGATGGCCCAAGCGGCGGTATTGTTGCCTCTCCGGAACAACACCACCATGAGGCCGGCGAGGAGCCACAGCACCAGATGCCCGTTCGGCCACCAGAGCGGGCACAGCCACGCGAAATGGGCGTTCAGCCGGGAAAGCGCCTCCGGGATGAGGCTTGCATGAAAGACCATTCGCCAGTCGAAGACGGTATGGGCCACCTGCTCGGGCCGTGCGGAATAGAAGTGCATCGACCACCACGAGAACAAGAGGACCGGAAGCGCCCCACATCCGGCCCAAAACCATTGGCGGTGATCTTTTGCGGACCGGAGCAGGAAGAATGTGCCGAACGCCGCCACGCCCACCAAAGCGTTCATGTTCACGAAAGCGGCAACGGCCAGCACGGCGCCGATAAGGGCGGAACGTTTTGCCGAAGGGTGCATACCCGCCACCCAAGGGTAGAGCGCGAGAATGGCGAGGCCGTTCAGGTTGGTGAACTGGAGCCCGTGCTCCACGGGAAGCAGGACGGGAATGGCTGCGATAAAAATGGCGGCAACAAGGTTTGCGCGGCGGTATTCGAACAAGGCGAACGACCAAAAGGGCAGCATCGCAAGAACCGCCATAACCACGGGCACTGCCACGATGGGATCGGCACCGAGGCGTACAAAGGGTGCGGCCAGCAAGGCTTCCAGCATCACGCCATAATCCTGGCCATAGAAGAACGGCTCGTGGAACACGCCTTGTGCGTAGTCCCTGGCGGCCGTCCAGACCACGGTAAGGTCATCGCTGGCATAGCCGATGGTGATGGCCAGCAGATGAAACCGGTCCAATATGCCGAGCAGGACGACACCCCAGAAGACGGCCTTGGCGGCGCGGTCAGAGCGATCCATGGATGAGTTGCTTGATCCGCTCCAGGTCTTCAGGTCCGGCCCACTTCCACGCCTTTTCCCGTCGCAGCCATGTCATCTGCCGCTTGGCGTAGTTGCGGGTATGCTGCTTGATCAGCTCGATCACTTCCTCGCGGGAAAGCTTACCGTCAAAGTGCTCGAAGAACTCGCGGTAGCCCACGGTGCGTAAGGCGTTCAACTCACGGTGGGGCAGGAGGGAGCGCACTTCTTCCTCCAGTCCGTCGGCGATCATCTGGTCCACCCGGGCATCGATGTTGGCGTAGAGTTCAGTGCGTGGCACGTCCATGGCAATGCGCAGCACCCGGATGTCCGTGCGTTGGCGATGGCCCTTGTGCTGGGCACTGAACGGTTTCCCGCTCACTATGCAGACCTCCAAGGCACGGATCACCCGTTGCGGGTTGTTGCGGTCGATCACGGTGGAAATGGTGGGGTCCAAGCGGTCCAGTTCGGCGAGCAGGTCCGGGAGTCCGTGCTGTTGGAAGCGGTGCTGCAATTTTTCGCGCACGGCATGGTCCGCCATCGGCATCGGGTCCAGACCGTTGCAGAAGGCATCGAGATAAAGGCCGCTGCCGCCTACGAGCACCGCGATGCCGTGATCGCCCAATAGCTCCTGTAGAACAGGTTCAGCCTGCCGCGCGAACTCGCCCGCGCTCCATGTTTGGTTCAGCTCCAAGTGGCCGAGAAAGTGGTGCTTCACGCCCAGCAATTCCTCTTCCGAGGGCCGCGCCGTCCCGATGCGCATGGCCCGGTAGAACTGGCGCGAATCCCCGCTGATCACCTCGGTGCCGAAGTGCTTGGCCATGCTGGCCGCAACTTTGGTCTTTCCGCTCGCCGTGGGGCCGCCGATCACCACCAGCAGGCCGTTGGCGCTCATTGATACTCCTCGCCAAGGTCGTCCACGCTGCCGCCGTACATGTCGTCCTCGTCGTCGCCCTCCTCCTCGGAATAGTGGTCGTGATCCTCGGCCTCGGAAGCGTCGAACGGATCCTCCTTCAGCAGGTCGTTCCGCGAATGCTCGTCCGGTGCCTTGCCCACGCTCATGGAAACACGGGGATAGGTGAGGGCGGGGTCGGGATCGCCGGTGGCGATGCGTTCCACCAGGAACATCCACATGTGCAGGAAGTCATAGGCGTACACAAATCGCTGGTCAGGGTCACGGATGTGGTCGCCCACCTCAACCTCGTGCATCAGCAGTGGCACTTTTCCTTCCTCCGCAAAGCCCATGTCCGCCAACGGGACCTCCGTGCCTTTGCTCCATTCGGCATCGCTCACATAGAAGCACGCCATTTCATCGCCCTTGAACCCGAAAGCCTCCTTGATGGCCTGTTGAAACTCCAGGAAAGTCTGGCCGGAACCGATCTCGATGTCTCGGAACGCCTCGCTTTCGTCGTCGATCAGTACACGGAACCGGTAGATGAGCATGGGAAGCGGGAATTGTAATGAGAACCGATAGAGAACGCGAATGTAACGGGAGAGTTCAGAGGGGTGATCGGTGGATGGTGATTAGTGCCCCGATGCATATCGGGGGGACGTTCTCCGACACACGGACTCCCGACTCAAGACTCCCGACTCTTTTCAGTCTTCCCGGAATTCGGAGGCGCTTCCATTCCTTTCGCCATCGTCAACCCAAGCTTCGCGCCCTCTTCCAGCATCACCGGCCAGGCGGCGGCTTTGTCGTTATGCACCTTGCCGTCCAGGATCGCGTCCTTGATCACCGTCTTGATATCACCGATCTTTTTACAAGGCGCAATGTTGAAGGCGCGCATGATGTCCTCGCCGGTGATCGGCGGTTGGAAATTGCGCACGTGGTCCTTCTCTTCCACCTCCTTCATCTTCTGTAGCACCACCTCGTAGTTGGCTAAGTAGCGCTTCTTCTTCGCCTCGTTTTTACTGGTGATGTCGGCCTGGCAGAGGATCATCAGGGCGTCGATGTCGTCGCCAGCGTCGAACAGCAGACGGCGTACCGCGCTGTCCGTCACAATGTCTTTGGTGAGCGCGATGGGGCGGAGATGCAGCAGCACGAGGTTCTTCACGAAGCGCATTTGGTCGTCCAACGGCAGCTTCAGGCGGCGGAAAATGCCCGGCACCATGCGCGCGCCCTTGTCCTCATGCCCGTGGAAGGTCCAGCCGTGGCCGGCCTCGAAGCGCTTGGTCTTCGGCTTGGCGATGTCGTGCAGGATCGCCGCCCAGCGCAGCCAGAGGTCGTCGCTCTTCTCCGCCACATTGTCCAATACCTGCAACGTGTGGTAGAAGTTGTCCTTGTGACCGATGCCGTGCTTCTCCTCGGCGCCTTGCAGCTCGATCATCTCCGGGAAGAAGCGCACCAGCAAGCCGCTGCTCAACAGGAGCTTGAAACCGATGCTGGGCACTTTCGCCAGAATGATCTTGTTCAGCTCGGTGTGGATCCGTTCCGCACTGATGATGTCCAAGCGTTCGGCGTTGCGCTCGATGGCCTCGAAGGTGGGCACATCGATGAAGAAGCCGAGCTGCGTGGCGAAGCGGATGGCGCGCAGCATCCGCAGCGGGTCGTCGCTGAAGGTGACGTCCGGCGCCAGGGGTGTGCGGATGACGCCGCTCTCGAGGTCGCGCACGCCATCGAACGGATCGATGAGCTGGCCACGGTCCTCCGCATTGAGCGAGATCGCCAGCGCATTAATGGTGAAATCGCGGCGCTCTTGGTCGTCTTGGATGCTGCCCGGCACCACTTCCGGCTTGCGGCTGTTGCGGCTGTAGCTCTCCTTGCGCGCCCCCACGAACTCCACCTGCACATCGTCAAGCATGAACATGGCCGTCCCGAAATTCTTGAAGACATGCACATGGCCCGCGTCCAACTCCTTCGCCACGGCCTCTGCGTACGCGATGCCGTTGCCTTCGGTCACGATATCGATGTCCTTGCACGGCCTTCCGAGCAGCAGGTCGCGCACGTATCCGCCGATGGCATAGGCTTTCACGCCCATGCGCGCGGCCACGAGTTCCGCGGCTTGGAACAGCGGTTGGACCAGCACACCGACTATGCGGTCCGGGTCCACGGTATGTTCGCTTTGTGTGGTCACGTTGAAAAGGCGTTCCGTTGAACGGGCCCACACCTGCGGCGGGCAGGCGCGAAAATAGGGCTGTTGGAATAGTTTATAGCCGGTACACTTGCACTGCGCGAGCATCTGGAACGCGTTCACCCCGAAGATCGAACACCATGGACGAATTCATGCAAGCCGCCATAGATGAGGCGCGCAAGGGCCTGGAGGAGGGCGGCATCCCCATCGGCTCCGCACTGGTGAAGGACGGAAAGCTGGTCGCCAGCGGGCGAAATAAGCGGGTACAGGAGAAGAACCCCATCCTGCACGGCGAAATGGACTGCCTGAACAACGCGGGCCGCATCGGCAGCTACAAGGGCACCGTGATCTACTCCACGCTGATGCCGTGCTACATGTGCGCGGGCACCATCGTGCAATTCAAGATCCCTAAGGTGATCGTGGGCGAGAGCCGCACCTTCCCAGGCGCTCGCAAATTCATGGAGGAGCACGGCGTGGAGGTGGTCGACCTCGACCTGCCGGAATGCGTGAAGATGATGGAGGACTTCATCGCGGTGAAGCCGGAGCTGTGGAACGAGGATATCGGGGAGTAGGCGGATCGATGGATCAACCGATCACTTGATGGTCAGCGATCTCCCACGCACACTTGAAATGCCCCTCCGGGCAAGCCTTGTAGCCGTGTAGCCCACAGGGGCGGCAATACAGCGACTCAGCCCGATCCACGATACGGCCGTTGGCGTTCAACGGTCCGAAACCGAAAGCCGGTATGGTGCTGCAGAAGACCGCTGTTACTGGGGCGTTCATGGCGCTGGCGATGTGCATCGGGGCACTGTCGTTCACGTAGTTCATCGCGGCGCCTTCCATCAATGCGGCCGTGCCGAGCAGTGAAAGCTTTCCGGCCAGCACCTCGCCACGTCCAGCCTCTTTCGCGATGCGCTCACACAAGGGAATGTCGCCCGGTGCGCCGATGAGGAGGATGCGCCGGTCCGCAGGCAGGGCCTTGATCAGCGCGATCCACTTCTCAGCAGGCCATTGCTTGGTGAACCAGACGGAAGCGGGTGCGATTGTGATGTATTGTCCCCACTCCTCCCGCAGGGTCTCCGCCTCGGGACCCTGCGGAATCATGGCTCCCGCAGGGTCCTCTGCGAGAGACCCTGCGGGAGTTTTTGAGGGTATTGTCTGATCGACATCACTGCGATCCTCCGCCGTAGGGTAAAGCTTCGGCAGCGGCCGCGAACCATCCGTCAAATGCGCGATCAGATCATTCAGCCGGTCCACTTCGTGGATGGTGACCGCGTCGCTTTTCACCGGTTGTTCTCGCAGTACTTTCGGCTCCGGGATCCGGTGCTTCACCTTCCGTGAGAACAGGAAGCTCAGCGGGTTCTTGTCGTAGCCGATGGTCTCCTTTCCGCCGGAAAGCGCCGTCATCAGTCCGGTGCTGAAGAAGCGCTGCGCGTTGATCACATGGTCGAAGCGCTGTTTGCGGAGTGTGCCGATCAGCTTGAACAGTGCGCGGGTCTTGCCTTGGCGCTTGTCCCAAACGTGAAGCGTTCGCAGGAAGGGATGGCCGGTGAAAAGTCCGTCATTGCCCTTGCGTACCACGAGGTCGATGGCCGCGTCCGGGTAGAAGGCATGCAGCTTCTCCAGGATGCTGGTGGCCAGCACGGCGTCGCCTAAGAAGGCGGTCTGGATGATGAGGAACTGCTGCTGTGCCATGGCGGAAGCACCGCAAAGATGCTGTTCGGATCACAAGCTGGCGCAGGTAGCAGCCTTTCACGGAGTGAACGGTACGAACGCGGTGCCGTTCAACCTGTACAAACCCGCATTCTGTGTTCCGACCCAAAGCCCGCCTTGGTGGTCCTTGTAGATGCAGAAAAGCAAGGCTTTCGTATCGCCCTCCTCAAGGGGGAAACGCGTAAGGCTTTCTCCATCGCTGCGCCAGACGCCGTCATCGTATGTCACCATCCACATGTCCCCGTTGTCATCCTCCGTCATGGACAGGAAGTATGGGAACTCTGTTTTCTCGGAGGTTGCGCCTACACCGCTTTTTCGAGAATAGTCCACGAGGTTTGTACCGTTCACCATGGAACTGGTCGGCTGGATGGAATACTGATAGCGCGTGTTGCAGAACCAGAACATGCCATCCTCGTCCTCCAATATCGAGCGGATGCCGAATGAGCCGCCTTCGGGTGTGTCCGTCAATTGATTTTCATAGAGCCAACTGATGGATGTTCCGTCAAAGCGGCATGCACCGAGCGCCGCGGTTCCGAACCACATGTTGCCTTTGTGGTCCTTGTACATGGTGTAAATGCCGTAAGGGTCGAAGGCTGCCTGCGGGTATTGCGCATGGAATGTGTCGGCTTGCGCGGTCTTGGGGAATTCCAGGTGGTACAAGTGTTCGCCATCGTAGCGGTAGGGGCCGCGTTTGTTGTCCCAGCCCATGCGGAACCACAGGTCGTCCGGGCCCAGCTTCCACGCGTTCGGCGCTGTTCCGATCACTTCCAACGTGGTGAACTTCCGCCCATCGAATTTGCAGACCCCTTCCTGCGTGTCGAAGTAGAGGTTCCCGGACCGGTCCTCCTGGATCCCGAGCACGCTATTGCTGCAAAGCCCATGCTTCATTGTGAAACGGACAAGGCTTTTCCCGTCGAATTTGTAGACGCCGTTTTCGCTACCCCCGAACCACATGGCATCATGCGAATCCTGGAACACGACCATCACTTTCGTGCCCGTGCTGGATACGGTATCGCCGCTTAGCATTGTTACTGGCGGATCAACTTGCGCTGCATTTTCACTTTTTGAGTTGTTCCCGGAGCAGGCCGCGAACGAAACCAACAGACCAAGAGTCAGTATTGGTTGGATCATTTGCTTTGCCTTTTTGCTGCGGTTTACCATTAGAAAATGAATGTGATACCGCTCGGACCGGAACGCATTTCTCCGCGTCTCTGCGCCTCTGCGTCGATCTCCTCACACCGCCACGTTATGCTCCCGCAACGCCTCGTTCAACGACGTCTTCCTGTCCGTGCTCTCCTTCCGCTGCCCGATTATCAATGCACAGGGCACACCGTATTCGCCGGCCGGGAATTTCTTCGGCAACGTCCCGGGAATAACCACTGAACGCGGCGGTACGTAGCCCCTCATCTCCTTCGGTTCCGGCCCGGAAACATCGATGATCTTCGTGCTTGCGGTGAGCACCACGTTCGCGCCCAGCACGGCCTCCTTGCCGATCCGGACGCCTTCCACCACGATGGCACGTGAGCCGATGAAGGCACCGTCCTCGATGATCACCGGCGCGGCCTGTACAGGCTCCAAAACGCCGCCGATGCCCACACCTCCGCTGAGGTGGACGTGCTTGCCGATCTGCGCGCAACTGCCCACGGTGGCCCAGGTGTCCACCATCGTTCCCTCGTCCACGTAGGCCCCGATGTTCACATAGCTCGGCATCAGGATCACGCCGGGTGCGAGGTAGCTTCCGTAGCGCGCGATGGCATGCGGCACCACGCGCACGCCCAGCTCGGCATAGCGGTGTTTCAAGGGGATCTTGTCATGGAATTCCAGCGGCCCGGCCTCCATGGTGATCATCTTCCGGATGGGGAAGTAGAGCAGCACGGCCTTCTTCACCCATTCGTTCACCTTCCAGTCATCGCCTGCGGGTTCCGCCACGCGCAGTTCACCGCGGTCCAGGCGTTCGATCACCCCCTCAATGGCGAGGACCACCTCCTCGTCCGCCAACATGGCGCGGTCGTCCCAAGCCTTTTCGATCAATTCGTGCATGGGACAAAGATGGAAACGGATCGGTCGATCGGTCGATCAGCATTTCGACAAGCTCAATGACCTGATCTGACAATCAGACATTTGGATCATCGGGACAAACCGTAACCGCCGACCTTTGCAATTGCATTACTTCGCATTCCATTCACTGATCAACTGGGCGTTCTGTGATCAGGTTATCGAGCGAAGCCGAGATACTGATCAACATGCGCGTCCTCGCCATCGACTTCGGCCTCAAGCGTACCGGCCTCGCCGTCACGGATCCCGCGCGCATCATCGCCAGTGCGCTGGACACTGTGCCTTCCGCCGAGCTGATGGCCTACCTGAAGCGCTACCTAGCTAAAGAAGCCGTGGAGGGCTTCGTGGTTGGATTGCCCTGCAACCTCGATGGCTCACAGACGGACATCACGCCGAACGTGGTGCTTTTCGTCGCTGCGCTGAAGGAGACTTTTCCGAAGATGTGGGTGGAAACGGTGGACGAGCGGTTCACCTCCACCATCGCCCAGCGCACCATGCTTCAGAGCGGCATCGGGAAAATGGCCCGCCGGAACAAGGGAACTGTGGACCGCATTAGTGCGACGATCATCTTGCAAGGATGGATGGACAAGAGCAGAGGGAGGTGAGTCGTGAGTTTTAATAGTCGGGAGTCTATAAGTCGGGAGTCTTGAGTCCGACCGTCCGATCACCTATCGCCAGTCACCTATCACCAGTCTCCATTCACCTTATCAGCGGAAATCCGCTCTTTCAGTGTCATCTGCGTTCCATCCTTCCCCGCCGTAAATTCGCGCCCTTCAATGATACTTCCCATCCGCTCCTATGGCGACCCGGTGCTGAAAAAAGTGGCACAGGACATCGAGCCCGGCCATCCCGGCTTGAAGCAGTTGATCGCCGACATGTACGAGACCATGTACGCCGCCAGTGGCGTGGGCCTGGCCGCCCCGCAGATCGGTGAAAGTATCCGCCTCTTCGTGGTGGACTGTTCGCCCTTCGCGGAGGACGAGGACGGCGAACCCACGGAGGATGCGCACCTGAAAGACTTCAAGAAGGTCTTCATCAACCCCTACATCGTGGAGGAGGAAGGGGAGGAGTGGGCCTTTGAGGAAGGCTGCCTCAGCATCCCCGGCATCCGCGAGGACGTGGAGCGCCAGCCGAAGATCGTGTTGCAGTACATGGATGAGAAGTTCAAGGAGCACGAAGAGGAGTTTGAAGGATTCGCGGCCCGGGTGCTCCAGCATGAGCACGACCACCTGGACGGCATCCTTTTCACGGACTTGATCGCCCCGTTGCGCAAGCGCGTGCTGAAGGGAAAACTCCGCGACATCAGCCGCGGGAAGACCGACGCCAAGTACAAAATGAGATTTACCCCTGTGAAATGAGAACAACCCTTTCCACCTCGATCATTCTTTTGGGCATGCTCCTCTTCAGCGCCTGTGGCGGAAGTGGCGGCCCGGACAAGGAAGGCAACGGCGGGGATACCCTCGCGGTGGCCCGTATCCAGGCCATGGAGGACAGCTTGTACGCACGACCGGGCGTGGACCGGAAAGGCGCCCAGGCCTTGCTGGACGTCTATCTGGCCTATGCCAAGCTCCATCCGCTGGACTCGATGACGCCTGAATACATCTTCCGCGGCGCCAGCATTAAGAGCACCTTGGGCGATCCCCAGAGCGGTATTGCGCTGTACGACCGGATCATCCGTGATTTCCCGCATTGGCGGAAGATCGCGGACACTTACTACCTCAAGGCCTTCACCATCGACAACGGCCTTCATCAAAAAGGGGAGGCGGAAAGCGCGTATAACGAAGTGATCAACCGCTTCCCGGACCACCGTTTCGCTGCGGACTCCAAGCAGATGATAGAGAACCTCAAGTACACCGACGAGGAACTGATGAAGAAGTTCGAAGCGATGAACGCCGATAGCACGCAGGCGCAGGCCTCTTCGGGCCAATGAGCGGGAACGATCGGCAAGCGGCGACCCCGGAGGCTTTGTTGGCAGCTTCGGCTTCGGCCATGGAGCCAAGCTTTTTCCGGGACCTGCTGGAACAGTTGGTGAAGGAGGGCCGCACCACCGGGGCGGACCAGAGCGAGGAGATGGTGGCCTATACCAAGCTCAATTTGGCACGGACCGTGCGCAATGAGAAAACGGTAAAACTGCTCCCGGAGCTGCGCGATGCCTTGGCCCAAGCGCGGGAGATGATCTGGCTGCTGATCACCGAACCGTGGTGCGGTGACAGCTCGCAGGTGATGCCGGTGCTCGTCCTGATCGCGGATGCCGCGCCGAACATCCGCATGCGGGTGGTGCTGCGCGATCAGCACCTGGAATTGATGGACCGCTACCTCACCCACGGCGGGCGGAGCGTTCCCAAGTTGATCGCCATCGACCCCCACGGGAAGGAGCTGTTCACCTGGGGGCCGCGCCCGAAGACTGCGCAGGACATGGTGTGGGCGAACAAGGACCTACCGGAGGCGCAGCAACTGCCGAAAGAGGAGATCTACGCGAAGGTCCACGGCTGGTATGCAGTGGACAAGGGCGTCTCCATCCAGCAGGAGATCTTGGCGTTACTGAATGGGGGCGAAGGTGTCTAGCTAGCTCCATCAGGGTCTCCGCCTCGGGACCCTGAGGCCGGATCATTCAGATCCGCACCAAGGCCAACAACGTGGACACGAGGTTCGGCATGGCCACCTCAGGCATGATGGAGACCGACACGTCATCTTCCTCCTTTTCGCTGGGCTGTTTGACCGAAGCAGCACTCTTCACCTGCTTCACCACGGCGATGGATTCCACCTTGTATTGCCCGTCAGCCAAGGCCTGGACCGCAAGCACGAGCATGGAATCGTCCACTTTGGTCGGGTCATAGGTGACCTTGGCATGGCCGATGGCATCACCGTCGTGGAAGACGATCTCGGTGGTTTCCACGCCGGGCACCTTCACCAGCGCGCTCTTGATCATGCCGCCGCACATCATCTCGCAGGTCATGCCGCTGATGCCGAGGTCGGCGGTGGCCATGGGCTGTCCCTCGGTAATGTTCATCGTGCTCTCCGTGCGTGAGGCCACGGAAACGGCATCGGATGATCCGGGACCGGAGCAGGCGGTGGCCAAAGCGATGGTGGCGATGAGGAGGGATGGCTTGAACATCTTTCGCGGGGTTTGGGGATGCGCGGAGCGCAAAGGTAATCAACCTGTGGACCACCTACTTTCGCGCGCATTTTCACCGGCCCGATGCACGAAGAGACCAAGCCCGACACCACGAAATGGCTGCTCTTGGGCATCCTCTCGCTGATCTGGGGCAGCTCCTTCATTTTGATGAAGCGCGGCCTGTACCAGGACGGCCTTCCTGCGCTCTCACCGATGCAGCTTGCCAGCGCCCGGCTCTTCATCGCCTGGCTCGTGCTCAGCCCTTTATTATTCAAGCACGCACACCTCTTTCGCAAGCACTGGAAGCCGCTGCTGGGTACGGCCCTGCTAGGGAACGGCATCCCCGCGTTCCTGTTCGCCATCGCGCAGACCAGCATCAACAGCTCGCTTTCGGGCATGCTGAACAGCCTCACGCCGCTCTTCACCTTGCTGGTCGGCATCGCGCTTTTCAGCATCCGCATACGGGCCATCAACGCGGTGGGCATCCTGCTCGGCCTTGCGGGCGCCGTGGGCACCATTGCCTACCGCCATGGCGACGGCCTTCCGTCGTGGACCGTCCACGCCGTGCTTCCAGTTATCGGTGCGCTGTGCTATGGTTTCAGTGGCAACATCATCAAGCACTGGCTGTACATGTTGCCTGCTGCGGCCACGTCGGTATTGGCCATCAGCATCGTAGGGCCGATGGGCCTTATCGGCGTGTTGGCAACAGGGCTCCCGCACACCTTGGCCACTGTGCCGAACGCCTGGACCGCTTTGGGCTTTACAGCGATACTGGCAACCTTCAGTACAGGCATCTCGCTCATCCTCTGGAACGCGCTCATCAAGCGCACCTCTGCCGTGTGGGCCTCCTCGGTCACCTATTTCATGCCCATCGTGGCCATCGGCTGGGGCGTCTTCGACGGCGAGATCCTGATGCCCATGCAATTCCTGATGATCGCGGTGATCCTCGTAGGCGTGTACTTGGTGAACCTTGGAACGCGGAAGTGAAGCGGCTGTCCTTGTTCACCACAGAGGCACAGAGAAGGTTATGTCATTTCGTTGCGTTCCCGTTGCGTCCGGCGCGAACGTTGCGGTTCCCTCGCATTCCGTAGCGCCCTGTGCCGCAGGCACGTCTTTGTGCTCTTTGCGTCCTTTGCGGTAGAAACGTCGTTGCGGTAAAATACACCCGATATTCGCGCTCCATGTTCAAAGGCAAAAAAGTCATTGTGGTGCTTCCCGCCTACAAGGCCCAGCACACCTTGAAGCAGACCTACGACGAGATCCCCTTCGACATCGTGGACGAAGTGGTGCTCGTGGACGACAACAGCCCGGATGCCACTGTGGCGGAGGCCAAGCGCCTTGGCATCAAGCACATCGTGGTACACGAGAAGAACACGGGCTACGGCGGCAATCAGAAGAGCTGCTACGACAAGGCTTTGGAACTGGGCGGCGACATCGTGGTGATGCTGCACCCGGATTACCAGTACACACCGATGCTGATCCACAGCATGGTGTCCATCATCGGCAACGGCGTTTATCCCGTGGTCTTCGGCTCGCGCATCCTTGGTGGTGGCGCATTGAAGGGCGGCATGCCCATGTACAAGTACATCGCCAACCGGCTGCTGACCCTCACGCAGAACATCCTGATGGGCGAAAAGCTCAGCGAGTACCACACCGGCTATCGCGCCTATTCCGTGGACGTGCTGCGGAAATGCGAGTACCACCGCTGCTCGGACGATTTCGTCTTTGACAACCAGATGATCGGCCAGATCTTCTGGAACCGGTTCGACATCGCCGAGGTCACCTGCCCCACCAAATACTTCGACGAGGCCAGCTCCATCAACTTCAGCCGCAGCATGAAGTATGGCTTTGGTGTGCTCAACGTGTCTTGGCGTTACTTCTTGGCGCGTACGGGGCTTATGGGGTGGAAGCTGCTCGGAAAGCGGTGAATCGGCCCCCTACCATTGATCATGGAGAGAAGAACCGCAGATGACGCAGATCTGCGCAGATGCGGCCTGCGGCCGAATGCTGTTCCCCGAATTGTGAAATTGGTGACCCGTGATCCGGAATGCCGTGTCCAGGTCTCCGACGCATTATCTGCGTCCATCTGCGTGATCTGCGGTTAACCTTTCAGTAAGTCCGCCGCTAGGCGGGCTAGGATCCAGCCCTCTGCGGCTACCTTCGGGCCGCTCATGCGCAGTCTATCCAAGCTACAGGTCCAGCTGCTGATCGCGCTCGTTGCCGCGCTGCTCTTCATCCCCGGCCTCGGTGCCGTACACCTGTTTGATTGGGACGAGATCAACTTCGCGGAGATCGCCCGCGAGATGCTCGCCACGCACAACTGGCTGCAGCCGCAGATCGGCTACGTGCCCTTCTATGAAAAGCCGCCGCTCTTCATGTGGATGCAGGCCGTCAGCATGTCCGCCTTCGGCGTGAATGAATTCGCCGCGCGCTTCCCGGATGCCATCTGCGGCATCGTCACCTTGCTCGTCCTCTTCCGCATCGGCGATCGCATGCGCGGACGGCTCTTTGGCCTGCTGTGGGTGCTGGCCTACGTCGGCTCCATCCTGCCGCACCTCTACTTCCGCAGCGGCATCATCGACCCGTGGTTCAACCTCTTCATCTTCCTCGGCTTCCTGGCATTCATTCGCATGAGCGATACCCCCGCCAGCGCGGATGTATCTAACCGGGAGAAGAACATCGCCTCGGTGCTAGCGGGCGTTTGGCTTGGACTGGCGGTGCTCACCAAAGGCCCGGTAGGTATCCTGATCCCCGCCCTGTGCGCGCTGGTGTATTGGGTGATGAACCGCTTCAAACTCTACGTCTCCATCCCGCGGGTCCTACTGATGTTCGCCATGCTGCTCATCGTCCCCGGCCTCTGGTTCGGCGCGGACTTGCTCCACAACGGACCGACTTTCATCACTGCCTTCTTCTGGCGCCAAGTGGCCATGCTCTCCTCCGAAGACGCCGGTCACGGAGGCTTCTTCGGCTATCACTTCGTCATCCTGCTCATCGGCTGCTTCCCAGCATCGGTCTTCGCATTGCAGGAAATGCTTAAGTCGGCTAAAAGGTCGGAGAACGGTCGGCAGGCGCCTGACAACCGACAACTCCCGATGAATATCGGGACAACTGACAACTACAGAAAGTGGATGCTTATCCTCTTCTGGGTAGTCCTCATCCTCTTCACAATAGTCAAAACCAAGATCGTCCACTACAGCAGCCTCTGCTATTTCCCGCTCACCTTCCTCGCCGCGCTGCAATTGGAACGCCTGTGGAACGGCGGAAAAGCCACGCAATGGTCACGGCTGCTGATGGGCGCCATCGGAACGCTCTTCGCGGTGGTGACACTTGTGCTGCCTTACCTCGGCATGCATCCGGAGCTCATCGCGCCCTTGCTGAAGAACGATGCATTCGCCCAAGGGAACCTGATGGCGAACGTCCACTGGACCGGCTGGGAAGCGCTGGCGGGCGTGTGGATGGTGGTGATCCTCTACCTCGGCCACCGCTTCTTCTCCAAGGCGCAATACCGTAGCGGCATCGTGACGGTCTTCGGCGGCACGGCGCTCTTCGTCACCATCACGCTGTACTACTTCATCAACCGCATCGAAGGCTACTCCCAGCGCGCGGCGGTGGAGTTCTTCCAGCAGCGACAAGGCGAGAAATGCTACGTGCTCACCAAAAACTACAAGAGCTACGCCCAATGGTTCTACAGCGACATGCCGCCCATCACCGACCCACGGGCGTACGACGAGGAATGGCTCCTGCACGGCGCTGTGGACAGGCCGGTGTACGTGGTGTGCAAGGTGACCAGCGCGGAGGAAGTGGCCGCAATACCGGGGTTGAAGGAGATCGGAAGGAAGAACGGCTTTGTGTTTTGGAAGCGGGAGGTTCAATAGCGCCTGCCTCGCACCGATACCTTTCCGGCCCAATAGGCAAGCACCTTGAAACCCGACGACCTCTCCTACATCCTCAACCACCTCGGCGAAGACCGCGAGGCTGGTTACAACGCCGTGGTGCCACCGATCGCGCAGAGCGGCAACTTCACCTATCCCACGGTGGAGGCCCTGCGCAACGCCATGCGCAACGAGTTCGACGTGCCGCTGTACACGCGGGGCGTGAACCCCACGGTCGCCATCGTGCGGAAGAAGCTGGCAGCGCTGGAACACGCCGAGGATGCCTTGCTCTTCAGTAGCGGCAGCGCGGCCATAGCGGCGGGCGTGATGAGCTTCGTGAAGGCGGGCGACCACATCGTCTGCGTGAAAAAGCCCTACAGCTGGACCACCAAGCTGCTGTCCGAACTGCTGGTGCGCTTCAACGTCAGCACCACCTACGTGGACGGCACCGATGCGGAGAACTTCCGCAAGGCGATCACGCCGGAAACGCGGCTCTTCATCCTGGAAAGCCCGAACTCTATCATCTTCGAATTGCAAGACCTGAGTGCCGTGGCGGCGATCGCGAAGGCGCACGGCATCCTCACGCTTTGCGACAACAGCTACAACAGTCCGCTTTTTCAGAATCCGATCGATCTCGGCATCGACCTCGTGGCGCATTCCGGAACGAAGTACCTCAACGGTCACAGCGACGTGGTCTGCGGCGTGCTGGCCGGAAGCAAGGAACACATCCGCCAAGTGATGGCCAAGGAATTCATGACGCTCGGCGCGGCGCCTTCACCGCACGATGCATGGCTGCTGATGCGCGGCCTGCGCACCTTGGAACTGCGCGTCCATCGCAGCGCCGACAGCGCCGAACGCGTAGCGAACTTCCTAGAAGCGCATCCAAAGGTCTCGAAGGTGAACTGGCCTTTCTTGAAGAGCTTTCCACAGGAGCCGCTGGCGAGGAAACAAATGAAGCGCTGCGCCGGCCTGATGAGCATCCGCGTGAAGGCCGCCGACATCGCCGGTGTAGAGCGCTTCTGCAACGGATTGCAACGCTTCCTGCTGGCGGTGAGCTGGGGCGGCTACGAATCGCTGCAATTCCCCACGGCAGCAGTGATCGGCCCAGGCATGCCGCAGGGTGAACTGCCTTGGGACCTGGTGCGGATCTATGTTGGGCTGGAGGATCCGGAGGCGTTGATCGCGGATCTGGAGCAGGCCTTGGCGTTGGTGTAAAGAGTACCACAAAGGCATCCCTTCGGGAGCCAGGGACACTAAGAACACGAAGACGGATTTTAACCGCAACGACCGCTACGGACGCAACGGTGCGCAACGTATTTGAGGGACTGAATTCCAAGGAGACTTGCGAAGGCCGATCGCCTGTTTGGCTCGGCCATCACCGGGAATGGCGGGGATCCCGTTGCGTCCGTTGCGTCCGTTGCGGTAAACCAGCACCGATCCCTCCCGTATTTCATCTGCGCTCATCTGCGTCATCTGCGGTTATCTATCCGGTCTTTACCTACTTTGCCCGCCCATGTCGAATCAGCTCTTCCGCAAAAAGTCCGTGGAACGCATCATGCGTGACCATGCCCAGCGGGAGGCGGACGGCCATCAGGGCATGAAACGCACGCTCACGGTGCGCGACCTGACGTTGATGGGTGTTGCGGCAGTGATCGGTGCGGGGATCTTCAGTACGGTGGGTGCGGCGGCATACGAAGGCGGCCCCGGTGTGGTCTTCCTCTTCATCATCACGGCGGCGGTCTGCGGCCTCACGGCCTTGTGCTATGCGGAGTTCGCGGGCCGGGTGCCCGTGAGCGGCAGCGCGTATACCTATAGTTACGTCAGCTTCGGGGAGGTGGTGGCGTGGATCATCGGCTGGGCGCTGATCTTGGAATACGCGATCGGCAACGTCGTTGTGGCGATCTCGTGGAGCAGCTACTTCACGAACATCCTGGCGGGCTTCGGGCTGCATCTTCCCACCTGGCTCACCACGGATCCGATGGGTGCCGAGGAGGCCTTCAAACATGCGCTCGCTACCGGGCAGGCCACGGAAGCGCTGGCATGGACCACCGCACCGATGGTCGGCGGCATGCATGTGATCATGAACATACCAGCGGCGTTGATCACCGTGTTGGTGACAGCCTTGGTCTACATCGGCATCCACGAAAGCAAAAAGGCCGCGAACCTGATGGTGATCGTGAAGCTTGTCATCCTGGCCGCGGTGGCGCTGATCGGGCTCTGGTACATCAAGGGCGCGAACTATGTGCCTTTCCTGCCCAACGGCATGGGCGGCGTGCTGAAGGGCGTCAGCGCGGTGTTCTTCGCCTACATCGGTTTCGATGCGATCAGCACCACGGCGGAAGAGTGCAAGGACCCGCAACGCGACCTGCCGCGCAGCATGATGTATTCACTGATCATCTGCACGGTGATCTACTGCATCACCGCGTTGGTGCTCACCGGCATGGTGCCTTCTGCAGAATTCAAAGGCGTGATGGACCCGCTGGCCTTTGTCTTCAACAGGATCAACCTTCCCGGAGTCGGGTTCGCTGTAAGCGTCGGCGCGGTACTGGCCGCCACAAGTGTGTTATTGGTGTTCCAGCTGGGGCAGCCGCGCATCTGGATGAGCATGAGCCGCGACGGACTTTTACCGCCGCGCTTCGGGCACCTGCACCGCAAATTCGGAACACCTGCCTTCGCCACCGTGATCACCGGACTGGTGGTGGGCATCCCGGCACTCTTCGCACCGAGCGACATCATCACGGACCTTACTTCCATCGGCACCTTGTTCGCCTTCACGCTGGTGTGCGGCGGCGTGCTGGTACTGCCGCGCCTTAGCCGCTTGGACGCCCAAGGCCGCAAGCGCTTCCAGATCCCCTACATCAACGGCCGCTTCCTGGTGCCGCTGCTGGTGCTGGCCTACTTCGTGCTCGATCGGGAACGCCTTCTCCACGCGGTGAGCACCATGCACTTGGACCGCCAGGCCGTGCTGCTGACAGCCTTCGCGGTGTTCGCGCTGGGCACGGCGGTACAGTCGTTCCGCAGGCGCTATTCGCTGATCCCGTGCATCGGCATGCTGAGCTGCGCCTACCTGATGATCGAGATCCCCGCGAAAAGCTGGGTGGTCTTCTTCGGCTGGATGGCCGCGGGTTTGGCTGTCTACTTCCTGTACAGCAGGAGGCATAGTAAGCTGAGGGGGGAATAGTTGTCAGTTGCTCGTTGTCAGTTGTCAGGACTGTCCCAGCTTCCTCGCGCAGTGGCTCGGGCGTGTGGTTTTCCGGCTCGGATCTGATAGTAGCCAATGGGGTATCTTTCAAAGTGAACTGGCCAAGAACCCTGACAACTAACAACTGACAACGGACAACTAGGCGAAAGAACTGCCAACTATCAACCACCTTTGCGGCCCCCATGGCCTTCCTCTTCCCCTCTTTTCTCTGGGCGCTCACAGCGTTGGCCATCCCGGTGATCATCCACCTCTTCCAGCTTCGGCGGTTCAAGCGGATCGATTTTCCCAACGTACGCTTCCTCCAAGAGGTGACGCAGCAGACGCGTTCCCGCAAGAAGGTACGGCACTGGTTAGTGCTGCTGGCGCGGATGTTGGCGTTGGCCTGCCTCGTGCTGGCCTTCGCGCAGCCCTACAAAAAGTCCACCAGCGGGGCGGTGAAGGCCGGGCAACGGGCAGTGAGCCTGTACCTCGATGATAGCTGGAGCATGGACGGGCAGAACAGCGGTGGAAGGCTGCTGGATCAGGCCCGCACAGGTGCGCAGGACGCGGTGATGGCCTACAGCCCCACGGACCGTTTCCAGGTGATCACCAACCGTTTCGAGGGCCGCCAACAGATGCTGATGGGCCGCGATGAAGCGCTGGCCGCGGCCGGACAGGTGGAGGTGGGGCCTTACGCCCGTCCTCTTTCGCAGGTGATGGAGCGCCAGCACGAGGCCCTTTCGCGCAGCGATGCCCCGGCGAAGTTGGCTTTCCTTTTCACCGACCTGCAGCGCGTGACCACGGACGTGGACCAATGGACGAACGACAGCACGGTGAAGACGGTGATCGTGCCGCTGGAAGCTGCCAACGCGGACAACCTCGCCATCGATTCGGTGTGGTTCGAGAACCCTGTGCGCCGCCTCGGGCAGACCGAGGCGCTGCATGTGCGCGTGCAGAACTATGGCAAGCAGGAACTGCGCAACGTACCGCTGAAACTCACCATCGACGGGCGTCAGCGGGCCATGGCCACCTTCGGCATCGGGGCGGACACCAAGGTGGATACCGTGCTGAGCTTCACCAACGACGCCACGGGCTTCCATCGCGGACTGGTTTCCATCGACGACCGGCCGATCACCTTCGACAACGACTTCCACATCGCCTACCGTACGGCGGAAAAGCTGCACGTCCTCTTGGTGAGCGGTGGCAATGCGGCCAGCGACAAGGACATCGCAGCGGTGTTCGCCGGTGACAGCGTCCATGCCTTCAGCACGCAGCCGTACCGGCAGATCGACCTTGCCTCGCTGGCCCAGCAGGACCTCGTAGTACTGAACGCACTGCCGGACATCCCCAGCGGACTGGCCAGTGCGTTGGAGGAATTCGTTGCCGGTGGTGGAAGCTTGGCGCTTTTCCCCACTGCCGATGCTGATCCCGCTTCGTATCGCACCACTTTGGCGCGCTTCGGTGCGGGCTTCGGCGCGAAGGACACCACTACGGTGAAGGTGGAACGCATCGACCTGCGCTCGCCCTTCTTCCGGGACGTCTTCAGCAGCATGCCCGCCAACGTGGACCTACCGCTGGTGCGCACACGCTTCGCGATCACCCCTGCGCCTTCCGCGGATGTTTTCCTGCGGCTGCAGACCGGCGCGGCCTTCCTCAGTTCCACGCCTCTGGAGAAAGGTCGCGTCTACCTCTGCGCCGCGCCACTGGACGCTTCCGGCGGCACTTTCAACCGTCACGCGCTGTTCGTCACCTCCATGTTGCGCATGGCGGAACTGGCCCGTCCGATGGGTGCGCTCTACCACATCATCGGTGATGAGGCTGCGATACCCTTGGAAGGTGTGGACCTGCAAGGTGAGGCGGCACCGCATCTGAAAGGCCCCGGCGGCATCGATATCATCCCCGAAGTGAGGCGCACCGTGGGCGGCGTTTCGTTGGTGCTGCACGATGAGGACCTCAGTCCAGGCCCGTATGCGGTGACGGCCAACGACGACACCGTGGCGATACTCGCGCTCGACCTGTCGCGCAACGAGGGCGACCTCAACGCCTTCACGCCGGACCAACTGAAAGAGCAACTGGCACAGCGCGGCATCACCACCATCACCGTGCTGGAGCAGACCGGCAAGGAGCTGGCCGCGAGCCTGAAGGACCTGGACCAAGGCACCAAGCTGTGGAAATGGTTCATCTTGGCGGCTCTATTATTTTTGATCCTGGAGATCTTCTTGATCCGCACCATCCGATGAAAGATGTTCTGCTCCGCCAAGTGAAGGTGCTGGACCCCGGCGGTCCGCTCCACGACACCGTCACCGACCTGCAGATCGTCGATGGCCGGATCACAAAAGCCGGAGCCAAGCTGCCCAAGGGACAAGGGGAGGTGGTGGAGATCGAAGGGCTGCATGTCTCACCGGGCTGGGTGGACCTCCGCGCACACTTCCGCGATCCCGGCGAGGAATACAAGGAAGGCCTCACCAACGGCTTGGACGCTGCGGCCGCCGGTGGTTTCACCGCAGTGGCCGTATTGCCGAACACTGCACCGCCCGTGGATCAGCGGGCCACCGTGGAATACCTGCTGCGGAAAGGGCAGGATCACGCCGTGCGCGTGCTGCCGTTGGGCGCGCTCACGAAAGGGCTGAAAGGCGAGCAGCTCGCGGAACTGTATGACATGCACCAAGCCGGTGCCGTGGCTTTCACCGATGACGTGTCACCGGCCCGGAACACGCGCCTGATGCTGTTGGCCTTGCAGTACGTAAAGAACTTCGATGGGCGTGTGATGGCCTTCGCGCAGGACGCGCACCTCAGCGCCCAAGGGCAGATGCACGAGGGTGTGATGAGCACGCGCTTAGGCATGCGCGGCATCCCCGCCATGGCCGGGTCCATCCAACTGGCCCGCGACCTGGAACTGTTGGAATACACCGGTTCACGTCTGCATGTGGACGTGGTGAGCACGGCTGAGGAAGTGGAGCTGATCCGCAGAGCGAAGGCGAAGAAGCTGAATGTCACGGCCAGCGTGGCGGCACATCATCTGCTACTCGACGACGGCTGCCTGCGCGGCTTCGACACGAACTACAAAGTGATGCCGCCACTGCGCGATCCCGCCCACATCGAGGCGCTGCGCGAAGGCGTGAAGGACGGCACCATCGACAGCATCGTCAGTGACCACCGGCCGGAGGACACCGAGCACAAGAAGGTGGAATTTGCGCAGGCGGCTTTCGGGATGATCGGCCTGGAAACCGCATACTCCGTGGCCAACACCGCGCTCAAGAGCCGCATGACCGCACGCCGCATTGTGGAGCGTTTCTGCCAAGGGCCGCGCGCCGCACTGGGTCTTTCCGTTCCGCACCTCGTGGAAGGAGAGATGGCAGAGATCACCCTGTTCGCGCCTGAGCATCAATGGATGTTCAGTGACAAGGATATTGTGAGCCGCTCGCGGAACACGCCTTTCATCGGCCATCGCTTCACCGGGAAAGCGCTTGGGGTTGTGGCGAATGGACAGGTGAAGCTGAACACGATTTGAACGTCCGCCTAACGGCACCCGCAGCTTTCTGAGGAAAAACCGCAGATGGCGCAGATGAACGCAGATGGTTCCGCTTTGCGGAACTCAGAGCAAACGCTGACAACTAATTTCGCGCCCTATGTTGAACGAAAGCGCGCGGCGTTTGCGGCCAGTTGTGATCTGGTTGTGGGTCGGTTGTGCGATGATCGCCTGTATGGTGGCCATCGGCGGTGTCACCCGGCTCACCGGCAGCGGGTTGAGCATCACGGAGTGGAAGCCGATCATGGGGGCTTTGCCGCCGATGAACGATACGGAATGGCACGTGGCTTTTGAGAAGTACAAGCTGATCCCGGAGTACACCTTGATCAACCAGCACATGACGCTGAGTGATTTCAAGGGGATCTTCTTCTGGGAATTCCTGCATCGCAACTGGGGCCGCTTGATGGGCCTCGTGTTCTTCGTGCCCTTCGTCATTTTCTGGCGGAAGGGCCTGCTGAAGGGCTGGCTGATGAAGCGCGGCTGGAGCATCCTCATCGGCGGCGGGCTGGTGGGTGCGTTGGGCTGGTTCATGGTGGCCAGCGGCTTGCAGGACAACCCGGACGTGAGCCACTACCGTCTGGCGATCCACCTCTGTGCCGCGTTCACCATATACAGCCTCGTGCTCTGGACCATCTTCGACATCCACCGTGGTCGGCGCGGTTACGTCAGCGACGGCACTTCCGCAGGAAAGTGGTCGCGCTGGCTGTTGGCGATCGTCGCACTGCAGATCATCTACGGTGCTTTCACTGCGGGCCTCGATGCGGGCCGGATCTATAACACCTGGCCCTTGATGAACGGCGAGTTCATGCCGGAGAACGTCACCGCGTTCGGCAGCCTTTGGAAGGACTTCACCGATCACAAGGACGGCGTCCAGTTCATCCACCGCAACTTCGCCTGGGTGGTGATGATCGCGATCACCTGGTTCGGCTATGCCAACCGGAAGAACACCGCGCTGAAGGGAGGTGATCGCTGGCTCTACGGTGTGATGCTGGTGCAGTTCACCTTGGGGGTGCTCACGCTGGTGACGCAGGTGTGGCTGCCCTTGGGCGTCATGCACCAATTGGGCGCGCTGCTGCTACTTACCGCTTTGCTGAACGTCCTTCACCACACCGGCTTGGCCGCCCCAGTGGAGGGTGTGCGCGAAGCGGCGGATGTCCGCCCGGATGCGCTCGGTCACGGGAGCTAGTGAGTCCGAGTTGGGCCGCACGTCGAAGTAGAGCGCGCCGTACAGGAAGTTCGAAGTGCTGTCGGTGAGGTAGAACACCATCGGGCTGGCCACGTTGCCGTCCACGTCGAAGATCGTCCCGAACACACGGGCGCTGTCCCGAAGTACTTCCTCGGCCCTGATCCGCGTGGCCATGGACTCGTGCTTTGCCTTGAACTCGTGCGCGTCGTTGATCAGTTCCGGAAGGTCGCCGTGGACGCTGCGCCAGGTCATGTGAACGGCCGCGCGTTGGCCGGGGAAGAGCAGGTCCGTCCAGCAGACCGTGCCATCCCCATCGCCCGTGCCGGCGCCTTTCATCAGGTGGGCATACACGGGAACTTCCGCGGTGAACGGGCAATTGCTCGCAACGGTGTTGGTGCTGTCCACTGGCAGATCAATGCGGAAGTAACCGCGCGGCTTGGGAATAGCGTCGTCAGAACACCCGGAAGCAAGAACGATCAGGAACACGAAGCCAAGAGCAGCAGGCAGCTCAATCGCCCGCCTGACAACCGACAACTGATAACTGACAACCGGGCCCGCCCTAAACCGCTTCATTCCGAATATGGACCTTCACCCGCCGTACCCGCTTGTTGTCAGCGCTCTCCACCGTGAAATCGAAATTGTGCAGGGTGACGCGCTCGCCTTTTTGGGGGATCTTTCCGGTAAGCTCCAGCACAAAGCCGCCCAGGGTCTCGCTATCCCCTTTGTGCTCCTCGAAGAGTTTGCCGTCGATCTCGAGGATGCGGTACATGTCGGTGAGCGGTGCCTTGCCCTCGAAGACATACGTCTGGTCGTCCAGCTTGCTGTAGATCAAGTCCACGTCATCATACTCGTCCGTGATGTCACCCACGATCTCCTCGATCACATCCTCCAAGGTGATGATCCCGCTGGTGCCGCCGTACTCGTCCACCACAATGGCCAAGTGGACGTGCTTTTTCTGGAATTCCTTCAGCAGCTCGTCCAGCTTCTTGTTCTCGGGCACGAAATAGGCGGGCCGCAGCAATGTGTTCCAATCGAAGTCCACGGCCGCGATGTGCGGCAGCACGTCCTTGATGTAGAGCACGCCCACCACGTGATCGGCGGTCTCTTCATACACGGGCACGCGGGAAAAACCGCTGGCAATGATGGCGTCCAGCAGGTCCTTGAAGCTGATCTCCTTGTTGAAGGCGGTCATCTCGGTGCGGGCGCGCATGACCTGCCGGGCCTCGATGTTGCCGAACTTCACGATGCCGCTGAGTATACGTTGCTCCTCGGCCGTGGTGCTGGCGTCGGTCGTCAGTTCCAGCGCATGGCCCAAGGATTCGGCGTCCACGTTCTTCGCGCGTTTCTTGTAGCGCTTTTCGATCACCGTGGTGGTACTGAGCAGGAGTTTGGTGACCGGTGTCCAGAAGAAGCGCAGGCCCAGCAGGGGGGTGCTGAAGAACTGCGCCACACGCATCGGGTGGCTGGTGGCATACACCTTCGGCAACACCTCGCCGAGCAACAGGATCACGGCGGTAACGGCGATCACTTGGATGATGAAGACGAGCCTGTCTCCCATGACCGTCAGGTCGAAGAGGCCTGCCACGGCAATGGTGGACAACACGGTGACGCCGATGTTGGCGAAGTTGTTCATCACCAGGATGGTCGCAAGCAACCTGCGGGGCTTGGAAAGCAGCTCCAGCACATTCGCGCCGCTGGTCCCGCCGCGATCCTTGAGGTCGCGCATGTGGGTGGCGTTCAGCGAGAACAAGGCCACCTCGCTGGCGGCGGTGAGCGCTGAGACGGCCAGAAGCAGCACAATGCCGATCAAAGCGGCAAGGGTGGTCGGATCGAAGTTCCCCATCAATGCAGGGACCGTTCAGGGTGCGCCGCAGGCTGTACCTGCGGCCGGAGAGGTCGGCTTCGTCGTCTCAAAGCTCAGAAAGGAAGGTCATCATCATCGGCGCCCGGGTCGGCCGTTACAGGGGCGGACTGCGTCGCCTGTGCGGGACGTGGTGCCGACGCTTGTGGCGGGCCGTCATAGGAGGGCTTACTGTCCAACATCGTGAGGTTATCCGCCATGATCTCGGTGGTGTAGCGCTCGATGCCGTCCTTCTCCCATTTGCGGGTGCGCAGCTTGCCTTCCACGTAGACCTTGCTGCCCTTCTTCACGTATTTCTCCACCACTTCGGCCAAGCCGCGCCACACCACCACGCGGTGCCATTCGGTCTGCTCGCGCTTTTCGCCGGTCTGGCGGTCCTTGTAAGTCTCGCTGGTGGCGAGGTTGAAGTTGGCCACGGTCACATCATTCTGGAGGTGCCGCACTTCAGGGTCGGCGCCGAGGTTGCCGATCAGGATCACTTTGTTCACGCCGCTCATTGCTTGGGTAGTTGGGTTTGCGAAGATAGGGACCGCTTAGTGGAATGATCGCGGAAACCAGGCCCTACTCGCAGATCACCTTCACCACGCCAAGCGTTCCCTTCTTTCCCAATACCTCCACCATGTACAGCCCGGCTGGCAATCCCTCCCGCTCCAGGGTGTAGGTAGGACCGACCTGCCCGACCGCAGATCGCCGGACCATACGGCCCAAGGCATCGCGCCAGATCACACGTTCCGGGCGGGCGGTGCCGTTGAACACCAAGGCTGCACGGTCGATCATGGGATTTGGTCGTAGACCGATCGCCACAATAGTGTGGGCCTCACATATTCCTGTGGCCAGGGGGGCGCTGTCTAAGTAACGCTTACAAGGAGAGGGAAAGCCGCCCATAACCTTGCTCTGCGGGTATTGGTAGTTGCCAAAGCCGCCCAGAGGAAGGAATTCCCGTTCCAATAATTGAGTTTGGTAGCCCGGGTTCGGGGGGTACCAAGGGTGGGCAAGAAGAAAGCCAAAGGCGTCCACGGTGAAGTTGGAGCCGTAGCGGCTGTCATAAGAATTTGGCTGGGTTGGTCCAAAGCCGGTAAATGTTGCTGACTGGCTCCATAAGCTGTCCGGTGGGGTGGCGGTCAGGTCGAGCTGCACAATACCCTCGTCCACGAACGGTTCTACAGTGTCCAATAGATTGATATAAAGAAATTGACCTGAGTTGTCGAAATTCAGCCCCTTTGCCCGTGAATAAATGGCCGGGAAGGGGGTTCCATCATTGTCGATGCCTAAGGCCATCCCGATCTCGGTCCAGAATTGAATCACGCCGGTGCCTGTGTCGAAGTTGAAGAGTTCGATCTTGCTGGTATCAATTGACACGTCATTCTTGACGACTCCAAGCCGGTCCCCTTGAAGCGAGAAGGTCATCTGGCCCCTTCGATCCAAATTGTCCTTTGGGAAAGTAGAGGGCAGATAGGTGGTGCCGACCTGAGAGGTCACGGGATCAGGATCAAGCCCTGTTCCCGACAAATGGAATGCGTGAAAGGCATCATCATCGTCCGTGTGCAGCACCACCCAATACCCGGTTCCGGTCGCGTCCATGGTGGCACTGATCTTTGCGGTCGTATGTTCCATGAACCAAGTGGTACCGTTCCCGATCACGGCCCCCGCACCGGAGTTCGCACCCATATCAACTTCTACGAATCCAGCCCGCGCGCTGGGCGGTAGCTCATTGATGAAGACGGCATAATGGTCGATCGATCCCGGCACGGGCAGGATCAAGTAGTTGCCAGCCGGAACATTCCACGCCAAGTCGTTCACCGAACCTCCTTGAACGGTTTCGAAGATGGCGTTACGGATGCCGAAGTCATCGGCAAGCAGCAAAAACTGCCCGGCCGTGTCGCTGATGCAGGCGTTGCGCTGGGACACCGTATCGGGCATCAGTTCCGAGATCACGGTTTCGGGACCGATGTTGAGCCACACGCCACTTCCGAACACCAAGTTGGAATTGCGAAGTTGGGCTTGGCCTGTTCCGCCTAAGCCGATCAAGAAAGTCACCAACAGGATTTTACGATACATGGTTTGCCCTTGTGATTTTCGGATGGAATGGCTGAAGGTACAGAATTGTGCCTCTTTTACACAACGGTGGTCGGAATCTGACGGCTTGCTTTTGTCGTTCGACCAGCTCAATTCCAGATCTGTTTTTATTCAGGGTTCTGTTCCTTCGCCATCCACCGCTCGATCAATCGAGGCACCGCCAGCCCGTCCATTTCCTTCAACGGAACACGTTCCCAATCTTCCGGCGGCGCGAATGCCTTCGGCGGAGCCACGGTCCAAAAAACAGCATGGATCACCTGATGGCTCAGCACATGCCGGGCGGCTTCACTACTGTCGGTTCTGGTCCATCCCTGCCCGAAGTTCTTGCGCAGCGCCGTTTCCAACGAGCGTTTTGTCAGTGGCTTTTCGCTTTCGAGCAGCGGAAGCTCATACAACCCGGTCCAGATGTCCTTGCCATTGCGCTGCCGCATGTGATCCCGTTCCCTGCGGCGATGTGCAGGTAGTTGAAGAAGCGGTTTCGGGTCTTCGTCTTACCCTGCTTCACCGGAAGCGATGCAATGGTTCCCGTGGCAAAGGCGACGCACTGCGCCTGTAGCGGGCAATGCATGCAGTCCGGGCTTTTGGGCGTGCAGACCGTGGCCCCCAGTTCCATCACCGCTTGGTTGTGGTCGCCGGGATGCTTCGCGTCTAACAGTTCCGTGGCCAATTCCTTGAACTGTTTTCGCCCGGCGGTGCTGTCAATTGGTGTGTCGATGCCAAAGGAGCGGGCCAGCACGCGGAACACGTTGCCATCGACCACGGCTTCGGGCCGGTGGAAGCAGATGGAAGCGATCGCTGCCGCAGTGTAGTCGCCCACGCCTTTCAGCTTCAGCAGGCCCTCATGGTTGTCGGGGAATTTTCCGCCGTGTTCTTCCATCACCTGCCGGGCGGCCTTCAGCAGGTTGCGGGCGCGGCTGTAGTAGCCCAAGCCTTGCCACACCTTCAGCACCTCGTTCTCATGCGCGGCGGCCAACTTCGCCACGGTTGGCCAGCGCTCGGTGAAGCGCAAATAGTAGCCAAGCCCTTGGTCCACGCGCGTTTGCTGGAGCATCACCTCGCTGAGCCAGATGAGGTACGGGTCCTTCGTCCCCCGCCAAGGCAGGGGGCGGTGGTTTTCCCGGTACCACGGCAGAAGGAGCTTTGAAAACCACGAACGACTTGACATCCAGTGACAAAGATGCGGTGCGGATCGAAAAGAGCGTTATCTTCGCAGCCCGAAAAAAGGAAGGACCGAATGACGAAGGCGGAACTGGTGGCATCCATAAGCGGTAAGACAGGCATCGAGCGCGAGGTGGTGCTCAATACCATCGAGGCGTTCATGGACCAGGTGAAGAACACCTTGGAAGGCGGTGAGGACGTGCACCTGCGCGGCTTCGGCAGCTTTCTGGTGAAGCACCGCGCACAGAAGACCGGGCGCATCCTGAAGAACAACACCACCATCATCATCCCTGCCCACGACATCCCCTTCTTCAAGCCGGCGGACGTCTTCGTGGACAAGGTAAAGAACCGCGTCAAGCAGCCTGCCTAATGGGATTGAAGCGCAACCATTGGCTAATGATCGTTGCCGCCGCACTGGTGGTGGCGCTTCTCGCCATGGCCCCGCGCACACCTTCCGAAGCTGCCGCCAAGAATGCCGCCGACGCCACCAGTGCCCGTGTGAGCGAGGACCCCAACAGCGGTTCCACCCCCACCGCTGACGGCCCGCGCGAAGCGATGACCAGCAAGAACCCCAAGGTCTCCGCCATCCTCAGCGAACTGGCCGCAGGCAAGCCGCCCATGCAGACAATCCTGAAGCTGAAAGCGCTGGCCGACGAGGAGCCGGACAACGTGGAGGCGCAGTACCATCTGGGCCTCTTCAGCTGGCAGACCGGCCAGTACGACAAGGCCATGGAGCGCTTCCGGAAGACCATCGAGCTGGACGGCAAAGAGTATCCGGACGCCTATGCCTACTTAGGCCAGGCCTACGCCTCATTAGACAGCACCGACAAGGCCCTCGCGGCTTTGGAGACCTACAAGACTTTAGTGACCGATACCGCCCTGATCAACGGGGCCGACCGGTTCATCGCCGATATCAAGAACAAGCACCAACACTGAGCACATATGCCCTGCGGTAAGAAAAGGAAGCGACATAAGATGTCCACCCACAAGCGGAAGAAGCGCTTGCGCAAGAACCGTCACAAGAAGAAGAACCGGTAGGCGTTGACGCCCGGCATGGCCCCGTTCCGCATTTGGCGGGACGCGGTCCGCCGTTCGGGCATTTTGCGCCAAGAGGCGCGCAACCTTACCCCTTTTTCCCGTGAGCGTAGATCTGATCATCCGCTCCCAAGGGAGCGAAGTAGCCATCGCCGTCCTGCGCGACAAGCTCCTCATGGAGCTTCACCGCGAGCGGACGGAGCGGGGCTTTGCCGTAGGCGACATTTACTTGGCCAAGGTGCGCAAAGTGGCCCCCGGCCTCAACGCGGCCTTCGTGGACGTTGGGCACGAGAAGGACGCTTTCCTGCACTACTTCGACCTCGGCCCGCAGTACCGCAACAGCTATAAGTTCGCCAAGGGCGCCGTCAGTGGTACGGTGAAGACCTCCCTGCTGGAAGGTTGGAAACCCGAAGTGGACATCACCAAGGACGGCAAACTGTCCGAAGTGCTCAGCGCCAGCCAGAGCATCCTGGTGCAGATAGCAAAGGAGCCGATCAGCACCAAGGGCCCGCGCCTTACCGCGGAAGTGACCCTCGCAGGGCGCTACATGGTGCTGGTGCCTTTCATCAACAAGGTCAGCATCAGCAGCCGCCTTACCGACGAGACCGAGCGCAAGCGCCTCAAGGCCCTGATGCAGGCCATCCGCCCGAAGAATTTCGGCATTATCATCCGCACCAACGCGGAAGGCAAGGCCACCGAGGACCTCGAGGCCGACCTGAAGACATTGATGCAGCGCTGGGACGAGATGTTCCGCAACCTGCACAATGCCATACCGCCCAAGAAGGTGCTCGGTGAGATCGACCGCACCAGCGCCGTCCTCCGCGACGTGCTCAACAAGGACTTCACCAGTATTATCGTGGACGACGAGCTGCTCTACGAGGAAGTGAAGGACACCATCGAGCGCACCGCACCGGAGAAGAAGGACATCGTAAAGCACTACAAGGGCAAGCTCGACATCTTCGACAACTACGGCATCAACAAGCAGATCAAGCAGGCTTTCGGCAGGCAGGTGATGCTGCCCAGCGGCGGCTACCTCATCGTGGAGAAGACCGAGGCCATGCACGTGGTGGACGTCAACAGTGGCAGCCGCAAAGGCGGGCGCAACACCCAGGAGGTCAACGCGCTGGAGATCAACGTGGAAGCGGCACGCGAGATCGCACGCCTGCTGCGCCTGCGCGATATGGGCGGCATCATCTGCGTGGACTTCATCGACCTTTATGAGGCCGATAACCGCCGCACGCTCCACAAGGAATTGAAGGACGCCATGGCCGACGACAAGGCCAAACACAACGTACTTCCGCCGAGCAAATTCGGGGTGATCGAAATGACGCGCCAACGCGTGCGCCCCGAGACCGAGATCGACACCAGCGAGAGCTGCCCCACCTGCGGCGGCACCGGCGAGGTGAGCGCACCCGTGCTCATCATCGACGAGATCGAGAACGGCCTCAACTACCTGATCTCGGAAAAGGACATGAGCGGCGTGAGCCTTCATGTGCATCCGTTCGTTGCGGCCTACTTCACCAAGGGCCTGCCCAGCATCCAACAAAAGTGGTGGTGGCGTTGGAAGAAATGGGTGAAGGTGGTGCCACAGGGCTCCAGCCGCTACCTCGAGTTCCACGTCTTTGACGGCGAGGGGAAGGAGGTGGCTGTTTGATCTTCTTTGAACTCAATCTTCAAGCCATAAGCTGCAAGCCACAAGCTTGGGTTCGTGCTGTTAGACCTCCGGTGGGTAAGCTTGTGGCTTGAAGCTAGCGGCATATGGCTGACCATCAATTCTCCGAACCCGAACTCTTGGCCAAAGCCCGCGCCTATTGCGCCCGCCAAGAGCGTTGCCAGCAGGAAGTGCGGGACAAGGCCTATTCGTGGGGTGGGCATCAAGAGCAGGTGGAACAGATCATCGCGCAGCTCATCGGTGAAGGTTTTTTGAACGAGGCCCGTTTCGCGGAGCACTACGCCGTGAGTAAAAGCAGGCAGAAGGGTTGGGGCCTACGGAAGATCGAACAGGCCTTGAAGGGGAAGCGTGTTTCGGAAGCCTGCATCACACTTGGCTTGAAGGCGATCGATGGCGAAGAGGCATCGGACCAGTTGCAAGTGGCCGCGGCCAAGCGCTGGGAAAAGCTGAAGCACGAGGAGCCGTTCATCCGGAAAGGAAAATTGGTCCGGCACTTTATGGGCAAGGGCTTTTCGGTGGATGAGATCGGGGCGGCGTTGGAGGCTTTGCGTTCCGAACGGGGTTGAATTCATCTTTTCCGAAGCGTTGCACGCGCAGTACCTTCGCGGCCCGAAAGAACCGGGCTTTCCCGCACCATGATCACCATCGACAAGATCACCGACCTCGCCGAGCGTCTGGAAGCACTGAAGGGCTACTTGGAGATCGAGGACAAGCGGGGACGCATCCTGGAAGAGGAGAAGTACACCCTCGACCCGGATTTCTGGAACGACCAGAAGAAGGCGCAGGGGGTGATGCACAAGATCCGCGAGCTTAAGCGTTGGGTGGTGATGTACGAAAATGTGAAGCGTGAAGTGGACGATGCGGGCGTGACCTACGAGTTCTTCAAGGCCAAGGAAGCGAGCGAGGACGAGCTGGAAATGCAGTTCAAAAAAGCGTCGGATGCCTTGGAGGAGCTGGAGTTCAAGAACATGCTCAGCGCCGAGGAAGACCCATTGAGCGCGGTGGTGCAGATCACCAGCGGCGCGGGCGGCACCGAGAGCAACGATTGGGCCCTGATGCTGCTGCGCATGTACCGCATGTACGCGGAGAAGAGCGGTTATCAAGTGAAGATCCTCGACTACCAGGACGGCGAAGCCGCAGGCATCAAGCAGGCCACCATGGAAGTGGACGGCGAGTTCGCTTTTGGCATGTTGAAGAGCGAGAACGGCGTGCATCGCTTGGTGCGCATCAGCCCCTTCGATAGCCAGGCCCGGCGCCACACCAGCTTCGTCAGCGTGTACGTATTCCCCTTGGTGGACGAAAGCATCGACATCGACATCAATCCGGCGGACATCTCTTGGGACACTTTCCGCAGCGGCGGCGCAGGTGGCCAGAACGTGAACAAGGTGGAGACCGGCGTACGCCTGCGCCACGCGCCCACGGGCATCATCATCGAGAACACCGAGACGCGCAGCCAGTTGGACAACAAGACAAAGGCGCTGCAATTGCTGAAGAGCCAGCTCTACGAAGCCGAATTGGAGCGCCGAAGGAACAAACGCAGCGAGATCGAAGCGGGAAAGAAGAAGATCGAGTGGGGCAGCCAGATCCGCAACTACGTCCTTCAACCGTACAAGTTGGTGAAGGATGTGCGCACCAGCTACGAGACCAGCAGTGTGGATGATGTGCTGAACGGCGAGATCGATGAATTCCTCAAAGCGTGGTTGATGCAGAACGGACAAAGCCAGAAAGTTGCTTGACGGAATGGTGCAGTTGTCAGTTGTTCGTTGTCAGTTGTCAGGCGTAGCCACATTGGCAGTTCTGAGTCGGGAATTCTGAAGTCGTGAGTCATGGGTCGGCAGCCGTCCAATCACCAATCACCATTCGCCAATCACCATTCGCCAATCACGGATAACCTCAGATCCGCGTAAATCCGCTCTTTCAGCTTCATCTGCGTTCCATCCATCCACCATGTCTGACTGGACCATCTACCACAATCCCCGCTGCTCCAAGAGCCGTGAAGCGCTCGCCCTGCTGAAGGACAACGGCATCACCCCCAAAGTGGTGGAATACCTTAAGGACACGCCGACGCGAAAGGAGCTGGAACTGCTGGTGATGCAGCTCGGCCTTCCGGCGGTGGATCTGGTGCGCAAGGGCGAAGCGCTTTTCAAGGAAAAGTACAAGGGCCTTGAGTTGAATGAACACGAGTGGATCCGTGTTATGCACGAAAACCCCGTGCTGATGGAACGGCCCGTAGTGGTAAAAGGACACAAGGCCGTTATTGGAAGGCCAATGGGAAACGTAGAGGAACTCATCAAGTAAAGACGGGAGATTTATCGCCCCAACAGAAAAAACCATGGACTACCGCTTAGAAAAAGACACGATGGGCGAGGTAAAAGTGCCCGCCGACAAATACTGGGGCGCACAGACCGAGCGCAGCCGCAACAACTTCAAGATCGGGCCGCCGGGCAGCATGCCGAAGGAGATCATCCACGCCTTCGCCTACCTGAAGAAGGCCGCCGCGCTGGCAAACCTCGAACTGGGCAAACTTCCCCAGGAGAAGTGCGACCTGATCGGTAAGGTCTGCGACGAGATCCTCGCCAGCAAGCTGGACGACCAGTTCCCGTTGGTGATCTGGCAGACCGGCAGCGGTACCCAGAGCAATATGAACGTCAACGAAGTTGTGGCCAACCGCGGGCACGTCATGCAGGGCGGCAAGCTCAACGACGCCGAGAAAGTGCTCAAGGCCAACGACGACGTGAACAAGAGCCAGAGCAGCAACGACACTTTTCCCACGGCCATGCACATCGCGGCCTACACCGCCGCCGCCAAGGTGACGCTGCCCGGGGTAAAGAAGCTCCGTGACACGCTGGCCAAGAAGAGCAACGACTTCAAGGACATCGTGAAGACGGGCCGCACGCACTTCATGGACGCCACACCGCTCACGCTGGGACAGGAGATCAGCGGCTACGTGCAGCAGTTGGACAACGGCATCCGCGCAGTGGAGAACGCGCTGGGGATGATCTGTGAGCTAGCGCTGGGCGGGACAGCCGTCGGCACGGGCCTGAATGCGCCGAAGGGTTACAGCGTGCTGGTGGCGAAGAAGATCGCGGAGCTCACCGGCCTGCCGTTCGTCACCGCGCCGAACAAGTTCGAGGCCTTGGCCGCACACGATGCGATGGTGGAACTCAGCGGCGCCTTCAAGCGCTTGGCCGTTTCACTGAACAAGATCGGCAATGACGTGCGCATGCTCAGCAGCGGTCCCCGGGCCGGCATCGGCGAGATCATTATCCCGGACAACGAGCCCGGCTCCTCCATCATGCCCGGCAAGGTGAACCCCACCCAGCCCGAGGCGCTCACCATGGTGTGCGCACAGGTGATCGGCAACGATGTGGCCGTGAGCATCGGCGGAATGCAAGGCCAGTTCGAGCTGAACGTCTTCAAGCCGGTGATCGCCGCGAACGTGCTGCAAAGCGCGCACCTGCTCGGTGATGCCTGCATGAGCTTCAACGACCACTGCGCGAAAGGGCTGCTGCCCAACAAGCCCGTGCTGAAGCAGCACCTGGAGAACTCCTTGATGCTCGTCACGGCACTGAACACGCACATCGGCTACTACAAGAGCGCCGAGATCGCGAACAAAGCGCACAAGGAGGGCACCACGCTGAAGCAGGCCGCGCTCACCTTGGGCTACGTCACCGCCGAGGACTTCGACACCTGGGTGGACCCGGCGAAGATGGTGAGCGGGGGGTAGGTGTTCTGCTCCTTCAGTGGTCTACTCCAAGGAACCCTGAGGCAGCCTTACTTTTGATCGGCAATGACGGGCGAACAATTGCAAGCCGAGGTCATCAAGAAGCTCGAAACGGCTCCTGATGGGATTCAGCAAGAGGTGCTGGATTATTTGAATGACTTTGAACGTTTGAGCGAGGAGAAACAGAAGCGCTATGTTGCCTTTCTTAAGAATTGCATCGAGGACCGCCCTCTGCTGTTGCGTCTATCCCGATCATAGGACTGCCTGTGGCGGCTCCGCCGTTCCACAAGTTCAGATCCCGTAAATCCTGTAATCATGTCCCGTTCGGGTCATCAGCCCGGGATCTATCACTTATCCCGTCCAACACAACCTCGTTTTTTGTCCATTGCGAGTTGACGGTCGTCAATCGTCAACCACCCGGCCAAGTATCTTTGCGGCCCATTTTTAGCACACCTCCATCATGTCCCTCAACTCCTATCAGGAACGCCACATCGGACCGGACGCTCGCGAGCTCTCCGAAATGCTCGAAGCCATCGGTCAACCTTCCTTGGATGCGCTCGTGGAGCGCACGCTGCCGGACAGCATCCGGAGCAGCGCGCCCATGGGCATCGGCGAGGCGCTGAGCGAGCGCGAGCTGTTGGAGCACATGCGTGAGCTGGGCGCGAAGAACAAACTTTCCCGCAGCTACATCGGCTTAGGTTACAGCGGCACCATCACGCCTTCGGTCATCCGCCGGAACGTATTCGAGAACCCCGGATGGTACACGGCCTACACGCCCTACCAAGCGGAGATCAGCCAAGGGCGCCTGGAGGCACTCCTGAATTTCCAGACCATGGTGGCCGACCTCACGGGCCTGCCGATCGCCAATGCTTCCCTGCTGGACGAGGGCACCGCCATCGCCGAGGCCATGCTGATGTTCCACCACGAGCTGGTCAAGGAGCACCAGCACCGCAAGGGCTTCTTCGTGGACGCCGGCCTTGCCCCGCAGAGCATCGACGTGCTGCGCACCCGTGCCGAGCCACTGGGCATCGAGCTGGTGCTCGGGAACGTGCAGACGGATGCAATACCGGACCATTGCTTCGGCATCGCGCTACAATATCCGGCCATGGACGGTTCCGTGGGCGACCATCGCCAATTCTTGGCCGGACTTAAGGAACGAGGCGTGAAGGTGGCCGTTTGCACGGATCTGCTGGCGCTCACCCTCCTTGCGCCTCCCGGTGAATGGGGTGCGGACGTTTGTGTAGGCAACAGCCAACGCTTCGGCGTGCCGATGGGCTATGGTGGCCCACATGCCGCGTTCTTCAGCACCACGGAGGAGTTCAAACGCTTGATCCCCGGCCGCATCATCGGCGTGAGCAAGGACCGCCGCGGGAAGGCTGCCCTGCGCATGGCCTTGCAGACGCGCGAGCAGCACATCCGCCGCGACAAGGCCACCAGCAACATCTGCACGGCGCAAGCACTGTTGGCTGTGATGGCCTCCTCCTACGCATTGTACCACGGCCCGGAAGGATTGATGGAAATGGCCAAGCGGATCCACGGCTTTGCTGGGCAATTGGCCCATGGTGCCAAGGGCTTGGGCTACGGCCTGAAGAACAGCACCTATTTCGATACGCTCACCTTCGCTCTGCCCGCCGACGTTTCCGGGGATCAGGTGCGCAAGGCCATGGAGGCTCGCAGCATCAACCTGAGCTATCGCGGCGATCTGGTCGGCATTGCGCTGGACGAGACCGTGCGCGACGCTGATGTGAAGGACCTGCTGGCCGCTCTGGCCGAAGCAGCCGGAAAAAAAGCTACTGAGGCTCCCGGTGAGAACGGCGCACACGAAGCGATCCCTGTCGCGTTGAAGCGCGGAACCCCGTTCCTCACGCACCCTGTCTTCAACAGCTACCACACGGAAACGGAGCTGATGCGCTACCTGAAGCGCTTGGAGAACAAGGACTACTCGCTGGTGCATGGCATGATCCCCTTGGGCAGTTGCACGATGAAGTTGAATGCGGCCACCACCCTGATCCCGTTGATGTGGCCGGAATGGGCGGGCCTGCATCCTTTCGCCCCGGTGGCGCAGGCAGGCGGGTATCAAGTTTTGGTGAAGGAACTGGAGCAATTGCTGGCCAAATGCACCGGCTTGGCCGCGACCAGCCTGCAGCCCAACAGTGGCGCACAGGGCGAATACGCAGGGCTGTTGACGATACGGGCCTATCATCACGCCAAAGGCGACACGAAACGGGATATCGCCTTGATCCCCAGCAGTGCGCACGGCACCAACCCGGCCAGCGCCGTGATGGCCGGCATGAAGGTGGTGGTGGTGAAGGCCGATGCCCGCGGGCAGGTGGACGTGGCCGACCTGAAGGCCAAAGCCGAACAGTACAAAGACAACTTGGCCTGCCTGATGATCACCTACCCCAGCACGCACGGCGTCTATGAGGCGGCGATCAAGGAGATCATTGGCACGGTGCATGCCAACGGAGGATTGGTATACATGGACGGCGCCAACATGAACGCCCAGACCGGCCTCACCTCGCCTGGCGAAGTGGACGCCGATGTGTGCCACCTGAACCTGCACAAGACCTTCGCTATCCCGCACGGTGGTGGCGGGCCCGGCGTTGGACCCATCTGTGTGAACGAGAAGCTGAAGCCCTTCCTGCCGGGACATTCCATGGTGATGACCGGCGGCGAACAGGCCATCCCGGCGGTGAGCTCGGCACCATGGGGTAGCGCGCTCATACTGCTGATCAGTTATGCCTACATCAAGATGCTCGGCGAGCGGGGGCTCACAGATGCTACCCGCTACGCGATCCTAAATGCCAACTACTTGAAGACCAAGTTGGCAGGCCAGTATCCGATCCTCTATAAGGGCGACGTGGGCATGGTGGCGCATGAAATGATCCTGGATTGCCGCGACTTTAAGCGCACTGCCGGCGTGGAGGTGGAGGACATTGCCAAGCGATTAATGGACTATGGCTTCCATGCGCCCACGGTGAGCTTCCCCGTGGCGGGCACCTTGATGGTGGAACCTACCGAGAGTGAGAGCAAGGCCGAACTGGACCGCTTCGTGGAGGCCATGACGGCCATCCGACAGGAGATCGCGGACATTGTGGAAGGCAAACTGGACAAAGCCGACAACCCGCTGAAAATGGCGCCGCATACCGCTGACGAGGTCATTTCCGATAGCTGGCAACACGGCTACGGAAGGGAGCAGGCCGCATTCCCGGTGCAAGGCATCCGGGCCGGAAAGTATTGGCCTACCTCAAGTCGTGTGGACAATGCGTACGGTGACCGGAACCTGGTCTGTAGTTGCCCACCGATCGAGGCCTATGCCGAGGAGGAGGCCACGGCGTAAGCTGCGGGGAATGAGGAGTTGAACCGGGCCGGGCCGTGCTACGAAATGGCTTTGCGCACCTCGCGCATCAGGCTGCCCGCGAAAATGAACTCGTTGAGCGCGGCGTTGTCGCTCTTTAGGAGTTCATCGCGCGTTCCCTGCCACATCAACTGCTTGTCGTTGATGAAGAAGATCTCGTCCGCGATGCCCATCACCGAGTTCATGTCATGTGTGATCACCACGGTGGTGGTGTTGTATTCTTTCGTGATCTCTTCGATCAGCTCATCGATCACGATGCTGGTCTGCGGGTCCAGGCCGCTGTTGGGCTCGTCCACGAACAAGTATTTCGGGTTCATGGAGATGGCCCTGGCGATGCCCACGCGTTTCTGCATGCCACCGCTGATCTCGGCCGGGAATTTCTTGTCGGAGCCCTCGATCTTCACCCGCTTGAGGCAGAAATGCGCCCGTTCCAGCATTTCCCTTACGCTCATGGTGCCGAACATCCGCAAGGGGAACATCACGTTCTCCAGCACGGTGAGCGAGTCGAAGAGCGCGCTGCTCTGGAAGAGCATGCCGATCTCCTGGCGCAGTTGCCGCTTCGCTTCCTTGTCCATTTCCTGAAAGCACCTCCCGTCGTAGAGCACTTCACCCTTGGTGGGCGCATAGAGACCGATGATGCACTTGGCCAGTACGCTCTTGCCGCTGCCGCTCTTGCCGATGATCTGGCTCACCTTGCCTTTCGCAAACTTGACGTTTATGTCGTGGAGCACCTCTACGGCACCGAAGCTTTTGTACAGGTGTCGCACCTCGATCATAGCAAGAGTAACTGGGTGAGCAGGTAGTTCATGATCAGGATCACCACGTCGCTATAGACCACCGCCTTGGTGCTGCTGATACCCACCTCGCGCGTGCCCCCGGTCGTGTAATACCCTTGGTAGGCCGAAACGCTGGCGATGATCACGGCGAAGACCACTGTCTTGATCAAGGCATAGGTGACGCTGTAGGGGTCGAAATCATATTGAACGCCCAAGATGTAATTATCCGAGCTGATGATCCCGCTGAGCGTTCCGGCCATCCATCCCCCGAAGATGCTCAGGAACATGCTGATGATGATCAGGAAAGGATTGATGAGGGCTGTGGCGATGATCTTCGGGAGGATGAGGTAGCCGGCGGAGTTGACCCCCATGATGTCCAACGCATCAATTTGTTCCCGAACGCGCATGGAGCCGATCTCCGCCGCTATCGTGGAACCCACTTTGCCTGCCAAGATCAAGGAGATGATGGTGGGACTGAACTCAAGAATGGAGCTTTGCCGAACGGTGAACCCCACCACATACTGGGGGATGAGGGGCGAATTGATGTTCATCTTGGTCTGGATCGTGATCACCGCCCCCATGAAGAGGGAGAGTAATGCGACGATAGCCAAACTCCTGACGCCCAGTAGGTCCATTTCCTCCAAAGTGCGCTTCCAGTAGATACTGAGGCGCTCCGGCTTGGAGAAAACCTCACCCATGAGGATGAAATATCGGCCGATGTGGAAAAGGAGCGCCATGGAGGGGAAAAAGACCGGCTAAAGTAGGGCATGCGAACTTCCGCGAAATGTTCAGGGGGACCTTTCATCCACATGGAGCGGCTGCTAACTTTGCCAACCCCGCCCCCCGCATCCCGGCATGTCCCAAACCCGATCATTCAACACTGGCACTTCCTTTTTCATGATCGGGATATGGATGGTCTTCATGGGTTGCGCCTCGCACCCTCGTTATGGCGCTGCCCCGAAGCACAAACGCGGCTGTGACTGCCCGAAGTGGAACGCTGTTCCGGTGAAGGAAAAGAAGGATGAACTGCGCGTGGACCTGACGGAGAGGAACAACGATCTTGCGAACCTGAACGATGGCAGCAGCCACTGATATCCTCCGTCTCCAAGCCCACCTGCCCCGCACCGCGTGGCCGGTAGTGGCAAACTGGCTGCGCCGCAATCCCGTGCTCGTCCGCATCAGTCCTCCCCGTAGCACCAAACTGGGTGACTATCGGGTGGCGACGCGGACGCTGCAGCACCGGATCTCCGTCAACGAAGACCTCAATCGTTTTGCGTTCCTGGTCGTTCTGGTGCATGAGTTCGCGCACTATGCGACCTTTCAGAAATACCGTCGGCACGAACCGCACGGTGCGGAATGGAAGGCCGAGTATAAACGCCTCATGCGCCCGCTCCTCAGCCGCGAGGTCTTTCCCGCTGATGTGCTGCGGATGCTTGTGTTGCACTTGGACGACGCCCCGAGCAGCAGTTGCACGGACCATGGTCTCATGCGCGTCCTCCGCCGCTACGACCGCGAACCGCGGCCATTTCTCGAGGAACTGGAAGATAATACCGTGTTCCGCTTCAATGGAAAGATCTTCGTCAAGGGACGGCAAATGCGCAAGCGGTTCCGCTGCCGCTGCCTCAACAACCGCCGCATCTATTTGATCGACCCCACCGCCGAGGTGCATTTGGAGCATGCCTTGGCCTCGCGTCGCGCCTCATAGCGCCGCCATTCAAACCGTGATATGACAGACAAGCATACCTATTGCATCATCATGGCCGGAGGTATCGGAAGCCGCTTCTGGCCGATGAGCCGCACCGCGCATCCCAAGCAATTCCTTGATTTTCTTGGTCATGGCCGCACGCTGATCCAACAGACCTTCGACCGTTTTCTCGATGTTTGCCCGGCGGAGAACATCTACGTGGTGACCAATGCCCAATACGCGCCATTGGTCCACGAGCAACTGCCGGCCCTCAGGCCTGAACAAGTGCTGTTGGAACCGGACCGCCGGAACACCGCGCCTTGTATCGCCTATGCCAACCACGCCATCGCCAAACGCGATCCGAAGGCGCTGATCATCACCTCGCCCAGCGACCATTTGGTAAAGGATGAAAAGGAGTTCCAGGCCCGGCTGAGGATCGCTTCGGAACAGGCTGTAGTGGAGGATTGCTTAGTAACGCTGGGCATCACGCCGGACCGCCCCGACACCGGTTACGGCTACATCCAGTTCAGCGACCAAGGCCCGGCGGAAAGGCCCGAAGTGAAGCGTGTAAAAAACTTCACCGAAAAGCCCGACCATGCCAAGGCGCAGCAATTCCTGGACAGCGGTGAATACCTCTGGAACAGCGGCATCTTCATCTGGTCATTGGCCAGCATCCGGAAAGCCTTCAGAAAGCACCTTCCTGAAATGGAAGTGCTCTTCAGTACCGGTGAAAACGCATACGGTACGCCCAACGAAGCGGAGTTCATCGCCAAGATCTACGGGACTTGCGAGAGCATCAGCATCGACTACGGGATCCTCGAAAAGGCGGACAACGTATACGTGGTGGCCGGTGATTTCGGCTGGAGCGACCTCGGAACTTGGGGCAGCCTATACTCCCAACTCCCGAAGGATGCCAACGCCAACGCGGGCACGAGCAAGACCGTGCGCGTCTATGATGGCAAGGACAACATGGTACACGTGCAGGACGACCGCTTGGTGGTGCTGCAAGGTCTGGAGGACTTCATCGTGGTAAGCACACCCGACGCGCTGCTCGTCTGTCGCAAGCACGATGAGCAGAAGATCAAGGGCATCGTGCAGGAGCTGACGAAGGATATTGGGGAGAAGTACATTTAGTTGTCGGTTGTCAGTTCTCAGTTGTCAGGTTTGCGACCCGGCGTTCTGTACGCTGTGGCTGGTTCTGCATCAAACGAGACAACTGTCCGTCCGCGCTTGCAGCGCGAGTTTATCTGCCGAAGGCACGGCTTGCGTGCCGGAGGCATGGCGTGCGCGGTCCGATACGTATCGGTCCACGCCTGTGGCGCTTCAATTTGTTCGTGAACTTGTCTTAGAGCTGGGAAACAACGGAATGGCCTAGACCGAAAAAGCACTGTGTCTGTCCTGACAACCGACAACGAACAACTGACAACCAAGTCAAGCTAATTCCTCAGCACTGGCAAGCCTCACAGAAGCTTCAGTCATGAATTATCGAGCAAATTCAACGGTATTCAGTACCTTCGCGCCGCAATTCTCGGAATGACGGCCTGAATTTGGCGGTCGCTTGGCACAAGTCGGGCCTTTGGTTCCTTTCACACTTAAAGCCCCTCTGCCCCGCTTTTGCATTGGATCGACGCCAGCATCCTCATCGTTTACATGATCGCCCTTGTGGCGATCGGTGTGTACTTCATGCGGAAGAACACGGACCAGGAGGATTACTTCGTCGGCGGCCGGGGGATGGGCCATTGGCACATCGGGCTTAGCGTGGTGGCCACCGACGTTGGCGGCGGCTTCTCCATCGGCCTCGGCGGACTTGGATTCGTTATGGGCCTTTCCGGCGCTTGGATGCTTTTCACTGGACTGGTCGGGGCTTGGCTTGCGGCGGTGTTCCTGATCCCGCGCGTGTACGACCTTGCCCGGCGCGAGAAGTTCCTCACTTTCCCGCAGCTCATCGGGCACCACTACAACGGCCGGGCCGCGTTCGTTGCCGGCATCATCTGCGCTATCGGCTACTTGGGCTTTACCAGCTCGCAGCTGCTGGCGGGGGCGAAGCTGGCCTCCTCCGCCTTTGTCGGCCTGGACATGGGCACGGCGCTGTTGATCATGGGCGCCATCATCGTAGGCTACACGGTGATGGGCGGCATGAAGGCAGTAGTCTACACGGACACGGTGCAATGGATCGTGCTCATCGCCGGGCTTTCCTTGGTGGGCTTGCCGATGGCGTGGTATGCCGTGGGCGGTTGGGAAGGCATCCATGCCTCGGTGACGCCGGAGCAGCTTTCACTGACCAACGTGGGGCCGGTAACGCTCATCAATTGGATGGTCACCATCGTGCCGATCTGGTTCGTGGGGATGACGCTCTACCAACGGATCTATGCCAGTCGCAGCGAGCGATCCGCCAAGAAAGCGTGGTACATCGCGGGCTTCCTGGAGTGGCCGCTGATGGCCTTCATGGGCGTTGCGCTCGGCTTGCTGGGCCGTGTGGCCGCTGATCAAGGGCTGCTGGTGCACCTGATAGGCGGCGATGTCAACACCATGGACCCCGAGCTGGGCCTGCCCCTCTTGCTGCGCGCGGTGCTGCCCGTAGGATTCCTCGGTCTCGTGCTCGCGGCCTACTTCTCCGCCATTCTCAGCACAGCGGACAGCTGCTTGATGGCCGCCAGCGGGAACGTGCTCACCGACATCGTGGGCCGCTTGCGGAAGAAGGAGCAAACCACCGAACAAGTGCTGAGGTTCTCGCAAGTGCTCACGCTGGCCTTGGGCATTTTGGCCATGGTGATCGCAGCGAACATGGAGAACGTGCTGAGCCTGATGCTTGCCTCATACGCCTTCATGGTGAGCGGTTTGTTGGTGCCGTTACTCGCCGCCGTCTTCCTTGGGAAACGGAATGCCAACGCGGCTTTGGCAGCCATGATCGGCGGTGGCCTCACCACCATTCTGCTCGGCAACCTGCCGATCGACCTTCCGCTGGGGCTCGACCCTAACGTTTTTGGGATCACCACTTCCGCGATCCTCTTTTTCATCACCGACCGCCTGTTCCCCGCCAGTACCTTGCAGGCTGTCCCGACACCTCTTCGCAATGAACATTGAACTCCACACCCCGGAGAAACCGGCCGACGAGGCCACGCTCAAGGACATTTCTTCTTTTCTGGTGAAGCATTTGGAGCGCTTCGGCGACCCTGAGGAGCACATCCGCATGGCCATGACTTATTCCCTCGACCCCGTACGCGGCGGCTTCGTGGTGGTCGGCCGGGATGAAGGCCAGATCATCGGCGCGGTGGTGGTGAACGACACGAAGATGGGCGGATACATCCCGCAGAACATCCTGGTCTACATCGCTGTGGATGCTTCACAACGCGGCAAGGGCATCGGCCGGAAGTTGATGCAGGCGGCCATCGACAAGGCTACCGGCGGCATCGCGCTGCACGTGGAGCCGGACAATCCCGCCAAAAAGCTGTACGAATCGCTCGGCTTCACCAATAAGTACCTTGAAATGCGCCTGCAGCAATGAGCACCGCCATCGACCTCAAAGCCTTCCGCCGCGACCTGCACGCGCACCCGGAAATTTCCGGTGAAGAGAAGGAGACAGCCAAGCGTGTACTCGCCGTGCTGAATACCCTGAAACCGGACGCACTGCTGACGGAAGTGGGCGGCACGGGCATCCTGGCCACGTTCGGTACGGACGAAAAGGTCCGCAGGTGATGGTGCGCTGTGAGCTGGACGCCTTACCGATCCAGGAGGTGAACACCTTCGGACACAAGTCCGTGAACAAAGGCGTATCGCACAAGTGCGGGCACGACGGGCATGCGACGATCTTGACCGGGCTGGCAGAAAAACTTGCTGCGAAAAGGCCGGCAAAAGGACGTGTCCACTTACTCTATCAACCTGCGGAAGAGAACGGCGCCGGTGCCGCTGCCGTGCTGAAGGACCCGCGCATGCAGGACAAGCACTTCGACCTCGTGCTCGCGCTGCACAACCTACCGGGCTACAAGCTGGGCAGCACCGTGGTGCGCAAAGGGGCATTCACCGCCAGCGTAAGCAGCATGGTGATCGCTTTGGAAGGCCGCACGTCCCATGCCGCTGAGCCGGAGCATGGCAACAATCCTGCACTGGCTGTGGCCGAGATCCTTACCGGCGCGCTCGCACTGCAACACAACGTGCCCACGGAGGACGGCCTGCGCGTGGTCACGGTGGTGCATGTCAACCTCGGCACCAAGGACTATGGGATCTCCGCCGGAAGCGCCGAGGTACACCTCACCGTCCGCTGCTGGACCGACGCCGAACTGAAGAAGCTCGAACAGGACATCGAGGACCTTTCCCGTCAGGTGGCGAAGAAGCACAAGCTGGGCGTGGACATCAGCTATTGCTTCACGTTCAAGGCCAACCAGAATGATGATGCCGCCGCAGACCTGGTGAAGGCAGCGGTCAACTCCACCGGCCATGAATTGATCGGTCGCGACCACCCGTTCAAATGGGGCGAGGACTTCGGGCTGTTCACCGCGAAATACAAAGGCTGCATGTTCGGCTTGGGCTCCGGAGAGGACATGCCCGCGCTGCACAACCCGGACTACGATTTTCCCGACGAGCTGACCCCGCACGGGGTTGAACTCTTCGAAACGGCGGTGCGTTCCTTCCTGAAGGGCTGATGTTCAACGTTTCCACCATAGAGCTCAGTGCAGAGGCGCTACGGAATAACTTGGCGTTCATCCGCAAGGTCATAGGACCCGGCACGAAACTGTGCAGCGTGGTGAAGGGCAACGCTTACGGCCATGGCATCGGTACGTTCACGGCCATGGCCCAACGCTTGGGCGCGGAAATGTTCGCGGTGTATTCCGCTTCGGAAGCCTACGAGCTGAAGAAGCACTTGACGAACGGTGCGGAGATCTACATCATGGGCGACGCGGACGGCAATGCGCTGGACTGGGCCGTGGAGCATGACATTGCCTTCAATGTCTTTGAGTCGAACCGGCTTTCACAGGCTATTCATTCCGCCAAAGCACAAGGCAAAAGCGCCCGGATACACATCGAAATAGAGACCGGCATGCACCGTACCGGCTTCACCGTCGGCGATCTTCCCGCCGTGCTGGAGCGGTGCCGCAGCCATTCGGACGCGATCGAGATCAAGGGTATCTGCTCGCATTTGGCGGGCGCGGAAAGCCAAGCCAACCGCTTGCGTATCGATGCCCAGAAGGCCCGGTTCCGCGAAGCGATCGCCATCGCTGAGCTGCACGGACAGTCAATCGGGCTTCGCCACTTGGCCTGCTCGGCGGCCATCCTCAATGAGCCGGACACTTTGTATGACATGGCCCGCGTGGGCATTCTGCACTATGGCTTCTGGCCGAACAAAGAGACATGGGACCGCTACTCCAAAGCGCATGGCTTCACCGAAGACCCGCTGATGCGCGTGATCCGTTGGTGGAGCCGGGTGATGTCCGTGTCCACCGTGCCCGCTGGCGGCTTCGTGGGCTACGGGAACGATTTCCAGGCACAGAAGGAAACGCGCATCGCGACCATCCCCATGGGCTATGCCTACGGCTATTCGCGCAGTCTCAGCAACACCGGCCATGTATTGATCCGCGGCAGGAAGGCGCCCGTGCGCGGCATCGTGAACATGAACTGCATCACCGTGGACGTCACCGGCATCGAGGGCGTGGAGAAGGGCGATGAGGCCGTGCTGATCGGCACACAGGACGGCAACAGCATCAGCGTCGCCTCCTTCGGCGATCTCAGCGACCAGTTGAACTATGAACTGTTGACCCGGCTTCCTCACTCCATCCCGCGCGTGGTGGTGGAAAAACACCTTTGAATATGGCCTTCCTCGAACTCTATCGCGACAAGCTCCGGCACAACCACCGCTTCCTGTCCAAGCTCTTCAAGGAGAACGGTATTGAATGGGGTATTGTCACCAAGCTGCTCTGCGGCAACGAAACGTTCATCAAAGAAGTGGTGGCACTGGGCGAGAACGAGTTCCATGATACGCGCATCAGCAACCTGCGCATGGTGAAAAAACTCGCGCCAAATTCGCAGACCGTCTACATCAAACCGCCCGCCAAGCGCGGCATTCCCAACCTCGTGCGCTTCGCCGACGTCAGCTTCAACAGCGACCTCTCCACCATCAAGGCGTTGAGCGCCGAGGCCGTGAAGCAGGGCCGCACCCACAAGGTGATCATCATGGTGGAGATGGGCGACCTCCGCGAAGGCGTGATGGGTGACAGCTTGGTGGATTTTTACGCGCAGGTGTTCCAGCTTCCCAACATCGCCATCGTGGGCTTGGGCACCAACCTCAACTGCCTCAACGGCATCATGCCCACGCAGGACAAGCTGATCCAGCTTGGCCTGTACAAGCAGCTCATCGAGACGAAGTTCAACAAGAAGATCCCTTGGATCACCGGCGGTACCAGCGTCACCATACCGTTGCTGTTGAAGAAGCAGTTGCCCAAGGGCATGAACCATTTCCGCATCGGCGAGGCGCTGTTCTTCGGCAAGGACCTCTTCACCGACGGGATGATCAAGGGCATGCGCAACGACGTCTTCAAGCTGCACGCGGAAGTGATCGAGCTCTATGAAAAGCCCATGACGCCTACCGGCGAGCAGCGCACCAACGTGGCCGGCGTGAAGCCTGAAGTGAAGGAAAGCGACATCGGCCGGACGGCCTTCCGCGCCATCATCGACATCGGCCTGCTGGACGTGGATCCCAAAAACCTGACCCCGCTGACCAAGGGTGTCACCATCATCGAAGCCAGCTCGGACATGCTCGTGCTGGACTTGGACCACAACGAGGCCAAGTTGCATGTTGGAGACCTTATCTCCTTCAGTCTCAATTACATGGGAGCGCTGGGCATCATGAACTCCAAATACATTGACAAGGTGGTGAAGTAGTGTTGAAAGCTGAAAGTTGAAGGCTGAAACTGGAAACGGGAGCAGCAGTGGTACAGTTGGCAGACGGCAGTGGCAGTTGGCAGTGGCAGTCGTCCTATCACCTATCACTTATCACCAGCCATCGATCACCAGTCCCTATGCCTCAGCGGGTTATCTTTTCTGTCGGATCGCACTGTCCACTTGCCCTCGGATGCCTTCCTTTGCAGGCTACATGGAGGAAGCCCCGCTCATAGCCACCCCCGGCCCGTTCAATGACCTGATGGGTAGGCTGGTCAGCGAGTCCTGCATCGCATTGGACACTGAGGCGAGCAGCTTCCACCGGTTCCATGAACGCATCGGCCTGATCCAGCTTTCCGACCGAAGCGATACTTGGCTGTTGGATCCCATGGCCCTGCACGAAGTGCCGAAGCTGGGTGACATCCTCGGCTCGGAGTCCAACGAGATCGTGATCCACGATGCCGATTTCGACCTGCGGTTGCTGAAGCGCATGTACGGCTTCCACGTCCGCAAGATCTTCGACACGCTGATCGCCGCGGAACTGATCAACGAACCCGAACTGGGCTTGGCGTCGTTGATGCTGAAGTACTTCGACATCAAGTTGGACAAGCGCTTCCAGAAGGCGGATTGGTGCAAGCGCCCGCTCACCCGCGATATGCTCAACTATGCCGCCATGGACACCCGCAACTTGATCGCCCTGCGCGACCGCTTGGCAGAACAGTTGATGGCGAAAGGGCGCTGGGAATGGGCCATGGAGGAATTCGGCCTGCTCACCGAAGTGCCCTTCCAGGAAAAGGAGGACCATACGCCGGGCTTCCTGCGGATCAAAGGGGCCAAGGCGCTGAAGCCAAGGGAATTGGCAGTGCTGAAGGAGCTGCAGGATTGGCGTGTTTCCGTGGCATCCCAACTGGACCGTGCCTCGTTCATGGTCCTGGGGAACGATGTGATGCTCGCGCTGGCGAAAGAACCGGTGACCTCGATCGAAGCATTGTCCAAACTGAAGGGGGTAGGGCCTTCCACAGTTGACAAGTACGGCAGGGACATCCTCGCGGCGATCGACAAAGGGATGAGCACGCCCAAGGAGCAGTGGCCGCGCATGGAGCGCCCCAAGCGCTTTCCCCGCGACCCTAAATTGGAGGACTCCGTGAAGCGGATGAAGGCCGTCCGGGACAAGCTGGCCTTGGACCATGAGCTGCGCCCCGGCATCATCGCGGCCAATCAACTGCTTTTGGACATGGGAAGGGCCCGGCCAACGAACATCGACGAATTGCTGGCGATCCCAGGTCTTCGCCGCTATCAGGCGCGGGAATTCGGCCCGGCACTGCTTGCCGTATTGTGAGCGCCTTCTTCTGGACGGTATGAGTTGTCACCGTTGGGTGCGGTGCAGGTCGGTAGTTTTGCGGGCGATGATGGACCACGGCATTCGGATCGAACGATCCGGCTTACACGTATGAGCTGGGAGTTGCTCGGTTATGCCGGAGCGGTGCTCATGGGCCTTTCACTCGGCCTGCTCGGCGGTGGCGGTTCGATCCTCACCGTGCCGATCCTCGTTTACCTGTTCGGCCAAGATCCCGTCACGGCCACGGGTCTGTCGCTCTTCATCGTGGGGACCACCAGCGCTGCCGGTTTATTCTCGCATCACAAGCAGGGGAATATCGAGTGGCGCACGGCAGGGGTGTTCGGCGCGGCCTCCATCCTTAGCGTCTTCATCACCCGGCGCTGGTTGGTGCCTGCCTTGCCGGACCCCTTGATCCATGTGGGTGCTGTGGAAGTCGGCAAGGGCACCGCGATCCTCGGCTTGTTCGCCATTGTGATGCTGATCTCCGCATGGTCGATGATCCGCGGAAGGAAATCCATAACACCCGGGTCGAACGGCAAGCGGCACCTGCCCTCGCTGCTGCTCATCGGCCTCCTCGTGGGCTTGCTCACCGGTGTGCTCGGGGCGGGCGGCGGTTTCCTCATCGTCCCTTCCTTGGTGCTGCTCGCCGGCGTGGACATGAAGCGCGCCATCGGCACTTCGCTGCTCCTCATCACCGTGAACTCGTACATCGGCTTCCTCGGCGACCGGCGCGTCCATTTGGCGGACTATTCGACGATCCTGCTGCCATTCTTGGCACTGGCCATCATCGGCATCGTTCTTGGGAGCCAACTCTCCAAGCGCATGGGCAATGCGAAACTCCGGCCGACGTTCGGCTGGTTCGTGCTGGCCATGGGCACATATATCATCATACGCGAACTTTATGCGCTCGCCTGAAGACGGGAGCGCATAAAGTTGTACGGGCGCGAGATCTCGCGCCCCATCGATCCAGAAAAAGAAGCAGAACATGAAAATCGAACAGATCTACACCGGATGCCTCGCACAAGGGGCCTACTACATCGAGAGCAACGGCGAAGCGGCCGTGATCGACCCGCTGCGTGAATCACAACCTTACATCGACCGTGCCGAGAAGAGCGGCGCGATGATCAAGTACGTGCTGGAGACGCACTTCCATGCTGACTTTGTGAGCGGCCACGTGGACCTCGCCAAGCGCACCGGGGCCACCATCATCTACGGCCCCAATGCCAACCCCGACTTCACCGCACACATCGCGAAGGACGGCGAGGAACTGAAGGTAGGTAAGGTCACCATCAAGGTGTTGCACACGCCGGGGCACACCATGGAAAGCACCACCTATCTGCTGCTGGATGAGAGCGGGAAGCCGCATTGCATCTTCAGCGGGGACACGCTCTTCATCGGCGATGTGGGCCGCCCCGACCTGGCGCAGAAAATGGGCAGCCTCACCATGGAGGACCTCGCCGGCCACCTCTATGATTCCTTGCACACCAAGATCATGACCCTGCCGGACGACGTGATCGTCTATCCGGCGCACGGCGCGGGCAGTGCTTGCGGCAAGAACATGAGCAAGGAGACCTGGGACACCTTGGGCAACCAGAAGAAGGTGAACTATGCGCTGAAGGCCGCGACGAAAGAGCAGTTCATCAAGGAGGTCACCGACGGGATCATGCCGCCACCGGCCTACTTCCCGCAGAACGTGGCGATGAACAAGGGTGCGATCCCCAGCCTGGAGACCGTGAAGGAGAAAGGTCTCCGTGCGCTGACGCCCGACCAAGTGGAGCTGATCGTGGAGAGCGAAGGCGCCTTGGTGCTGGACACCCGCGATGCCCAGGTTTTCAAGGATGGATTTGTGCCGCGCAGCATCAGCATCGGCTTGCGGGGCGACTTCGCACCTTGGGTCGGCGCGATGATCCCCGATGTGAAGCATCCGCTGGTGGTGGTGACCGATGCAGGCGGCGAGGACGAGGTGGTAACGCGCCTGGCCAGGGTGGGTTATGACAATGTGCTGGGCTTCCTCAAGGGCGGCATCAGCGCATGGAAGAACGCCGGGCGTGATGTGGATTCCCTGGAGAGCATTTCCGCGGAAGAATTCGCAAAGCGCATGAGCGCGGACAAACTGAACGTGTTCGATGTGCGCAAGCAAGGCGAATGGGACGGGGAACATCTGGAGCACGCCAAGCATGCCTCCCTGCAGTTCCTGAACGATCACTTGGCCGACTTCAGCAAGACGGAACCCAACTACCTGCATTGCGCCGGTGGCTACCGGAGCATGATCGCGGCATCCGTGCTCAAGGCACGCGGCTATCACAACGTGGTGGAGATCGCCGGTGGTTTTGAAGGGATCAAGAAGACAGGCTTGCCGATCACCGAATTCGTTTGTCCAAGCACGCTTGCGAAATAGCCTGTCGAACGTTAGCAGCATACAATGAAAAGGGCGGCCCGTGGGCCGCCCTTTTCCATAATGCCCGATCGCTCAGGCCAATTCCTTCTTCGCTAAGTAGAAGTCGACCAGCTCGATGTTCTTCTCCCCCAGTCGCGCATCCAGATCCTTCAAGGTCTTTGGTGGGGACAAGATCACTTTATCGCCCTTCCTCCAGTTCAGCGGCATGGCGGTGCCGGGGTTAGCATCGACGGCCTGCATCGCCTCCAACACGCGCTTGATCTCGTCCATGTTGCGCCCCACGTTCAGCGGGTAGTACATGATCAAGCGGATGATGCCTTTCGGGTCGATGAAGAACACGGCCCGCACCGCAGAGGTGTTGCTGGCGTTCTCGTGCAGCATGCCATAGAGGTTCGCCACCTTCATGTCGATGTCCGCGATGATGGGGAAGTCCATGAAGACACCGGTCTTCTCGCGCACGTTCTGCACCCAGGCCACATGGCTGTGGATGCTGTCGATGCTTTCGCCGATCAGTTTCGTATTGTGCTCCGCGAACCACTTCTTCTCTTTGGCAAAGCCGGAAAGCTCCGTGGTGCATACGGGCGTGAAATCCGCCGGGTGTGAGAAGAGGATGGCCCAGCTATCCTTGATGTACTCGCTGAAGCGCAGGGGACCTGTCGTGGTCAACGCTTCGAAATCCGGGGCTTGGTCGCCGATCCTCGGCATGCTCGTTCCTTCCATTTTTCTGTTGGGTTTTAGGTTCAGTACAAAGAGACGCAAGACCGTTCAACTAGCAGGTGACATCCCTCACCGGGGCCCTTTGTTCCCGTGTGATGATCCTCACATTGGGAACCACGGCCGGTCCTGACCTTTGCATTGACCTAGAACGAAGATGAAAAACAATATGGGAGGGATGGACCGAACGGTCCGCATCATCGTGGCGCTTGTGATCGGGGTGCTCACCTACTTGGGGGTGCTCCATGGAATACTGGCGATCATTCTGCTGTTGCTCGCCACGGTCTTCGTGCTCACCAGCTTTGTGGGCTTTTGCCCGCTATATGCGCTCTTCGGTATCAGTACCTGCAAGAAATGAAGCGCATCTGGTTGCTCACCACTATCGGTGTCATCCTCGGTGCCGTAGCCGGTTGGTTCTACTGGAGCCAATGGGGATGCATCGCGGGCTGCTCGATCACGGGCAGCCCGGTGAACAGTACACTGTATGGCGCGTTCATGGGCGGACTGCTCGTGAATTCGGTCAGGAAGGAGAAGAAAAACGAACAACCAAAAAACAACAACTGAATGTTCCGCACACTTTTCGGAATGGGTCCCAAGGTGGACCTGAAAGAGATCAAGAGCAACGGGGCGACGATCCTGGACGTCCGCACCACGGGTGAATTCGCAGGAGGCCATGTGAAGGGCTCCATCAACATCCCGCTGGACAGGCTCCAGGGACAGCTGAAAAAACTGCCCAAGGGCAAGCCCGTGATCGCTTGCTGCCTCAGCGGGGCGCGCAGCGGTAGTGCGGTCTCCATCCTGAAGTCGGAGGGATACGAGGCCTACAACGGAGGTGGCTGGTCCGGTCTGGATCGCGAGCTCAATAGCTGATGAAGGACCTGCTGAGCAACTGGAACTTCGCCCGCTTGCTGCGCTTGGTGCTTGCCGGGGCGTTCCTCGGGGCAGCGGTCTCCAGCGGCGAATGGGTCGCCTATGTTGTCGCGGCGGTATTCGGCTTGCAAGCCATCCTCAACGTGGGCTGCTGCGGTACCTCATGTGCAGCCCCGCCGGCGGACCGGAAGACCGGGAACATTGTTCAGGAAGTGGATTACGAAGAATTGCATTGACGATGGCTGAAAAAACAGGCTTCAAGGAATTGATCAACGGCGACAAGCCCGTGGTCGTGGATTTTTTTGCCGAATGGTGCGGGCCGTGCAAGACGATGAAGCCCATCCTCGACGCGTTCAAGGGTGAAGTGGGCGACAAAGCGGTGGTGATCAAGGTGGACATCGATAAGAACCCTGCGGCGGCCCAGGCATACAAGGTGCGTGGCGTGCCCACGTTGGCGATCTTCAAGAAAGGACAGGTGGTGTGGAGGCAGAGCGGCGTGATGAGCGCAGCGCAGATGCAGGAGGCGCTGCGCCCATTCCTGTGAGGTCGGACCGGACAGGTGGCGTGGACAGGATTGCAGGATTTACAGGATCTGACCCGCCGAACGGCGGGAGGTGATCAGCTCCGAAGTTGCCGCCCGGACTCTATTCGGTCACTCCAAGTCGACCATTTGGGAGCGGCTCTCCCACCGCGGTAAGGTGTACTTCGATCACCCCGCGTGAAAGCGTCACCATCCCACGTCGCTGCAACTGTTGTAGCAGGCGCGTCACCACTTCGCGTGGTGAGCCGAGTTCCTGCGCAATGTCCTGATGCGTGGCCTTCAACGCGGTGTTCCCCGTGGCCTGCACACGTTTCACAAGGTAGTCCCAGAGCTGTTCGTCCATTTTGAGGAAGGCCAATTTTTCAATGGTCTCCAACAGCTCCCCGAAGCGTTGTGCCTGCGCCGCGCCCACGTACCGGCGCCATTCCGGATAGACCATCCATTCGTCGGCATAGCGCGCGGGGATCATCAGCAGCTCGGCTTCCTCCTCCACCACGGCCATGACGGCGCTGGTCTTCCGGGCTTCACAGCAGGTCAGTGAAAGTGAGCAGGTCTCGCCCGGCATGATGTGGTAGAGGAAGCGCTCCTTGCCCTCCTCGTCCTGTGCAAGGATCCGCAGGCTTCCCTTTTCCACGATCGGTATTTGGGTAATGACGTCCCCAACGTTCATGATCACCGCGCCGACGGGGAATGAACGCCGCACGGCCACGCTGTCGAATGCCTCCTTCAATGCCTGCTCCATGAACATGGACGCAAGGTACAGATCGACCGGGGATCAACCTTCAGACCGTCCGGGTTTCTCCTTTACCACGCCCGGACCCTTGTACTCGAAGAACATGTTGGCCCACGTGATCTTGCTGAGCGCGTAGAACAGTGGTGCGCCGAGAAACAGCACCATGCCGATCAGTCCAATTTGCCAGTGCAATGCAAGGTCCGGCGCCAACACTTGAATAGCCACCCAGATGCTCACGGCCACCGCCACGGTGATGGCATAGGAAACATACATGGCCCCGAAGTAGAAGCCCGGCTCTATACTGTACTTGCGCTGGCAAGCGGGGCACCGCTCCAACAGGTCGCCGGCGCGCCTCAGGTTATACGGATGGGCCACGAAGAATTGGCCCTCATGGCAGAAGGGGCACTTGAAGTTGAGGATGCTATAGAGCTTGGTGACTTTCCATTCCATGCTGCAAAGATCGCATAAGGCAACGCGCTTCCGCCGGTTTGCACCAACTTCGCGCTCCACATGCGCATCCTTCTGCCCGCCTTCCTGCTGCTTTTGATGTCCGGCGTTCAAGCACAGGACAAGATCAGCCTGATGAACGGGCAGGTGCTGGAGGGCAAGGTGATCGGACAGAGCACCTTGGAGATCCGCTACTTGGTGCCGAAAAGGCACAAGATGGTGGAGCGCTCCGAGCCCACCAGCAGTGTTTTCAGCGTCACCGACAGCTTGGGCGATGAGAAGGTATGGTACTTCAAGGACACCCTTTTCGGCAACGACTATACCATACCGGAAATGCGCTGGTTCATGAACGGGGAGCGGGATGCGCGGAAGGGCTACAGGCCCATCCTGCCCATGCTTGGTGGCTTTGCGCTCGGTGCAGGTCTTACCATGGCCTTGGACCTCGAGGTGAACTCGTTGATCATCCCTCCGGTTTATGCCGGCATCATGGCATGGCCCCGCGTTTACGTCACCCGCGGCTCCATCTCGGACCCGAACATGGAGGGCGACCCTGTATATGCAACAGGCTACAGCGCTGCGGGGCGGCCCAAGCGAGTGGTGCGCAGCCTGCTTTCCACGGCCGTGGGCGTCGTGTTCGGCTTGGCGATGAACCGCTATGTGATCAACCCCGCGCAGAACCGGTAGGCTATGAGGGGCGAGGTCCGCAACCCGGTGTTGCAGTGGCTGATCTATGGCCATGTCTGGGTAGCCCTCGCGGTCGCGGCACAGATCCTATGGACCACGATGTTCCTGCACGAGGGAGCGCTCGCACAGCGCTATGCCTTGGCGGCTTTTCTTGGCTCGTTCACCGCATACGGGGTGATGCGCTTGGCGCGGATCAAGGGGCCTGAGGGCGAGGAATATGCGAACCTGATCTGGTACCGCTCCAACAAGATGGTGATGAACGTGCTGGTGGGCCTGTGCGGTATCGCGGCGTTCCTCTTGCTGTGGCCGCTGTGGTCGAAGATCTGGCAGATGATGGTCCCGGCCGTGGTGCTGACGTTCTTCTATGTCACGCCGTTCACCTCCTCCAAGGGCATCGGTATCGGCCTGCGCATGGTGCCCTTCCTGAAGGCCCTGCTGATCGCCGGGCTGTGGGCCATCGTCACCGTGGCCATACCGCTGCATCTCGATCCGGTAGGTTTCACCGGTTTCACCGTGATCGCGCTCACCTGCATGCGCGTGCCGCTGATCCTCTCCCTGGCCATCCTCTTCGACGTCCGCGACCAGGCCAGCGACGATCCCGCCCTGCGCACCGTGCCCATCGTTTTCGGCACCCGGGCGGCGAAAGGCATCGCGCTGTTCTTCCTGCTGTGCTCCGCAGCGTTCGAGGTGATCTTCCTGCGCGGCCTCGGCTACATGACGGCCTCGTGGGTGATCCTGATCGGCTATACGTTCGGGGTGGTGCTCACCGTGCGCGCCAAACCCGAGCGTGACGCGTTCTACTACGCCATCCTCGTGGACGGTGTGATGATCGCCGTACCGCTGTGCGCATGGGCGGGGGTGATGCTGGGGTGAAGGACGACCACGAAGGACACCAAGCGTTGAACGTACAGTCGGCAGTTGGCAGTGGCAGTCGGCAGTAGGATTTCATCTTTGTGTCCTTCGTGTCCTTAGTGGTAGAAACCAAACGATGCCCGCTACATTCGCAGCACCCCATGACGCTTCCCGAAAATACCGTAGCCTCCGCCCGCCAATGGGACGCAGAGGATCCGCTCCGTGCCTTCCGCAGTGAATTCCTTATCCCGCAAGACAACGGAAAAGATGCTGTCTACTTCACCGGAAACTCGCTCGGCTTGCAGCCCAAGGGGGCAGAAGCCGCGCTGAAGCAGGAGCTGGAGGATTGGGCGCGTTTCGGTGTGGAAGGCCACTTCGAGGCGAAGCATCCTTGGTACAGTTACCACGAAGAACTCACGGATGGCGCTGCGAAAGTTGTCGGCGCGCGCACTGAGGAGGTGGTGATGATGAACCAGCTCACGAGCAACTTGCACTTCCTGCTCGTCAGCTTCTACCGGCCGAAGGGAAAGCGCGTGAAAATCCTCACTGAGCAGCGTCCCTTTCCGAGCGACACTTACGCGCTGGCCTCACAGATCGCCTTCCACGGCCTCGATCCGAAGCAGCATCTCGTGGAGGTGCAGCCGCGCAAAGGCGAGCACATCTTGCGCACGGAGGATATCCTCGCGAAGATCGATGAGCTGGGCGATGAGCTGGCCTTGGTGCTGATCGGCGGCGTGCAGTTCTACACGGGCCAGGCGTTCGCACTGGAAGCTATCACTGCCAAAGCGCATGAGTTGGGTGCCATCGCAGGCTTCGACCTGGCGCATGCCGCAGGCAACATGCCGGTGCAACTGCACGACTGGAACGTGGACTTCGCCTGCTGGTGTACCTACAAATACCTCAACAGCGGTCCGGGCAGCGTGGGCGGCGCGTTCATACATGAGCGCCATCTGAAGGCCGATCTTCCGCGCTTCGCAGGTTGGTGGGGCCACGACAAGAACACACGCTTCCAGATGGGGCCGGAGTTCAGTCCGATGCCGACCGCGGAAGGCTGGCAGGTGAGCAACGCAGCGGTCTTCAACATGGCGATCCACCGTGTTTCATTGGAGCAGTTCGGTCGTGCGGGGATGCAGCGCTTGCGCGCGAAGGCGTTGCTCTTAACGGGCTATGCCGAAGCCATCATCCAAGGCATCAACAAAATGCACAACGTCCAACTGGAGATCATCACGCCAAGTGATCCGGAACAGCGCGGATGTCAATTGTCCATCTTCGCACACGGCATGGGCAAGGACCTCTTTGATAAACTCACCGCGCAAGGAATTTCCTTGGATTGGCGAGAACCGAACGCTTCGGCCCCGCTCAGCGCGGGTGTGATCCGCATTGCGCCGGTGCCGATGTACAACAGCTTCGAGGACGTTTGGCGGTTCGGGGAAGCATTGGGATCACTGATGAAAGAGCGGTGATCTCTGACCATCTCAGATCTGCGTATATCAAAACGATCAGCGTCATCCGCGTTCCAAACGCCAAATTCAAATCAGCGTAGATCAGCTCTTTCAGCGTCATCTGCGTTCTATTCACCAGCAATGAAGAACATCACCATCGTCGGCGGCGGATTGGTAGGTAGCCTGCTCGCCGTGCTCATGGCCAAGCGGGGCCACAAAGTGGATGTCTACGAGCGGCGTAGCGACCCCCGCACCGCCGACCAGTACGCGGGCCGCTCCATCAACCTCGTGGTGAGCCATCGCGGATGGACGGCCTTGCGCGTAGCGGGCATCGATGAGCGTATCCGCGAGATCACGGTGCCGGTTTATGCCCGGATGACGCACGATCCGCAAGGCAAGACCAACCGACTGCCGTACAGCATCGAGAACAAGGCCATTTACTCAGTGAGCCGTGGGGAACTGAACAACCGCCTGCTGTCCGAAGCGGAGCGGATACCGGGCGTTACGCTGCATTTCGGCTATCGCTGCGATGACGTGGACCTGGATAACGCAAATTGCACCTTCAGCCGGAAAGGGGAGGAGCCGAAGACCGTGAAGGCCGACGTGGTGCTGGGCTGCGACGGCGCGTTCAGCGCGGTGCGGGCCAAGATGCAATACGGCCGCTTCAACTACAGCCAGGAATACATCGAGCACGATTACAAAGAGATCGCCTTCCCCGCCGGGCCGGACGGCAGCCCGCTGATGGACCCGCAATGCCTGCACATCTGGCCGCGCCGCTACTACATGCTCATGGGCTTGGCCAATCAGGACGGCGGCTTCACAGGTACGCTCTTCATGCCGCACAACGCCGGTCCCGAGGCACCCGACGCCGGTTTCGACAAGGTGCGCACCGAGGCCGAGGCTGATCGTTTCCTGAAGCAGCACTTCCCGGATGCCTACGCGCTGATCCCGGATATGACGCAGCAGTACATGCGCCATCCGCAGAGTACGCTGGTGGTCATCCGCTGCAGCCCGTGGACGCACGGTTCCACGGCCGCCCTCTTCGGCGATGCCGCCCACGCCATGGTGCCTTTTTACGGCGAAGGGATGAACGCCGGCTATGAGGATTGCAAAGTGCTGAACGATCTGCTGGATGAACACGGCGACGACAACTGGGGCGCGGTGCTCCACGCCTATGACCAGCATCGCGTAGCGAACGGCCACGCTATCGCGGACCTCAGCCTGCGCAACTTCACGGAGATGCGCGACCTCGTCGCCGACCCGAGGTTCATCCTCCGGAAGAAGATCGAAGGTCGCATCCAGGCCAAGCACCCGGACCAGTGGCTGCCGCTGTACACACAAGTGAAATTCACCGACATCCCCTATGTGGATGCGCTGCGTGAAGGCCAGCGGCATGACCGCATCATGGAGGAAGTACTGGCGATGCCGGGTATTGAAAGCAAGTGGGAAAGCGAGGAGGTGGAGCGGAAGGCGCTGGAGTTGTTGAAGCGGGTTTGAACAGCATGGACACGAATGTGAGGAGAATGTGCCTGCCAAGAGCGAAACAGTCTGCCTAACTTTGAGCGACCCCCCGGACCGATGACAACTGCCGCGTTGAAGAAGAAGATCAAAGCCCTTGTGGACAAGGAGACCAATGAAAAGAAATTGGTGAAAGTCCATTCCACGCTTGTGCAGGAAACAAAGGCCGAAGCGGTCAAAAGGCGCATGTTGGAGGTAGCGAAAGAATCGGAACGCGATATCAAGGCCGGGCGGACCATGGGCATTGATGAGTTGCACGAAGACATGGAGCGGTACATCACTGAGATCTACTCCGGTAAACAAGGAAAAGTAGCTGCAGCGCGGAGGCCAAAAGCACAGCGCAGTCGCAGCACCAAAACAGACCCGCAGTGAATGTTGTTCTCACTGTTGCAGCGCGAGGTCGATTTCGCGAAGCGCTAAAGTTCTCTCGCGGATACATGACCGCGAGAGAGGCTCGCAAGGTGAATGCGGAAGTGAGGAAGGCTTTGAGGTATTTGGAAGGGCATCCGGTTTGGGGGGCCACGGAGGACTTGATGGGTGGTTCCCGGTATCGGTATCGACGGATCATTGTCGGGCACATCAAGATAATCTATCGGGTTGGGCGCACCATCATTCACGTCACCGACATCTTCGACAGCCGTCAAGACCCCGGCAAAATGAAGGGCTGAGTGCCTGCAATCCATGCATCAGTAGGGTCTCGCTAACAGGCTTCTCTGACAGATAGCGGACCCTTTTATGTTTGCCGAAGTGAAGACGACGGAGTTCTCCGTTCAGTCCGATCCGGGTGGTTACATTGATGTTCATACATGATGTGCCGCCTCGGCGTGTAAGGCCATGGGACCCTAGGTGAGCACTCCGCTACACCGTGACGCAGGAATGGCCTGCACGCTTGGCATCTTCAAGAGAAGGAACAGTACTTAAGGCCGAGCGATCGAGCCCGAATAAAGTAAAAGGAATTTCGATAGGGAGATGGGTGACATGTCGTGGATCCGTTCGATCACAGTTCAAACCCCCAACACGATGAAAGTACAATGCGTAGGAGTAGACATCGCCAAAAATGACTTCAAAGTGGCCTTTGCCACCAAAGGAGAAGATAACAAGCTGTCCTGTACCACGGCGAAGAAGTTCGACAATGCGAAGACAGGCTTCAACCAACTGGTGAGATGGGCAACCAGTGAGATGGACAAAAATGCACCATTGGTGTTCCTGATGGAGGCCACAGGAGTGTATCATGAAAAGCTGGCACATCACCTTCATCGTCTTAGCAAGCAGGTGCATGTAGTGCTGCCCAACAAATTCAAGCACTTCGCAGCAAGCCTGAATTCGAAGTCGAAGACCGATGCGATCGATGCCAAGTTGTTGGCCCGCTTCGGTGTGGAGCGAGAGCATCGGCCATGGAATCCGGCTGAACTCGTCATCAAGCGGATGCGCGATTTCAGTCGCTACCGGGTACAGCTACAAGAACAGAAGACGGCCATCACCAACATCCTTCATAGCAAGGATTATGCGCATGGTGTACCAGCGGATATCAAGAAGAGCAGCAAGAAGGTCATTGCCGTGCTGGAAAAGGAAATCGCGATACTCAGTAAGGAAATGGAGAAAGTGGTGAAGAGCGATCCGAAATTGAAGCCAAGGTGAACAAACTTCGCACCATTCCGGGATGCGGCATCACCACAGTGGCGGCCATAGTGGCGGAGACCAACGGGTTCAAAGAGTTCAAAAGCGCCAAGCAGCTCACCAGCTATGCTGGCTACGACATCGTACACAATGAATCGGGCACATCAGTGCTAAGCAAGACGCGTATCTCCAAGAAGGGCAACAGGTACATGCGCCACCACATGCACATGCCCGCCTTGAGCGCATCCAAGCACATTCCCGAGTTCAAAGCGTTGAAAGAGCGCATTAAGGCCAAAACGGGGATACCGATGAAGGCGCAGGTGGCCGTCCAGCGTAAACTACTGATCCTGATGTACACCCTCTGGAAAAACGACTTGGTCTATGAGAAGGACTACCACCAAAAAGGTAGCCCGGAACAATGCCCAGGCTACACAGGATAGTGCTTTGCAGCAACTTCCTTTGGAGGTTTAAAGATAGTTGAAAATAAATCGACAGGACACTTGCATGTTAACACAGTACCTGCGTCCACGGGGTCCGACCGCCCTTCACAACCCTTCGTTGACACTTCCCACCGCATTCCCACGTTCTAAGGGCATGCCCCGTACTTCCTTTGGAACGATGAACCGCGCCCTCACCATCGCCTTCGGCTTCCTCTTCGCCAACTCGCTCTGCGCGCAGGGCATCTATGGCCGCAAGAGACCGGAGATCTTCCCCACAGACGGCAAGATGCGGCGCGGCGGCTTTTACTTCGCACCAGGCATCACCTATACGCTGACGCGCTTCAAGGACAAGGAGGAGACGGTCTTCAGCAACGGCGACACCAGCTACACCGCTCTTTTCGACCCCAACGGAAAGATCGGGCTCTACTTAGAAGCCGGTTGGTTCGTCTCCACGCGCGATCCGATCATTCTCGACTACTGGGATTTCGGGCTGGCCTACAAGCAGCTCAAAGGCACCGAGGATTTCACCGGCACCTTGATCCGCGGTGACAGCATCGGCATACTTGCCGGAAGTGGCGCCTTCAACGACCAGCATCTCACCGCACATGTCAATGCCAACAAACTCTTTCAAACACGGGACTACCAGTTCGTGCAGCTCAGCCTCGGCGCGAACCTGGACTGGCGCTTCGGCACCGGCCGCAGCTACACCGCCGACCTCACCGCGCTGAACCGCTGGGCCTTCCCACCGGATCTCATTGGGCAGGTGCATGTGAAGGTGGGCTACGGCTTCAAGCTCACCAAGCGATTGATGATCATCCCCGCACTCGAAACGCCGGTCTTCAGCATCACGCCGGAGGACGGCGGCAACTTCGGCAAGATGCAATGGTTCAGCAGCACCTACCGCCCGCTGATCCTCAGCGTGCGCTTCCTCTTCCTGCGCTACCCCAAAGGCTTTGACTGTGTGCCGGTGAAGAACAATGCCTTCGAGAAGAGCAAGGTGGTGAACCCGAGCTACGAGCGGAAGTAGACGAGGTTGCCTGCGGGATGGCGGGCATGGCTCACCAGCTTTTACCGTTCCCTTCTCCCCCTCAGTTCCAGATAAAGCGCTTCAACCTTGTCCCTGGCCCATGGTGTTTTCCGCAAGAACGTAAGGCTGGACTTTATCGAAGGGTCACTTTTGAAACAGTTGACGTTGACCTTGGCTGCCATGCTCTCCCAGCCATAGTGTTCCACCAAGACCTCTAGGATATCGGCCAGCTTTACCCCGTGCAGTGGGTTATTGGGTTGTTCTTTCCGTGGAGTGGGTTCGTTGTCCATTGCTGTGTCAATCAATTCGCCTTATCGCTCCCGCAAGTCTTCCCGGCTAACAAAGCTTTGGCTCGGTACGGATAGCCGGGGCGACTTGTGGGTACTGCACAACGCTTCATCCATACTTCTCCGTGAAGTCTTCGGACTTCACACCATCAAGTCCTTTAAGCGAGGGTGCTCAACGCTTCATGCTTGCGCTCCGAAGTTAATTCCGCGCGGCAGTCTGAAGACTGCTGGAAGCTTCTGTGCCATTATCGGCCTCCTGAGACCAGAACCACAAGTCGCCCCGGCCTGTAGCGTTCAGGAGCTCACTTTATCGTTTGGCCGGGAAGACTTGCGGGAGCGCGGGGAGGCAGATTCTTTGTCCATTGGTTTGGCGATCATTCCTTTCAAGACTCGTGAGAGCAGAACCACAAGTCCCATCGCTCCCGCAAGTCTTCCCGGCTAACAAGCCTTTGCGCTCAACAAGGATAGCCGGGGCGACTTGTGGGTACTGCACAATGCTTTCATCCAGACTTCTCTGTGAAGTCTTCGGACTTCACACCAGCACGTCCTACCAGCACGTCCTTAGATCGAAGTTGCTCAACGCTTCCTGCTTGCGCTCCGAAGTTAATTCCGCGCGGCAGTCTGAAGACTGCTGGAAGCTTCTGTGCCATTATCGGCCTCCTGAGACCAGAACCACAAGTCGCCCCGGCCTGTGGTGTTCAGGAGCCCACTTTATCGTTGGGCCGGGAAGACTTGCGGGAGCGTCGGGTTGCTTTAGTTATGAGGTAGCGATTTTGTAATATCAATGGTCTCCTTCAAATTTATTGGATCCCCCATATATCGATAGGTGTAAAAGTATCCATTTCTCAATATTTTATCATTTCGTACATCAGATATTTGGATGTACATATTTTTCAACTTGTCAAACTTTATGGATTGGTACGGTGTAGGGTCAAATCTTATCCATCCATATTCATTCGTATATGCTTCGGCCCAAGCATGTCTTGGGTTAGACCCATATTCGGTTAGGAACCCATATACCACACGTGCTGGAATATCATTCGCTCTGCATAATGATACGAATAAGTCTGAAAATCCGGAACAATCACTTCTTTTTGTTTCAAGGGCATTAAGTGCCCCGTTATCTGTATTCGTGTATTGAGTATATTTTACTTCATTCAGGGTGAATTTATATATATTCTTTATCGTCCTTATTTTGGTTTTGGATAGAAGGAGATTTGCTGTAGTTTTAATTTGGGCACTATCCTTTTCTAAATATTTTTCACTGATCAAATAATCCTCTAAAGGATAGCTGTTTAGTGTGATCGATTTATCTATTTTGGCCATTTTAAGATCGAACTCGTAAATATCAACTGTAGTATTTATTTCAATGTATTTTTTAGCGGAAAGTGAATCGATGGTGAATATGGCGTATTCATTGTCGTTATTGCGAATAATCGTATCCGGTTGAGGGGCATATTCTGTCTTAATTACTTTTTGAGCCTTGTCAATGGTTTTTGGAATCAAAACAGTAAGCTCAGCTTTAATAGTGGTTTCTGTTGATGAGATCTCATATTTCATTTTTAATACTGCAGTACGCCTTTCCTGCGCATAACCAGAAATGCTACTGGTCAAGATATAAATTAGAACTAGGATGTATCTCATCAATGTGGGTTTCGTCAAAATTGCACTGGGCTGTTGGGTCGTACCTGTTATGCGGATTATTCTCGGGCTTGATCCGTGATTGGAGTGAGTTCCATTGCGATTTTGGGACACGTAAAGCTATGCCATTGCTTCTCACCCCAAAACTCGCGCGACTCTAGACTTGCACCGATAGATCACTGAAGAGGACTGAGCGGGACATCAGGTGAACCAGCTCGCGCGAGAGGTTTACGGCCTATGACGCTTATCGGGACCTGTTGTCTCCTCGGACCTGAGGCTCGAATAGAATTTGAGGCTTCCAGGCCTGTTAGAGTCATCAAGCACAGGGTCCTTTGCTCAGCCCCTCCAGGATCATTGGTCAAACCCAAATCTAATGGAGATGAAGTATGTTGGAATTGATGTGAGCCAGGACCATCTGGACTTCGCCTTGCTCAACAGCGAAGGCGATCATGTGGAAAGCGCCCGGGTGCGCAATGATGAACGGGCCATCACCAAGCTGGTGAATGCTTGGATCAGGAAGTGGAAGTTGGACCTCCCGCAGAGTTTGTTCTGTCTGGAACCCACAGGTCATTATTCACACTTGCTTTTGACCGTACTGGTCGATCTGCAAGTGCCGGTCTGGCTTGCGCATCCGATGAACATCAAGCAGGGAATGGGCATCGCACGTGGCAAGAACGACGAGATCGATGCGGTGCGTATCGCTCAGTACGCGCGCAGGTTCCGTGACCAAGCGCGCATGTTCACCGCCGATCACTTGCGCATGAGCAAGCTCAAGCAGCTCCTGATGAAACGTCGGCAACTGGTGGAAAGCAAGGTCAAGCTGAAGATCCAACTTGGGAACGTGAACCGGCACATGCACAAAGACCTGCGCAAGACCTTCAATCAGTTGGACCAGGCGCAGATCCGCACGATCGACAGGTTGCTGAAGAAAGTGGAGTTCATGATCGCCGAGGAGATCAACGCGGATCCTCAGGTCAAGCACCAGTATGACCTGATCAGCTCCGTGCCCGGCGTTGGTCCTGTTCTGGCCTCCAACCTTCTCGCCTTGACAGATGCTTTTTCAAGGTTCTCGACGCCGCGACAACTCGCCTGTCACGCAGGAGCGGCACCTTTTGAAAGCACATCGGGTTCCAGCGTACGCGGGAGAACCCGCACATCCCGAAAGGCGAATGCAGGACTGAAAAGCTTGTTGCACATGGCAGCACTGGTCGCCATCCGCAATGATGCGGAACTAGGCACATACTACAAGCGGAAGGTTGCGGAGGGAAAGCCCAAGCTGTGTGTGATCAACGCTGTCCGTGGCAAGATCGTCCATCGCGTCTGTGCCGTCCTGCGCAAGGATCATCTGTACGAGAAAAGACCCTTGCTTTTGTCATAGAATAAGCGTCCACGCTCGTGCGCTTCCACCTCACCCCCGCACAAAAGGATTCATCCTCTTCTCCTCCCCGATCGTAGTCTCTGGCCCATGGCCACTGTAAACTACGACGTCATCGCCCAAAGGATAGAACTCCTCCCGGATGCTTTTCAGCAGTGTATCCATATCGCCGCCGGGCAGGTCGGTGCGGCCGATGCTGCGGTGGAAGAGCACGTCGCCGCCCAGTAGGAATTGCTGCTTCGGGTTGTAGAAGGCCACATGCCCGGGGGCGTGGCCGGGCACGAAGAGCACGTCCAAGTGTTCCTTGCCCAAGGTGATCACCTGTCCCTCTTCCAAAAATGCTTTCGGCGCGGGCACGGGTTCGCAGGCCACGCCGAACATGGCGCCTTGCTGCACCGCCAGTTCCAAGATCGGCAGGTCCTTGCGGTGTACTTCCGTCAGCAGGCCGTAGCGCTCCTTCAGCCAGGCGCAGCCCATCACGTGGTCGATGTGGGCGTGGGTGAGCAGTACGCGCGTGGGCCGCACGATGTTATCCGCTAACCACGTTTCCAGCTCCCGTTGCTCGTTCTTGTCAGAGCATCCGGGGTCGATGATGATACCTTCACCTGCCGCGTGCAGCACGTAGGTGTTCTCCTGGAACGGATTGAAAGTGAATTTTTTGATGTGCATGCCTGCGGAAAAAGCGTGAACTTCGCGACTCCCACAAAAGTACCCCACACCCGCCGTGAACCGCCTATCCCGCTTCCTGATCCTTGTCGTTCGCGGCCCTGCTTGCCGTGGACGGCAGCGCCCAGTTCTACAACGGCAGCCAGCAGCAGTTCGGCAAGAACCGTGTGCAGTACAAGGATTTTCTTTGGTCGAGCTACCGCTTCCCGGAGATCGAGACCTACTTCTACAAGGAAGGCCGCGACGTGGCGAAGTACGTCTCCATCAGCGCCATGCGGAACAAGCAGGACCTGGAGAAGTTCTTCGACTACTCCATCGACGAGCGGGTGCAGTTCGTGGTGTACAATTCGCAGAGTGATTTCCGCCAGAGCAACATCGGCATCACGGATGATGAGCAGTACAACATCGGCGGCGTTACGCGGATCGTGGGCACCAAGGTGTTCGTGTACAACGAGGGCGACCGGGCACTGCTGGACCGGCAGGTGCGCTCCGGCGTGGCGCAGGTGATCTTGGACCAGATGATGTTCGGCGGCAACTGGCGCCAAGTGCTGAAGAACAGCACCCTGATGAACCTGCCGACGTGGTACACCAAAGGCCTGGTAGGCTATTGCGGCGGCCCTTGGAGCGCTACGGACGAGGGGCGTGTGCGGGACGGTGTGATCAGCGGGCGGTACGATAAGTTCAACCGCTTGGAAGGAGAGGATGCCGAGCTCGCCGGGCAGGCGCTTTGGAGCTATGTGGCCGATGTTTACGGTCCGGCGGTGATCCCGAACATCCTGTACATGACGCGGGTGAGCCGCAATCCGGACAGCGGCTTCATGTACGTGCTGGGCGTCTCGCTGAAGACCCTCACGGACGAGTGCTTCGGGCATTACCGGGCGCGCTTCACAGAGCAGGATCTGCAACGCAAAGCCATCGCATTGGACGAGCTGCATGTGAAGACCAAGAAATCCCGCACCTATTCCCAGTTCAAGCTGAGCCCGGACGGTAGCCGAGCGGCCTGGGTGAGCAATGAGCTGGGCCAATACAAAGTGTGGCTGTACGACTTCGGGACGAAGAAGGTGAAGAAGATCGCGAAGGGCGAGAAGAAGATCGACCGGATCATCGACACAAGCTACCCGGTGCTGGCGTGGCACCCCACGGGCAGCGCGCTCACTTGGACCACCGAACGCAAAGGCGAGCTTTACCTGAACACCTACACCACGGAGGATAAGAAGATCACGCGGAAGCCGGTGTTCATGTTGGACAAGATCCTCAGCATGAGCTACAGCGCGGACGGGCGCAACATGATCTTCAGCGGGGTGCGTGAAGGACGCACGGACCTCTACCTCTACTACGTGATCGGGAACCGGCAGGAGCAGCTCACGGACGACCAGTTCGATGACCTGGACCCGGCCTTCGCCGATGATGGACGTTCGGTCATCTTCAGCAGTGACCGGACCGACGACACCCTTCGGGCCAATGCCGAACCGCAGTGGTGGGAGACCTCGAAGGACATCTTCCGGTACGACCTGGCCGACCGTTCCAACCTGTTGACGCGCCTTACGAACACGCCGGGGGTGAACGAGCGGCAACCGGCCATGTATGACAGCACGAGCTACACCTGGCTCAGCGATGCGAACAAGCTGCAGGACCGCTGGGTGGCCCATTACGACAGTACGGTGAGCGCCGTGGACACCACCATCCACTACCGCTACTTCACCGTGGCCGAGCGGGCCTCCGACAACAAGCGTGGCATTCTGGAGCAGGACGTGAATGCTTCCCGCGGACGGTACTCGGAGCTGAACTACAGCCATGGGAAGTACCATTTCCACATCGGCTCCACGGCCGAGCGCAAACCGACGGAGGGTGGATCCGACGGGACAGGGCCGGGCGGCAAGAAGGATCAGGTACCGGGTTCGGTAACGGATGACATGAGCACCGTGGTGAAAGTGGATGTACCGGCGCCGGTGGACACGGGGGCCAACGCGGTGGACATCGGGAACTATCGTTTCAGTGATGAGGCCGCTGCCCCGGAACGCAAGGAAAGCACCGCCGAAACGCAGGAGGTGCCCACCATCGGGCTGCCCACTGTGGCCGCGGACAGCGCACGGATCACCACGTTACAATTCCCGGAACAGCGGAACTACAACGTGAACTTCTCCACGGACGAGGTACTGACGCAGTTGGACAACAGCTATGATTCGCAATTCTACCAGCCGTTGATCGGGCCGGATGCGCTCAACCCCGGCCTCAGCGGATTGACCAAGATGGCCATCAGCGACCTCTTCGAGGATTACAAGATCGTCGGCGGCTTCCGCTTGGCGCTGGACCTGAACAACAACGCCTACATGCTCAAATTCTCCAACCTCCGCAGACGGTTGGACAAGGAGATGATCTTCCAACGGCAGGCGACACAGGGCCTGAGCAACCTCGGCGTGGTGAAGTTGCACACGCACATGGCCACCTACCGCGTGTCCTGGCCGTTCAGTGAGCTGGCGTCACTCCGGGGATCCGTCACCTATCGGAACGACCGGTACGTGACGCAGAGCATCGACCAGTTCTCCCGTGCTGAGCCGAACGTGAACGACCAGACGGCGAGCGCGAAGCTGGAATACGTGTACGACAGCAGCCGGCCCCGCGGGCTCAATCTCTACACGGGCTGGAAGGCGAAGGTGTTCGGTGAGTACTACAAGCAGCCCGATGGCGCGAAGACCGACATGCAGGTGCTGGGCTTCGACATCCGCAACGGGATGACCATCCACCGCGACTTCATCTGGGTGAACCGCTTGGCGGGTTCCACCTCGTTGGGCAGCAGGAAGGTGGTCTTCTTCATGGGCGGGGTGGACAACTGGCTCTTCGCGAAGACGGACTATAGCATCCCCATCGATTTCACGCAGAACTACTACTACCAGAGCCTTGCGGTGCCCATGCGGGGCTTCTACTACAACGCCCGCAACGGAAGCGCCTTCGCCGTGCTGAACTCCGAGCTGCGCTTTCCGGTGTTCCGCTACCTGCTGGACCGCCCCCTGCGCAGTGACTTCCTCCAGAACTTCCAGGTGGTGGCCTTCGGCGATGCGGGTTCCGCATGGACCGGCAACGACCCGTACTCGGAGGACAATTTTTTCAACCGGCAGGTGATCCAGCGCAATCCGCTCACCATCACCATCCGCAACCAGCGGGAGCCCATCATCTACAGCTACGGCTTCGGGGTGCGGGCGCGTTTGCTCGGCTACTTCATGCGCGGCGATTGGGCCTGGGGCGTGGACGACGGCGTGATCCAGAAAGGGATCTTCCAGTTCTCCCTCAGCTTGGATATCTGAGCCATGGCGGAAGCGGACGAACGGTCCATCACAGCGGAGCGGATCAAGGCGCTCATACAGGCGTGCCACATGGACACGGTCGCCGTGCGGCGCCATCTCCATGCCCACCCGGAGCTGAGTTTCCAGGAACATGCCACGGGTGCGTACATCGCCGAACGTTTGGAGGCGCTGGGGATCGAAGTCCGGAAGGGTATCGCGGGCACGGGCGTGATCGGGGTGGTGAAGGGGGCCGGGCCGGGGAAGGTGATCTGCCTGCGCGCGGACATCGATGCCTTGCCGATCCAGGAGACGGGCGAAGTGCCCTACCGCTCACAGAACCCCGGAGTGATGCACGCTTGCGGCCACGATGCACACACCGCCATGGTGTTGGCGGCCGGGGGCATCCTACATGAGCTGAGGGCGGAATGGAATGGAACGGTATTGCTGCTGTTCCAGCCGGGAGAGGAGAAGATCCCCGGCGGTGCATCCTTGGTGTTGAAGGAGGGCGCGCTGAAAGACCCAGTGCCATCATCCATTCTCGGCCAGCATGTCACGCCGGAGTTGGAGGTGGGCAAGGTGGGCTTCCATGCCGGGCCGTTCATGGCCAGCAGCGATGAACTGTACGTGACCGTGAAAGGGAAAGGAGGACACGCGGCGATGCCGGAGAAGTTGATCGACCCGATCATGATCGCCGCGCGCTTGCTGATCGCGCTGAAGGAGGAATTTGAGCGCTACCGCAAGGACCGGCCCTTGGTGCTGGCGTTCGGTCGGGTGATCGCCGAAGGAGCCACCAACGTGGTTCCGGACGAGGTGCGCATTTCGGGCACCCTGCGCACTTTCGACGAAAATTTGCGCGCGGAATTGCACGAATGGCTCCCACGCTGGTCGAACGACTTCTGCGCTACGCATGGCGGCACCTGCGACTTCGAGGTGCGGCGCGGATATCCTGTTGTCGTGAATGACAAGGCCCTGACCGCGCGGATGCGGAAAGCCGCGGAGGAATTCCTCGGTGCGGAGCACGTGGTGGACATGCCCCGCCGCATGGGCAGCGAGGATTTTGCCTTCTACACACAGGTAATGCCCGGCAGTTTCCACCGCTTGGGCACCGGCAACCCGAAGACGGGGCCGGCGAAAGGCCTGCACACCCCTGATTTTAATATCGCTGAGGAGGCTATGGCTATTGGGGTTGGAGTGATGGTCTTTGGGGCGTTGGGGGAGCTAAGCCCTCATCCCCCGGCCCCTTCTCCCGGGGAGAAGGGGTGACGCCACCTGCTTGTGCGGTGCTGCTTGTGTACGGTGGTACGCTTTGCGCGTAGCGCAATTGCGCCAAAGGTGCGGTCCGATACATATCGGACCGCGCACGCCATGCCTCCGGCATGCACGCCTCGCGCTACAAGCGCGGGCGGACTCCCATCAAAAGGAAATGCGGCCACAGCGCTTAAAACGCTGGGCCGCACTCCTGACAACTGACAACGGACAACTAGTTCGCCACCTCGCTCATGAATTTCAGGCGCATCAGGCGTAGTTCCTCCTCACTGTAGTCGCCGTCAAATTCCTTGGCGGCCTCGTCTATGCTGTCGTTTTCGGCGGTGCGGAAGTAGTCCATGATCTCTTCTTGGGCATCCTCTTCGACCACATCGTCGAGGTGGTAGTTGATGTCCAGCTTGGTGCCGCTCATCACGATGGTCTCCATCTCGTCCAGGAGCGCATCCATGCTTAGGCCCTTGGCCTTGGCGATGGACTCCAAGGAAAGGCGCTTGTCGATGTTCTGGATGATGTGGACCTTGTTGCTGCTCTTCTTCATCACCGAGCGGACCACGGTCTCGTCGGCGCGTTCGATCTCGTTCTCCTCCACGTAGTCGGCGATCAGTTCCACGAAGGGCGTGCCGTACTTCTGTGCCTTGCCCGGGCCTACGCCGCTGATCAAGGTCAATTCCTCCAAGGTGATCGGGTAGCGCACGGTCATTTCCTCCAACGCAGGGTCCTGGAAGATCACGTAGGGTGCCAATTTGTTCTTCTTGGCCATTGTATGGCGCAGTTCCTTGAGCATCTTCATCAGGCGCTCGTCCGCAGCCCCGCCGCCTTTGCCATTCACCACGATGTCATCGTCCGGTGTGTCATCGGTCTCGATCTCGCGTTCCTTCGTGAAGGTGATGGACACGGGCTTCTTCAGGAATTTCTTCCCCTCTTCGGTGAGGCTGAGGTTGCCGTAGCTCTCGATGTCCTTGTGCAGATAGCCGCCCACGTTGGCTTGGCGCACCACGGCCATCCAGTGCTGTGATTCGTGCTCGCTTCCGGAGCCGTAGGCCTTGAGCTTGTCGCCCTTGTAGTTCTTGATCTCGCTGGTCTCGTTGCCGGTGAGCAGGTCGCAGATAAAGCGGGCGCGGTGGCGCTCCTTGCTCTCTTTCACCGCGTTGAGCACGAGCACGAGGTCGTCCTTGGCCTCAAAGTGATCCTTGGGGTTGTTGCAGTTGTCGCAGGCACCGCAGTTGTCGCCCGGCAGCTGCTCCCCGAAATAGTGGAGCAGGTACTTGCGGCGGCACATGCCGGTCTCGGCATAGCTCACGGTGTCGGCCAGGAGCTGCCTGCCGATCTCCTGTTCCGCAACAGGCTTGCCTTGGAGGAATTTCTCCAGTTTCTCGATGTCCTTGTAGCTGTAGAAGGTGATGCACTTGCCTTCACCGCCGTCGCGGCCTGCCCGCCCGGTCTCTTGGTAGTAACTCTCCAAGCTCTTGGGCACGTCGTGGTGGATCACGAAGCGGACATCGGGCTTGTCGATGCCCATGCCGAAGGCGATGGTGGCCACGATCACGTCCACGTCCTCCATCAGGAAGCGGTCCTGGTGGCTGGCGCGCTGGGAAGCGTCCATGCCGGCATGGTAGGGGAGCGCCTTGATGCCGTTCACCACGAGGGTCTCGGCGATCTCCTCCACTTTCTTGCGGCTGAGGCAATAGATGATGCCGCTGCGGCCGGAGTGCTGTTTCACGAAGCGGATGATCTCGCGGGCCACGTCCTTCTTGGGTCGGACCTCATAGTAGAGGTTGGGCCGGTTGAAGGAATCCTTGTAGGTGGTGGCCTCGGGGATATCGAGGTTCTTGAGGATGTCCTCCTGCACCTTTTCGGTGGCCGTGGCGGTGAGCGCGATCATGGGCACGCGCTTGATCTCATTGAAGATGGTCCGCAACCGGCGGTATTCCGGTCGGAAGTCATGCCCCCATTCACTGATGCAATGGGCCTCGTCGATGGCGAAGAAGCTGATCTGTATATCGGTGAGGAACTCCACGTTCTCCTTCTTGGTGAGGGATTCCGGCGCCACGTATAGGAGCTTGGTGATGCCCGCGCGGATGTCGTTCTTCACTTGTGCGGCCTCATTGCGGGTGAGGGAGCTGTTGAGGAAGTGCGCCACGCCGTTCTCGCCACCGAACCCACGCAGCAGGTCCACTTGGTTCTTCATCAAGGCGATCAGGGGGCTCACCACGATGGCGGTGCCCTCGCTCATCAGGGCGGGGAGCTGGTAGCAAAGGCTTTTGCCGCCGCCGGTGGGCATGATCACGAAGGTGTCCTTGCGGTCCAGAACACTTTGCACGATGGCTTCCTGATCGCCCTTGAAGGCGGTGAAGCCGAAAAATTGTTCCAAGGCTTCCTTGGGAGAGAGATCGACGTTCGTCATTAGTAGGTTATGCGGCGGAGCGTGCCGCAATAGGTTTATTGCTTAAAAGTAGGTCGATCGGGGGAACTTTCCGCTCAATCTTAACAACCCGTTGGAAAGCTGAAGGTGCCACTTGCCCGAACTCCTTAGCCCCCCGTTGAAAACCCGCCAAGGCATCCCGGACGGTGGGGATGGTCCCTTCTATCTTTGGCGCGGCCTTCTTTGGCCCTCGTTTTATGACCGAACCAAGGAAGGAGCTCACGTTCCTGGAACATTTGGAGGAGTTGCGTTGGACCTTGGTGCGGTCCGCGGCGGCGGTGGTGGCCTGCACGGTCCTTGCCTTCATTTACAAGGATTTCGTTTTCGACACCTTGATCCTGGCCCCGCAGCGCCCGGACTTCATCACCTATCGGCTCTTCTGCCAACTGTCCATCAAGTTCGGGCTGGACCGGTCCTTTTGTGCGGACAATACCGGCTTCACCCTGATGAACACCACCATGGGCGGCCAGTTCTTGGTACATATCATGGTCTCGTTCACCGCAGGTATCATCATCGCGTTCCCCTATGTTCTCTGGGAGGTGTGGCGCTTTGTGAAACCAGGCCTGGGCGGAGGGGAAAAACTGGCCGTGCGGGGCGTGGTCTTCTTCGCCACCCTGCTTTTCCTGCTCGGCGTGGCCTTCGGCTATTATGTGCTGGCCCCCATGAGCATTCAGTTCCTTGGCACTTACAAAGTGAGCGCATCGGTGCCCAACATAGTGGACCTCAACAGTTACATCGGCACCATCACCTCCCTTACGCTATGGACCGGTCTGGTGTTCGAGCTGCCCATGATCGTTTATTTCCTGGCACGCACAGGCTTGGTGGGCCCGGAATTTCTGCGCACCTACCGTCGCCATGCCTACGTGGCGATCCTCATCATCGGTGCCATCATCACCCCGCCTGATGTGACAAGCCAGTTGTTGGTCTCCCTGCCGCTGATGGCGCTTTACGAGGCCAGCATCTTTTTGGCCGCACGGACGCGAAGGGGCATGGAACGGGCGGAAAGGGCAAAGTCGATCGGGGGGCGATGAGGGGCCGGGCGATCCACACCACCATGCGCCTGATCGCGCTATTGTCGGGACTCGTGGTCCTGCAGGCCGCCATTGCGCAGACGACGCGCATTTCGGGCACCGTCACCGATGCGAACACGGGGGAGCCGCTTCCGTTCGTCAACATCAGTTTCATCGACAGCCGCGTGGCCACGAACTCGGACTTTGACGGCCATTACGCACTGGAGACCTACTACGCCACCGACAGCATCAAGGCGGGCAGTGTGGGCTATGTCCCGTTCACGGCCAAGGTGAAGCGGGACGTGGCACAGACCATCGACATCAAGATGCGGCCGAGCACGGCCGAGCTCAAGTCCGTAACGGTGACCTATGCGGGCAATCCGGCCTTTCCCATTCTGCGCAGGCTCATCGCCAATAAACCGGTGAACAACCGTGAAAAGCTGGGAGCATATCAGTACGATGCGTACAACAAGGTGGAGTTTGACATCAACAACATCACCGAGGATTTCGAGAAGAAGAAGCTCTTCAAGGACTTCGCGTTCATTTTCGACCACGTGGACACCACGGGCGGCAAGCGGTTCCTGCCCATCTTCATGACCGAAACGCTGAGCGAGGTGTATTACCGGCAACAACCCAAGGTGCGTCGCGAGCTGATCCATGGCTCCAAGACCAGCGGCGTGGAGAATGAGAGCATCTCCATGTTCATGGGGGACATGTACCAGAACGTGAACATCTACGACAACTTCCTGGTGATCTTCGGGAAGAACTTCATCAGTCCCATCGCCGACGGCGGAAAGGGTTTCTACGACTACCACCTGCTGGACAGCAACTGGGTGGGCAACAACTGGTGCTACAAGATCGCTTTCAAGCCAAAGCGGGTGCAGGAACTTGCCTTCACCGGTGAGATGCTGGTGAACGACACCAGCTACGCCGTGCGCAACATCGAGGCCAGCATTGCTCCGGGCGCCAACCTGAACTTCGTGCAGAGCTTCTCGGTGAAGCAGGAATACAGCGAGGTGAAGCCGGAGGTATGGATGCTGACGCACGACCAGTTGGTGGTGGACCTGAACATCATCCGTGACCGGGGCAAGCCCAACAAGCATGCCGTCCAAGGCTTCTATGGCAGGCGCACCGCCAGCTATCGTGATTTCGTGATCAACAAGCCCCGGCCGGACGAGTTCTACAAGGGCGCCGATGAGGTGGTGATGGACATTGATCCGCTGAGCGAAGGCGCCGCGTACTGGGATGAGAACCGGCACGAGAACCTCACGAAGCAGGAGCTGGCCATCTACCACATGGTGGACACGATGAAGACCATTCCGAGATTCCGGACGTACGTGGACCTTGTGACCACGGCGGTCACGGGCTATTACACCAAGGGCAAGATCGATATCGGGCCTTACTTCACCACCTACAGCTTCAACCCCATCGAGGGCAACCGCTTCCGCATCGGTGGGCGCACGAGCAGCGAATTCAGCACCCGGACCGAGTTCAATGCTTACACGGCGTACGGCACACTGGATCGGCGCCTCAAGTTCGGTGTCGGCGGCAAGACCTTCGTGAGCAAGACCTCACGGCAGATCGTGGAGCTGAGCTACAAACAGGATGTGGAGCAGTTGGGCGAAAGCGTGAACGCTTTCCGGCAGGACAACATCCTCAGCAGCGTCTTCCGGCGGACGCCCAACACGAAGCTCACCCTCGTGGAGGAGTCCAGGGCGAGCTACATGAGGGAGTGGTTCACCGGGCTGGACAACACGGTGATGCTCCGCTACCGTTCGCTTTATCCCTTGGGCGACCTGGAGTACCTGAAGCCCGGGGTCAACGGGGAGCCCGATGGGAAGATCAATGCCATTCATACCGCGGAGATCAGTCTGAACACGCGCTTCGCCTACAAGGAGAAATACATCAGCGGCGACTTCGCCCGGGTGAGCTTGGGCACGGATTACCCCACGGTGGAATTGCACCTGGCCATGGGGCTGCCCAAGCTCGCCCACAGTGAATACGGCTATCAAAAGGTGGTGGCGCACGTCTATCAACGCCTGCAGCTCGGTGCTTTGGGCTGGACCCGTATCAACGCGGAGGCCGGCCAAGCTTGGGGGGCCTTGCCCTACCCGCTGCTCATCCTGCACAGCGGCAACGAGACGTTCTACTATGACGATCTCGCATTCAATACCATGAACTATTTCGAGTTCATCAGCGACCGTTATGCACAGCTTTTCGTGGAGCATCATTTTGAAGGCTTGATCTTCAACCGTATCCCGCTGCTGCGCCGCTTGAAATGGCGTGAGGTAGTGGCCGGCAAGGCTGTGGTCGGCTCTTTGGACCGGGAGAAGCACGAAAAGGAGATGCTCTTGGTCCCGGGCATATACTCCTTGAATGACGGGCCTTATGTGGAGGTCAGCGCCGGGGTGGAGAACATCCTGAAGATGCTGAGCGTGGAGGGGGTATGGCGTTTGCGGTACAACGACCATCCGGGCACCCGGGCTTTCGCCCTACGTTTGAAGCTCTTCATCAACTTCTAGATGATCTTACGCGCTGAGCACATCGTGAAACGCTACAAACGCCGCACCGTTGTGGGCGGCGTGAGCGTGCAGGTGGAACAGGGCGAGATCGTGGGCCTGTTGGGGCCGAACGGCGCCGGGAAGACCACGAGCTTCTACATGATCGTGGGCTTAGTGAAGCCCAATGAGGGGCGTGTCTTCCTCGATGGTGACGACATTACGGACCTGCCGATGTACAAGCGGGCGCAGAAAGGCATCGGCTATCTGCCACAGGAGGCCAGCGTGTTCCGCAAGCTCTCTGTGGAGGACAACATCAAGGCCATCCTGGAGATGACCAAGCTGTCCAAGGCCGAGCAGCACCGGAAGCTGGAATCACTCCTGGATGAATTCGGCCTCGGCCACGTCCGCAAGAACATGGGCGACGTGCTCAGCGGCGGCGAACGCAGGCGTACGGAGATCGCGCGGGCCTTGGCCACCGAGCCGAAGTTCATTCTCTTGGACGAACCCTTCGCTGGCGTGGATCCCATCGCGGTGGAGGACATCCAGGGCATCGTATCACAATTGAAAAAACGCAACATCGGCGTGCTCATCACCGACCACAACGTGCAGGAGACGCTCAGCATCACGGACCGGGCCTACCTGCTTTTCGAAGGCAAGATCCTGAAGCAGGGAACTGCCGAGGAGCTCGCAGCGGACGAGCAGGTGCGGAAGGTTTATCTGGGGCAGAATTTCGTCTTGCGTAGAGCTGCAAGTCGTGAGTCTTGAGTCCGGAGTCTTGAGTCGGGAGTCCAACTTGGACAGACTCCCGACTCAAGACTAACAGACTCCCGACTTTCAATTAATGTCAACCATCACACTCTCCCTCTTAGAATGGACCGCCGTGGTGCTCAATGTCGGCTTCACGCTGTGCATCGCCTATGAGAAGCGCATCGGTTGGGCACTGGGATTCGCGGCAGGCGTGATCGGCGTGGGGCTGTATGCGCTGGCGCAGACCTGGGCCATGGCCTCGCTGAACGTGTACTACGTGGTGATGGCGGTCTACGGCTGGTGGAGTTGGGGCAAGGGCGATACGGAGAACGGTATCCGCACACAGTCCTATTGGGTCCATGCCGTGCTGGTGCCAGTGGGCGTGCTGGTGAGCTACGCGATGTCCATACTGCTTGTGCAGTACCTGAATGGTCGTTTCCCGCAGCTCGATGCGTTCGTCACCGTGTTCAGCTTCATCGCCACGTGGATGATGGCCCGCAAGCTGATCGCCAACTGGGTCTATTTCATCGTGACGGACAGCGTGGCGATCTACCTCAACTGGCGCATCGGTTACATGGGCTACACCTTGCTGAACGCGATGTACCTCGTGCTCTCGGTGATCGGTCTCATCAAATGGAGCAAGCTCTTGGTGAAGCAGCGGGTAGGTTCCCTCAATTCTTGACGAACGGTTGTGCCCGTACACGGCCGCTCCCTACGGCTCTCAACGTGTATGGACCGTTCGCCAACTGTTTGACATCCAAGGTGACCGTGCCGCCACGCAGGGGGTGTGTGAGCACTGTCCGACCCTGTGCATCCACTATTTCCAGGATGACATGTTCGGAAGGTCCATAGAGCGTCACGGTGAGCCGGTCGTGCGCGGGATTCGGGAAGAGCGCTATTCCAACGTTCTCCTGTAGTTCGTTCATGCCGGAGGTAAGGATCGTTTCTGCCACGTATTGAACGGTGTCGGCAACATTCTGGGTGAACTCACCTCCGGCATACAGTCCGATCGCGTCGGAAATGAAAGGGTTCGCGGCCAGTGCGTTCACTGGGCCGTTGAAGTAGGCCAAAGGCTCAAAGCTGTCGGGTGCGCCGGAAAAGCGCGCGAGGTGGAATCCGTTGATCATGCCTTGGAACATGCCGAAGGAGCCGCCCATGAACACATCGCCACCATTGAGCAACAACGCACGTACTTCCGGTGGGCCGGGCGCGGGTGAAACATAATCCACCAGGTTCGGCATCAATTGCTCCCAGTCCGATGCGTTCGCGCCGATCCGGGCCAACCCGAACAGCGGTGCGATGTTCGCGAGCATGGCGCCGCCCGCGTACAGTGTGCCCTCAACGTCCAGCAATGCACGCACCGTACCGTCAAGTCCGCCGCCTAATTGATGCCAACCCGTGTTGCCAAGAATGGCGACATGGTCGGCCTGCAGCACCGGGTCGCCGATCTCAACACCGGTGAATTCGCCACCGGCCACCAGTTTTCCATCATGCGTTCCGAGGCAACGGATCGGCGCGTAGAAATTTCCTGGTATCGGTTGCCACATCAACCCCGTACGACGCATCACGTATTCGTCCGCCCCTGCAAAGCCTTGGGTCTCGCCCGCTGCGTAAAGCGTATCGTTCAGCTCATGCAGCGCGAAGATCACGGGCATCTTCCCCTGGAACACGATGGAATACTCCCATTGCGTGCCGTTCCATTGCGCCAGATCGTTGATCCCGTTGATGTTGTACCCGCCGAGGTAGATGTCCTCGCCGTGTACCTCACCGCAGGTGATCGTGCCTGAAACGCCGTTCCCCAATGGGCTGTAGCTGGCCCCGTTCCATATCGCGACATTGTTGACGGCAACTCCGCCGGCCTGGGAGAACTCACCGGCCAGCAATACATTACCGTTCGAGAGGCCCAAGAGCACCTGCACGATCCCGTTCGTGCCGCCCCCGGGAGCTGTCCATTGGGTGCTAGGCGGATATCCCGGCTGGATCCATGCCAGCTCATCCTCCGTGAAGCCCTCCTGCACCGCCCACTGCAGCACGTCCGCGCGCTTCATGTCGTGCACGTATGCGAGGTTCATCTCCTCGCTGATGCTTTCCGCAAGGTCGCGGTGGCCGCTTTCGATCATCAATTGGCCCACGGCGCACGCCGTGCCGTGCGGATCGATGAAGACCGGGTTCCGGTACGGCAGCACATGGTTCCGGGGGAACAGGCCGCGGTCGGCGTATTTCTCAAGGTCGTTCAGCAATACGGCGCGTTTTGTTGCCGCATCGGCGGAAAGGCCTTCCGGTGAATGTGCACGCAGGTAGCCGGCGACGAGATGAAGGTGACGCGTGATCCGCTCCGCCTCGTTGGTGAAATGCACCGGCTCCGTATCGCTCGCCAGCACCGGGCCGGCCTCGGCCCATTGAGCGTTCACCTCCAACATGTGGCGGTGAAGCGGGGCCTCGGTCTGAGGGGCTAATTGTGCCTGTGCCACAAGTGCGAGGGAGAGTGAAAGGGAAAGGGTCAGGATGTTTTTCATGGTAGTGCGGGTTGTCGTTCTGGATGAAGACGCGTGTCACGCATCATCTGCTGCCTGCAAGCGAAGTTACTTTGCCCCATGCGTAAAGTGGTGGTCACCGGAGCGGAGTGCAGTGGCAAGTCCACCTTGTCCGAGGACTTGGCCAAGCATTACCGGGTGCCGTGGGTTCCGGAGATGGCGCGTGAATACCTTGATGCCTTGGATCGCCCCTATGATGAAAGTGACCTTCTGAAGATCGCCGAGCTCCAGTTGCGCGCGGAGGAGGAAAGGGCCGCTAGGGATCTATCGGTCCCTTCGTTGCTCGTGTGCGATACCGACTTGATCACCATCCGCATCTGGGGTGAGGAGAAGTATGGCCGTAGTGATCCGTGGATCGTGCAGCAGACCATGGACCGCCCGTATGATCTTTGGCTCCTATGCCGTCCGGAAATTCCGTGGATCTACGACCCGCAACGCGAAAATCCGCAAGACCGGGGCCGGCTTTTCGCGGTGTATGAAACGACGTTGAAGGCGTTGGGAAAACCGTATGTGATCATTGAAGGTGGAAGGGAAGAGCGGTTACGTCGATCGATCGCCGCGATGCAGAAGATGATATGAGGGATCATTGTAGTTTTGTCCCGTCATGCATCGGGGTGCCCCAAAAGGGCTGAGATCAAACCCGTAGAACCTGGGCAGGTAATGCTGCCAAGGGACCGCGCCGGAACCCCGGAGCACCTCCTTGCCAGACATAAGATCACGGAGGACGATGAAGAAGCTTTTCTCGGTCTGGGTTTCGGTGATGTTGGTGAACATGGCGTTCGCCCAAGTGAAATTGAACGGAACGGTACATGATGTCGAAGGTGTACCGGTGCCGTTCGCCAGCGTGTTGCTTGGCGATCAGGGATCGCTCGCCCCCACGGATGCCCAAGGTGCGTTCCACGCGAGCGGCCTTTTTACCGGCGAGTTGCGCATACGCGTTTCCGGTGTCGGCTTCGTTCCGATGGATACTGTGGTCCTGTTGAACCCGGTCGACAATTACGTGCTTCTTACGCTTGCACGAAGCACCGTCCAGCTTTCCGCCGCCGAGGTCACCGCGTTGCGTGCCGGCGACCGTGCGCCTTTTGCCAAGAGCACCTTGAGCGCTGAGGACATTGCCAAGATCAATACCGGTGCGGACCTGCCGTACCTGCTGGACATGCAGCCCAGTGTAGTGGTGGGCAGCGATGGCGGCACCGGCATTGGCTATACGAACATGCGGATCCGCGGAAGTGATGCCACGCGCACCAACATCACGCTCAACGGCGTGCCTTTCAACGATGCCGAGAGCCAGGGCGCTTTCTTAGTGAACCTGCCGGACCTTGCCACCAGTGCGGAGGACATCGAGGTCCAGCGTGGCGTGGGCACCAGTACCAACGGCCCGGGAGCGTTCGGTGCGAGTGTGAATTTGCGCACCACTTCCGTGAAGCGCGAGGCTTGGGGTTTGATCGATGTCGGCGGCGGATCCTACAACACGCAACGCTATTCCGTCAGCGCTGGAACCGGCTTGATCGGGGACAAGTTCAGCCTCGACATGCGCCTTTCGTCCATCACCAGCGACGGCTACATCGACCGCGCCAGCGCAGACCTGAAGAGCTATTTCCTGCAAGGCGCATGGGTGGGGAAGACGCGCTCGCTACGCTTCATCACCTTCCGCGGAAAGGAAGTGACCTATCAGGCATGGGACGGTGTGCCGGGCGACGTGATCGACACCAACAGAACGTACAACGGCTTCGCTTACGACAACCAGGTGGACCACTATGACCAGACGCACTACCAATTGCTCTTCGATCAAACGTTGGGTGCGAACACCACGCTGAACGTGACGTTGTTCCGGGTGCTCGGCGCGGGCTACTACGAGCAGTACAGGCGCGATGATGACCTGGCCACCTATGGCATCGCACCGGCGGTGATCAACGGGGACAGCATCAGCACCACGGACATCATCCGGCGGCGCTGGCTGGCCAATACGCTCACCGGTGCGAACCTCAGCGCGGACATCAAGCTGGGTGCGCATCAATTGATACTTGGCGGCAGCTACAGTGATTATCGCGGTGAACACTTTGGCGAAGTGATCTGGGCGCGCTACGCCGGGAACACGGACATACGCGATCGCTACTACGACAACAAAGCCAAGAAGACCGATGCCAACGGCTTCGCAAAACTGACCTATGCGCTGAACACCAAGGTCGACCTCTATGGCGACGTGCAGCTCCGCAACGTGGGTTACAACTTCCTCGGCTTCAACAATGACCTGTACAACGTGACGCAGCAAGTGGACTACACTTTCTTCAACCCCAAAGCCGGGCTGCTCTGGCGTGTCGGAGAAGGCGGAAAAGCATACGCATCCTTCTCCGTGGCCAACCGCGAACCGAACCGTGATGACCTCGAAGAGACCACGCCAAGCAGCCGTCCCAGTCCGGAGCGTCTCTTCGATTACGAGCTAGGCTACGAGCGCCGCGCCGGTCGCTGGAATGCGGGCATCAATGCCTACTACATGGACTACACCGACCAGCTCGTGCTCACCGGTGAACTGAATGATGTGGGCGCTGCCCTGCGCACCAACGTGCCAGAGAGCTACCGGGCAGGGGTGGAGCTGATGTTCGCCGCACAGATCGCCAAGGCGCTGACGTGGAAGGCCAATGCCACCTTCAGTATGAACAAGGTCCGCAACTACACCGAATATGTGGACGATTGGGACAACGGCGGCCAGGTCGCGGTGCATAATGCTTCCAGCGATCTCGCGTATTCACCCAGCAGCATCGCGGCAAGCGAGCTCAGCGTACGCGTTTGGGAGAAGGCCAAGAAAGGTCGCGCGGAGCTCACCCTTGTCACCAAGTGCGTGGGACAACAATATTTGGACAACAGCGCCAGCAGTGAACGCATGCTGGATGCATACGTGGTGAATGATCTCCGCGCCAATGTCTCGTTGTTCAGTTTGAAAGGCACTAAGAGCGTGGACTTCAACCTGACCGTGCGCAACATCTTCAGCGAGCATTACGAGAGCAACGGCTGGGTCTATAGCTACATCAGCGAGGACCGCAGGCAGGAGCAGGTGGGGCTATTTCCGCAGGCACCGATCAATGTACTGGGCAGGGTTAGCGTGCGGTTTTGAAAGAGCGGTGGCTGCTTGGATCAGCGTTCATCTGCGTTTATCCACGGTTCAACATTGAAGAAGCTATCTGGATCAACCTCGCATTCTCCGCGCCTCTGCGCCTCAGCGGCCAGAACTGTGCGCTCTTTACCCATGCACCGCTTCGCTCATGGCGAAGATGTGCTCCGGGTCCTGCTCGAAGGCTGTTCCCACCACCAGTACGTCCGCTCCAGCCTCGCACAAAGCCTGCGCGGTTTTCACGTCACGGATGCCTCCCCCGATGATGATCGGTAGCTCCACGCTCTTGCGGACCGCGGCGATCATTTCCGGTGAGACCGTGCGTTGGGCCCCGCTGCCGGTATCCATATAGATGGTGCGCAGTCCCAGCAATTCGCCGGCGATGGCCGTGGCCGCAGCGATGCCCGACTTGTCGTGCGGAATGGGCACGGTCTGGCTCACATAGCTCACGGTGGTGGGTTTGCCGCCGTCCACAAGCATGTAACCAGTGGGAATGGCCTCGATGCCCATTGCGCGGATGGTGGGCGCGGCCGTGACATGGTGACCGATCAACAGCTCCGGATTCCGTCCGCTGATGAGGCTGAGAAAAAGCACCGCATCGGCGTGCTTGCTCAGTTGTGCCGGGCTGCCGGGGAAAAGCACCACGGGCCGGTCGCCCCATTGTTTCACCAATTGCACGCAGCGGTCGAAGGCTGCCGAGGTAAGCAGGCTTCCGCCCACGAAGATCAGGTCGGCCTTGGCCATGCAGGCATTCTGCACGGTTTGTTCCAACCGGGCTTCGTCCGCACCGAAGTCGGGGTCGACCAGCACGGCGAGCATCTTCCGCCCACTGGCCTTTGCCGCTCCGATCAGGTCGATCACGTTGCCCATGCCGCGAACTTAGACAAGGAACGCGGAAAGGATAGAACGCAGATGACGCTGAAAGAGTGGATCCACGATGATCGGATGGATACTTTCATTGACAGCATCCGTGACCATCAGCCCTTTCTGCGTCATCTGCGTTCCATCAGACTTAATTACCTTTGCACTCCTTTTGAAAACACGGAACATGCCCCAGACCCAAGAACAGCTCAAGTACAAAGTGAAGGACATCGCGCTCGCCGAATGGGGGCGCAAGGAGATCGAACTGGCCGAGGCCGAGATGCCCGGACTGATGGCCCTCCGCACTCAGTACAAAGGCAAGAACCCGCTGAAGGGCGCGCGCATTGCGGGCTGCCTGCACATGACCATCCAGACCGCCGTGTTGATCGAGACCCTCGTGGACCTCGGCGCGCAGGTAAGCTGGAGCAGCTGCAACATCTTCAGCACGCAGGACCACGCCGCCGCTGCCATCGCTAAAGCGGGCATTCCGGTGTTCGCTTGGAAGGGTCTCAACGAAAAGGACTTCGACTGGTGCATCGAGCAGACCATCTTCGCTTTCGAGGGCGGCGAGCCGCTGAACATGATCCTCGACGACGGTGGCGACCTCACCAACATGGTCTTCGACAAGTTCCCCGAGCTGACCAAGAACATCAAGGGCCTCAGCGAAGAGACCACCACCGGTGTTCACCGCCTGAAGGAGCGCCAGAAGAACGGCACCTTGGTCATGCCCGCGATCAACGTGAACGATAGCGTTACCAAGAGCAAGTTCGACAACAAGTACGGCTGCAAGGAAAGCGCAGTGGACGCCATCCGCCGCGCAACCGACGTGATGATGGCCGGTAAAGTGGCCGTGGTCGCAGGTTACGGCGATGTGGGCAAAGGCACCGCAGCTTCCCTGAAGGGAGCAGGCGCGCGCGTGATCGTCACCGAGATCGACCCCATCTGCGCATTGCAGGCCGCCATGGACGGATTCGAAGTGAAGAAAATGGCCAACGCCGCACCGCGTGCGGACATCATCATCACCACCACCGGTAACCGCGACATCATCCGCGGCGAGCATTTCGAGGCGATGAAGGACAAGACCATCGTCTGCAACATCGGCCACTTCGACAATGAGATCGATATGGCTTGGATGAACAAAAACCACGGCAGCACCAAGGTGGAGATCAAGCCGCAGGTGGACAAATACACTGTGAATGGCAAGGACATCCTCATCCTCGCGGAAGGCCGCTTGGTGAATCTCGGCTGTGCCACCGGCCACCCCAGCTTCGTGATGAGCAACAGTTTCACCAACCAGACCCTCGCCCAACTGGAGTTGTGGAACAACAGCGGGAAGTACGAGAACAAGGTGTACGTGTTGCCGAAGCTTCTCGATGAGATGGTGGCCAAACTGCACTTAGCCAAGATCGGCGTGGAGCTGGAGGAGCTCACCGATGTACAGGCCAAGTATATCGACGTGCCGAAGAACGGCCCGTTCAAGACGGACGACTACCGGTACTGAGTAGTTGTCGGTTGTCGGTTGTCAGTTGACAGGAGTGCGGCCCAGTGTTCAATACGCTGGGGCCGCACTTCGTTTTGTGTCCGCTCGCGCTTGTAGCGCGAAGCGTGCGAGCGCAATTGCGCAACACGACAGAAGGCATGGCCACACGTCCCCCCGCGAATTGCATTACCTCTGCGCAGTAGCTACGCGAGACATTCAGCGGAACGTGCAGAGAGCACCAGCACAGGAATGCCCACCGCGCAAGCAGGTGGAGTCACCCCTCTCCCTGGGAGAGGGGAAGGGGTGAGGGCTTGAGAACGTCTGACAACGAACAACGAACAACTTAACCCCAAAGGGTCAGTTGAAGATGTGAAGGTTGGTACCGTTGAAGGTGGTATGGTACTGCTTCAACCCGAGCGAAGCCGGGCCTTGGACGATACCGCCGTCCATCAGGAGAAAGGCACTGCCACAATGGTCCGTGGAAACGGTATCCCGGGCGATCACTTGACTATCATCCACGTAGACCCTGCACAGGTCCTCCGGGCGGTAGGTGCAATGCCGGTCCAAAGCGGTGAACTCGTCCGGGCTCTTTCGGTATACGATCAACCCCTCGGAGCCCCCGTTGATGTATAACCAACCGCCCGTGACCGCGAGCGCATTGTAGGCAGGCAGGTTCACGTTGATGTTGATGTCCACATTGACGAGCGGGACATCCACCTTCTTTTCCTTCTTGCATCCCGGTGCAAAGAGGGCTGCGGAAAGGGCGAGCAACACAAGGTGAAATGCCTTCATCAACAAGAGATCGTGCGTGCATAACGACGCGGCGCGAAGGTAGGTATGCGTGCCCGGCACGAAATTGGCGGCCGCTCCGGACATGAAACGCAGGATCCTCCGCCTCATCACCGTTCTCCTTCTGGTATTGGCCGCAGCGCCTGTGGTCCATGCGCAGGAAGGCATCAGCAAGAAGAAGCAGGACAAGATCCAGCGGGACAAGAAGAAGAATGATGTCAAGGAGGTGAAGAAGGAGGAGAAGCGCATTGCGAAGAAGCATCTGGCGAACCAGGGCAAAGCCACCCGCAAGCGGATGAAGCGCCACAAGCGCCGGGCCGATAAGCAAGGCAACAGCGGCCATCGGGACCCCTTTCTGCGCAGGCTTTTCGGCTCAAAGCACTAGCTTCTGACCTGTATATCCGCGCTCCGATCTGGTAGCGCGGTTTGATGGTTTTTGGGACTTCATGGGCATACCTTGCTACCGCATCAACGGTCAAGGTAATTCCCAATGAACCCTAATATCCAGCGCAAGGCAAATGTCGCTTCTCGCGATTTCCCGCGCCCATCAACGGGTTCCGACGGTTTGCGCATTCGAGGACTTTTCTATCTTTACGCCCCCTCGTTGCCTATCTTAAAAGAACGTAACACCCAACCGTTGATGCTGAGAAGATTATGCTCGGCCGCTGTCATCGTCATTTGCAGTGCGCTCGGTCTGAATGCCCAAGTGGGCTCAGGAACCCTCCAAGGCACCGTCAAGGACAAGAAGTCGGCGGAACCCCTACCATTTGTGTCCATCGTGTTGGAGAACCGGGGTGCCAAGGTGGCCTCAGGCCAGTCCGACTTCGACGGCAACTATAAGATCAGTCCGATCGAACCGGGCACCTATGACGTCACCGTGAGCTACGTGGGCTATCAGCCCACCAAGGTCACCGGCGTGGTGGTGAACAGCAACAAGATCACCTTTCAGGATTTCGACCTCAATAGCGGGGTGGAACTTTCCGATGTGGAGGTGATCCGTTACAAGGTGCCCCTGATCGATAAGGACGGCGGTGCATCGGGGACCACCGTGACCAGGGACCAGATCGCCAAAATGCCGACACGCTCGGCCAGTGCGATCGCCACGACAGTGGCGGGGGCAAGCACGGCGGGTACCGGTGGCGGCATCAGCATCCGGGGCGCACGTTCGGAGAACACCTATTACTATATAGACGGTGTGAAGGTCCCGGCAGGTGCGGGCATCGGCCTGCCCAAGAGCGCCATTGAGGAAGTTCAGGTGATCACCGGCGGTGTGCCCGCCAGTTACGGTGACGTTACCGGGGGCTTGGTGAACATCACCACGCGCGGACCCAGCCGCAGCTTCTTCGGGGGCGTGGAATATCTTACCTCCGGTTACAAGACCGGTCCGGATATCACGGACATCACCGGATTGGACAAGTATGCCTTCAATCAGCTGGAGGCGAGCCTGTCAGGCCCCTTGTTCTTCAAGAAGGACAGCCTCGGTAATAAGGAGAAGCCGTTGTTGGGCTTTTTCTTCAGCGGGCAGGCAACGGACGTGGTGGACGGCGGCCCGCTCTGGGGGGGCGACCTCCGCGTGAAGCCGGGGGTCCGGGACCAGTTGCTGAGCACGCCCTACCGCGTGGTGAACGTGGCGGGCAATCCCGTGGTGCGCTATAATTCGGACTATCTGCGTGCCGATGACGTGGAGCGGATCGATACCCGCCAGAACGCCAGGAACAGGAGCGCGCTCGCTTCCGGCAAGATCGACATCACCACCACGCCCACCATCAACCTGTCCGTGGGCGGGTCCATGGACCTGAGCAACAACCAGAGCTTCAACCGGAACAACTCCCTGCTCAACGCGGAGAACAATACCGAATTCCACAACAGCACATGGCGCACCTTCCTGCGCTTCACTCAGCGCTTCAACAGCAAGGAGGAAAGTGCTGAGGACCACGGTAAAGGAGGTATCAAGAACGCGTATTACAGCATTCAGCTCGACTACTCCCGGTTCAGCCAGAAAAGCGAGAGTGAGTCCCATGGCGACAATTTGTTCGATTATGGCTACCTCGGGAAGTACACCACCGACCGCGTGCCCACCTACAACCAGCTCAGCGGCAAGCAGACGGGCTTCATGGACACCCAGGTCCACTTCACGCCTTCGGACCAGAACCCCGATGCTGCGGCCTTCCCGGAACAGTATTTCTCACTTTTCCCCGAAGGGTCGCAGTTCTACCAGAATTTCCTCAACGTTCAACAGAACGGTGGCCTGTTGAACGGCCAGGTGCCCGGGAGCGTGTATAACCTCTGGAACAACGTAGGCGGACTGAGCAATCAATATTCAAGCTACCAGTCCGATCAAGCACGGGTATCAGCGACCGGTGCGGCGGATATCGGCAAGCACGCCGTGAGCATAGGTGTGGAGTACGAGCAGCTTACCCAGCGCTCCTATGTACTGGCGCCGGTCGGGCTTTGGACCCGTGCACGCGCGCTCACCAACTTCCACTTGCGGGAGCTGGACAGAAGTGACTCCACCATCGTGCAGGGCCCGTTCGGTGTGATCTACACCAACTACAGCCGCTTGGTCGGTGATGACCAGACGGTGTTCGACTACAACTTGCGGCAAGCCCTCGGCCTCGACCCGCGCGGCAAGGACTTCATCGATGTGGACGCCTTGGACCCTTCTGTGTTCTCCCTGGACATGTTCTCACCGGACGAACTGATCCAGGACGGGAACGGAGGCATGATCAACAGCTACTACGGTTATGACTACACCGGCAAGAAATTGAAGAGCCGCCCCAGCTTCTCCGATTTCTTCAATGATTTCAAGCTGATCGGCAACGATTCCTCCTACACGCGCTTGCAAGCGCCGTTCCAGCCGATCTACGTGGCCGGCTACGTCATGGACAAGTTCGCCTTTGACGACATCATCTTCAACGTGGGCGTCCGCGTGGACCGGTATGATGCCAACCAGAACGTGCTGAAGGATCCCTATCTCTGGCGCCCGGCCTACAAGGCAGGCGATGGGCAGGTGCAGGACCTGTACAACGGCAATAACCCACGACCGAGCAACATCGGCGACGACTACGTGGTGTACGTGAACAACAGCGCCGATCCCACGGCCATCGTGGGCTATCGGGACGGTGACAACTGGTACAACGCACAGGGTGAGACCGTGGTGGACCCCTCCGTTCTGCGCCAATCGGACGGCATCCAGCCTTATCTGGTAGACTACAATAACGACCCGGCCGGCAGCCTGACCGGCTCGAAATTGCGTCAGGAGGCCTTTGAGGTATACAACCCGAAAGTGAACGTGATGCCCCGCATCGCCTTCTCGTTCCCCATCAGTGATGAGGCCGTCTTCTTCGCGCACTATGACATCCTCACCCAACGTCCCACGGGCTTCAGCCGGTTGGACCTCTTAGGCTATGCGTATATCGAGAACACGGGGAACATCCTGACCAATCCCAACTTGAAGCCCACCAAGACGATCGACTATGAGCTGGGCTTCCAACAGGTGCTCAGCAAGTCCTCCTCGCTGAAGCTCTCCGCCTACTACCGTGAGCTGCGTGACCAGATCCAAGTGCGGAACGTGGCCCAGGCCTGGCCCACCACCTACCGCACATACGACAACGTGGACTTCGGCAACGTCATCGGCTTCACCACCACCTATGACCTGCGCCGCACCAAGAACGTCTGGTTGCGCGCCAGCTACACCCTGCAGTTCGCCAAGGGCACCGGCTCCGACCCCAACACGACGCTCTCCCTGATCAACGCCAACCAGCCCAATTTGCGCACCATCTTCCCGCTCAGCTTCGACCAGCGCCACCGCTTCCAAGGCACCGTGGACTTCCGCTACGGCGAGGGCAGCGACTACAATGGCCCGATGCTCTTCGGCAAGAAGATCTTCCAGCGCACGGGCATCAACGTGGTGGCGGACCTCGGCAGCGGTACGCCGTACAGCCGTTCGTCCCGGGTATACAACGAGGGCGAGGGCAGCGGGACCTATCTCTTGGACGGCTCGCTCAACGGGGCCAACCTGCCGTGGCAGTTCAACACCAGCCTGGTGGTGGACCGCGACATCCCGCTGGTGTTCGGCAAGGATAAGGGTGACAAGGCCAAGCGCACCAACCTGAACATCTATCTGCTGGTCAGCAATGTGTTCAACACCCAGGTGATCACGAACGTTTACCGCGCCACCGGTGCGGCGGATGACGACGGCTTCTTGGCCTCCTCCGAATATGCGAGCTACATCGCCTCCAAGAATGATCCCCAGAGCTACAGTGACCTTTACGCACTGAAAGTGGATTCCCCTTACAACTACGGAGCGCCGCGTACCATCCGACTGGGCGCACGCTTCGATTTCTGATCCCACACTGAAAGGCCCGATACCATGAACACGCTTCGCACCACCTCCTTGATCCTCGCCATGCTGGGCGCCGCCGCGCTTTCCGCACGTGAGGTGCCCGGGCTTCCCGAACTGCACGCCAGTGGCTCAGCCAATGAATCCGGACGGGCGGCGCCATGTTCCCCCGCCACCGCCTCCAATGAGCTGGACCTGAACAATGTACGCGCCCGGATCGAGACCGGTGGCAACATGTGGGAGGACCGGACAGGTTCCTCCGGACCGGCATACGAGGTGCCCAAGACACCGGATAAAACAGGCCCCAATGCGCTATTTGCGGGTGCCTTGTGGATGGGCGGCCTCTCGCCGGACAACACGCTGAAGCTGGCCGCCGTGCGCTTCCGCCAAATAGGCAACGACTATTGGCCCGGCCCGCTCACCGCGTATGACACCTTGACCGGCGAAGGGGATGCCTCCGTGGACGGTACCGTCTGCACCGCGTTTGACAAGACCTGGAAGACCATGCGCAACGATGCCCAGATGCAGGATGCCTACTTCCGCTGCTTGGCCGATCCCTTGTGCGATGCGAGCATCGATTTCCAAGGCTACTCCGTCCCCGGTTACTTCTTTGACTGGCCCGCCCATGGCGACGTGTCCAAGGGGCAGGACTATCACTTGGCCCCATTTTATGATTCGCCATACAGTGAGCAGGACGTGTATGACCCGGAGAACGGGGACTATCCCGGATACGATCTGGCCGGCGTGATCGATTGCAAGGCGAAGCGCCGTGAGGACGCGATCCCGCTCTTTGGCGACCAGAACATCTGGTGGGTGTTCAACGACAAGGGCAATACGCACACCGAGTCGGGCGGGCAGCCCATCGGCATGGAGATCCGTGCCCAGGCCTTCGCCTTCAGCACCAACGACGAGGTGAACAACATGACCTTCTACAACTACGTGTTGATCAACCAAGGCACACAGACGCTCACCCAGACCTACTTCGGCCAATGGGTGGACGTGGATCTCGGCGGCGCGAACGACGATTACGTGGGTTGCGACGTGGAGCGCGGCCTTGGCTATGGCTACAACGGGGACCCCGTGGACGCCGATGCCAACGGCCATCCGGGCTACGGCGGACCGAACCCGCCCCCTCCCGCCGTGGGCGTTGACTTCTTTGAGGGACCCTACCAGGATTACGACGGCTTGGACAATCCCTTGACCACCAACTGCCAGAATGCCCGCGATTCCTTGGGCATCCCCTATGCCGGCATCGGTATCGGATATGGGGACAGCGTTCCGGACAACGAGCGCTACGGGATGCGTGCCTTCGTGTACCACAACAATGCCGGTGGAGCACAAGGCGATCCCAACAACGCGGGCCAGTACTATAACTATTTGAAGGCGATCTGGGGCGACAACACCCTGATGACCTTTGGAGGGAGCGGCTATAGCAGTTCGGGCGGTGGGACACGCTCGTATTACATGTTCCCGGGCACATCCGATCCCTTGGGTTGGGGTACCGATTGCACGCCCCAGCCGCTGTGGGACGAAGTATCCGCAGGTAATGCCCCCGAGGACCGTCGCTTTATCCAGAGCGCTGGACCCTTCACGTTGGAACCCGGTGCGTATAACAACATCACCGTTGGGGTGGTGTGGGCACGTGCCTCCAGCGGGGATGTGCAGGCCAGCGTGAACCTGATGCGCAAGGCGGACGACAAGGCCCAATCGCTTTTTGACAACTGCTTCCGCATCCTCAACGGGCCGGACGCCCCGGAACTGACCATCCAGGAACTGGACCGTGAGCTGATCCTCTACGTGACCAATCCGCTGGGAAGCAACAACTACAATGAGGAATATGTCGAGATCGATGCCACCATCCCGCCGACCAGCGAGGTGACCACCTATGAGATCGATTCCTTGTTCGATGATAACGGGAATTATGTGGGGGTCTTCCAAGTGCCCACGGGTACCTCCACGCAGAACAACGACCGGATCTACCGCTTCCAAGGCTACCAGATCTTCCAGGTGAAGGATGCGACGGTATCCCCGGACGAGCTCGGTAACACGGACAAGGCCCGCTTGGTCGCCCAGGTGGACATTGAGGACGGCATCACCCAACTGATCAATTGGGAACAGGACGCGGAAGTGAACCTTCCCATTCCGAAGGAAAAGGTCTTCGGCGGTGACAGCGGCGTGGTCCATTCCTTCCGGATCCTCAAGGATGAGTTCTCCACCACGGACCCCACGCTGAAGAACTTCCAGACCTACCACTACATGGCCCTTGCCTACGGTTACAACCAGTATCAGCCTTACGATCCGGCGACGCTCACGGGCCAGCCCTATCCGTATCTCGCAGGCCGTAAGTCGCCCACGGGCTCCATCCGGTCCTACGCGGGCATTCCGCACAAGCCCAGTGTGGAGAACGGCGGTACGGTGCTGAACGCACAGTATGGCGACGGTTTCGTCATCACCCGCCTCGAAGGGCAGGGCAATGGTGGCAATGAGGTGGCCGTGGCAACCTCTTCCCTGAACGAGATCGTGAATTCCACGATCGGTCGTGTGGACGAGATCAAGTATCAAAAGGGACTGGCCCCCGTGGATGTGAAGGTGGTGGACCCCTTGAAGGTGCCATTGGGCAACTTTGAACTTTGGGTAAAGGACACCACCACGGTGCCTTTACCGAACCATCCGGAGCAATATCCGCGCTTGGAGGACGCTAGCTGGATGCTGGTGCGGCTTAGCGATTCGCCCACGGACGCGGACACCGTACGGTCCACGCGTGCCATCCAACTCCCTAACGAGCAGCTGATCCCCCAGTGGGGCATCTCGGTCTCGATCACGCAGACCGGCTTTAGCCTTGGTGAGAAGTACGCCGATCCGGTCGGCAGCTTGAAGGAGCCGAGCGGTACGGACTGGTACGCGGGTATCCCGGATCAGGAGGGTGAACTGGTCCAGAACTGGATCCGATCGGGCAATGCGATCACCGACATCACGCTCAATTACCCGGACTACAACAATGTGGACCCTGAACAGAGGTACGAGCGTGTGCTTGGCGGCACATGGGCACCGTGGGCGCTGGTGGGCCGTAATGCGTTCCAACCGGGTTCGGAGGAATCTTCCATCAGAAACCAACAGCTCAGTTCTTCGATCAGTGACATCCCCAGCTTACAGGTGGTGATCACCCCGGACAAGAGCAAATGGAGCCGGTGCATCGTGGTGGAGCAAAGTGATTCCGCAGCATATACCAGCCCGGCCAATGTGAAGAAGTTGTACATGCGCCCCCAGGCCAGCGTGGACAAGAACGGCCTTACGGCGACGGATCCGGGTGCCAACGTGGACGAGGCGAACCTGGTGGACCCTATTGGGATGAGCTGGTTCCCTGGCTATGCAGTGGACATGGAGACCGGGGAGCGCCTGAACGTCTTCTTCGGTGAGAACAGCTTCACCGGCGGCGGTATCGGCAGGGACATGCTGTGGAACCCCAGCGACCAGCTGTACAGCCAGAACGGCAGTACCATGTTCGGAGGGTCCCATTGGATCTATGTCTGCAGGAATGTGCGGAGGGTCACCTCCACTGCCTTCTTGGCGAATAACAGGATGCCGCAATACGATCAATGCGCCTTCGCCCGTGAAAAGATGGTCGGGAACATCACTTCCTCGGTCGCTGAAGTGTACAGGGGCGTGGCCTGGGTGGGATCCGCACTGCTCACTGAGGGTATGCATATGAACACACCGCAGGAAGGACTGGTGCCGTCCGAGCTCCGCCTTCGGATGGGTGTGAACAAGCCCTACAATGTCTACGGCCAGCCATTTACCGCTTATGTACCGGAGGTCGTTCCGGTACGCAATGGAGGCTTGCCGCTCTATACGTTCAGCACGGGCGAGTCCACAGCGCTAACGAACGTTACCGATGTGGGCAAGGAAGGCCTGGACCTGATCGGCGTGGTACCGAATCCCTACTATGCCTACAGCGGGTATGAGACCACCCGCTTGGACAACCGGGTGAAGTTCATCAACCTGCCGAAGACCTGCACCATCAGTATCTATACAGTAAGTGGGACGCTGGTGCGCAAGTACAGGAAGGACAATGAACTCACCTATCTGGATTGGGACCTGAAGAACAACTACAACGTCCCCATAGCCGGCGGCACATACTTGTGCCACATCGAGGCCCCTGGCCTGGGCGAGCGGGTCATCAAATGGTTCGGCGTGATCAGGCCCGTCGATCTCCAGAATTTCTAAGTCATCACACTTGGTACAATGTTGAACAGCATGAGGATGAACATTACTGGAGCGCGGATGATGGCGGGCATCGGCTTGGCCTTGATCGCCGGCAGTGCCATGGCGGGCAACCCGGACCGTGTCGGTTCCGCAGGCGCTACGCAACTGTTGGTGAACCCATGGGCCCGCAGCAACGGCTGGTCACTGGCCAACACATCGACCCTGCGAGGGGCCGAGGGCATGTTCGGCAACGTGGCCGGTCTGGCCCATGTGCGCAAGACCGAGGTGCTGTTCACCAGTACGCGATGGCTTGAGGGCAGCGGGGTGAAGATCAACGCAGTGGGTTTCGGGCAGAAGCTCGGGGAGAGCGGCGTGATCGGCCTCACTGCCAGCACTTTTTCTTTCGGTGATATCCCGGTGACCACCGTGGACCAGCCGGAGGGTGGCTTGGGCACGTTCAGTCCTTCGCAGTCCAACATCGGCTTGGCCTATGCAAAAGCCTTCTCCAACAGCATTTTCGGAGGTTTGCTCGTGCGCGTGGTATCGGAATCCATCGCCAACGTGCGCACATCCGGCGTCTGTTTCGATGCGGGCATCCAGTACGTCACCGGGCCCACGGAGAACATTCACTTCGGCATTGCACTGAAGAACGTGGGGCCCGCCATGAGGTTCAGTGGGGACGGCCTCGCCGTGCAAGGTCTGTTGGTCGCGGGCGACCATACCCTCACGTTGGAGCAGCGCTCGGCCCAATTCGAGCTGCCCTCGATGATGAACATCGGTGCCGCCTACGACTTCAACATCTCCGAACTCCATCGGTTCACCCTCGCGGGCACCTTCATTTCCAACTCCTTCACCAAGGACCAGTTCGTGCTGGGCGCGGAATATGCCTTCAAAAAAATGCTCCATGTGCGTGGCGGTTATCTCTATGAGAAGGACGTGACCGACAAAGAGCAGCGTGAAACGGTGTTCACCGGCCCAAGTGGTGGCATCAGCCTGGACTTCCCCTTCGGCAGCGAGAAGAAGAGCGTGATCGCCATCGACTATGGCTATCGCGCCACCAACCCGTTCAGCGGGGTCCACAGCATCGGTATTCGATTGAGCCTATAAGGCCCGGAAATACTACCTTTGAAAAAGGACCCGACGGGTCCTTTTTCAGTGTGAGCACCTATCAAGCCTTTCAATGCCTTCCGCCTGGCCACGGCGGACCAAAATGAGCACGATCGCCTATTACACCGAAGAGGGTCTGAAGAAACTTCAGGATGAACTGCATCACCTGAAAACGGTAGACCGGCCCCACATCAGTAAACAGATCGCGGAAGCCCGTGACAAGGGAGACCTGAGCGAGAACGCGGAATACCATGCGGCCAAGGAGGACCAAGGCTTGTTGGAAGCCCGCATCGCCAAGATGGAAGAGGTACTGGCAAGCGCCCGCGTGATCGATCCGGACCAAGTGGACACCGACAAGGTGTACATTCATTGCACCGTCAAGGTGCGCCAATCGGGCGGCAAGATGGAGCGCTCCTTCACATTGGTCGCCGAAAGCGAGGCGGACCTGAAGACCGGCAAGATCAGCGTGAACTCGCCGATCGGAAAAGGTCTGCTGGGCAAGAAGGTCGGCGAGGAGGCGGAGATCGTTACGCCCAATGGCGTAACGAAGTTCGAGGTCATGGAAATTTCCCGCTGATGGCCAGTATTTTCACACGGATCATTCAGGGTGAGATCCCCTGCCACAAGGTGGGCGAGGACGACCGCTACCTCGCGTTCCTGGACATCAACCCGTTGCGGGAGGGCCATTCCTTGGTGATCCCGAAGCTGGAAGTGGACAAGTTCTTTGATCTCCCGCAGGACGTCCTTGCGGGCATCATGCCTTTCGCCCAAGGTGTGGCAAAGCGCATTGCCGCCGTGGTGCCCTGCGACCGTATCGGGGTGAGCGTGGTGGGGCTGGAAGTACCGCATGCACATGTACATCTCATCCCTATCGATTCCATCTACGACATGGATTTCTCCAAGCCGAAGGTGAAGATGACGAACGAGGAGTTCGCAGCCTTGGCCGAGCGGATCCGAAACGCTTGACGATCCACGGCGCTACAAGCGCCAACCTCGCCGGGCCGCGCTTCAAGCGCGGCCCGGCTTGCGAGCTTTGTACGACCAACGTCGTTGCGCTCGTTGCGAACGTTGCGGTAGAAAAACATCGAAACCATGGCGCTGCAAGCACCTACCTCGCTGGTACCGCGCTTCATGCGCGGACCGGTTTGTGATCACTTCTTCACCCGTTCCGGGTTGTTCCGGATGAAGCTGCCCCAGTCACTGGTGCCGCGTGATGCGCTGCGGGCCGTGGGCCTGGCAACGGAGCCCTGTGAAAAGTGATGGCACACGGCCACGGCGATGGCGTCCGTGGCGTCCGTGCTTTTCGGCAGTTCCGGGATGCCCAGGATGCTGACCAGCATGGCCGCCACCTGTTCCTTGGTGGCGTTGCCGTTGCCGGTAATGCTCTGCTTCACCCGCTTGGGTGCGTATTCCACCACGGCGAGCTCGCGGTGCAGCGCGGCCGCGATCGCCACGCCTTGCGCACGGCCCAACTTCAGCATGCTCTGTACGTTCTTGCCGAAGAACTGCGCTTCGATCGCCAGTTCGTCCGGATGGTGCTTGTCGATGATGGCGAGGACGTGCCGGAAGATGGACCGCAGTTTCAACGTGTGATCGTCCGACGTTTCGAAGCGTATGGCATCGGCCTCCAGCAACGTCACCTTGCCGCCTTCCACCAACAGTACGCCGAAGCCCATCACGGTGGTGCCGGGATCAATGCCGAGGATGATCCTTTCGGTGGGCCGCCCGCCCCGGCTACTTTTGGTCGCTTGCGTATCCACTTTTTTCCGCTGAATGTCGCGCCGAACGCTGTTGCTTGTCCGCTGGGGGATCTTCCTCGCCGCCTGCGCGTTCCTGTTCTTGCGTCTGTCGGCCGACCAAAGTACGCACGCGCTTTGGGGTGAATGGCGCAATGCGGTGGATGTGGCGGCTTGGCCGGTCTGGGGGGTGATGTTCGCCATGGCCGTGTTGAACTGGGGCATCGAGGCGGCGAAGTGGCGTTGGCTGGTCGCGCATCTTGAGCGGATGAGCCTGGGGCGAGCGTTCGCGGCCACGTTGGCGGGCACCACCGTCGGCCTCATCACACCGAACCGGACAGGTGAATTCCTGGGCAGGGTGCTCTTTCTCGCACCGGAACACCGGTGGCAGGGCGGCTTCGCGACGGTGCTGGGCAGCATCGCGCAGTTCGTCACCACGTTGCTAATAGGTGGTGCGGCCTTTGTGATCTGGTGGGAGCGCACGCCGATGGTGGCCGACGTTGGCCCCATGTGGGGCGTTGTGATCGTGGTACTGGTGGCGGCAGTGGCGGGAGGGGCGTTGGTGCTCTTCTTCCGGCCGCGGCTCTTGCGGCAGTTGATCAAGGTGGTCCCGCTGTTGCGCCGGATGGAGGGCGCGGCGGCCGTGCTGGAGGATTATGCCGTACGGGAACTGATGCTGGTTTTCGGGATGAGCATTGCGCGGTATCTGGTTTTTGCCGCGCAGTACGTCCTCATGCTGGTGGTTCTCGCCGGGATCCCATGGCAGGAAGCCTTGGTCGTAGTGCCGGTGATCTATTTGGTGACCACCTTGGTGCCCACGATGATGTTGACCGACCTGGGCGTGCGTGGATCGGCTTCGGTGGCGCTGCTTACTCCCGTGGGCGGCTCACCGGCAGTGGTGCTGCTGGCATCCTTCGGCGTGTGGGCGGTGAACATCGCAATGCCAGCGCTGGTGGGCGGGGTGATCCTCCTGGTGGCACGTATCCGGACCCGGCGATGAGCGCGTTCCTTCTGCACTGCCTCATCGCGTTTTTCGCGGCCCTTGTCTTTGCCCTTGTGCTGGGTAGTTGGAAGGAAGTATTCGAGGCGGCCCGAAGTGAGGGACCGACCTCGGCGAAAGTTTTGCCGCCTAGGCAAGTGAGCCTGATCGTGCCTGCTCGCGATGCGGCCGGAACGTTGGTACCATTGCTTCAGGACCTGCACGCCCAGCGTTACCCCAAGGATCTCTTGGAGGTGCTGGTGGTGGATGATCACAGCAGCGATGGCACGGCGATGACGGTCAGGGGTATGATGCGGGCCTGGCCTCAGCTGCGGTTGATCACATCCACGGGGGAAGGCAAGAAGGCGGCAATCGCCCAAGGAGTTGCGGAGGCGCGCGGGGAGTGGATGGTGCTCACCGATGCGGACGCGCGTTGTAGCCCCCTGCGTGTGGCGCACATCATGCACAAAGTCCAAGTGGCCGGTCCGGACATGCTGATCCTTCCCGTGGAGACAATTGGGGAGAGCGGCTTCATCCAGCGTGTGCAGGCGGACGAGCAAACAGCATTGCTGGGCGTGGCAGCGGGAACGGCCTTGGGTGGCGCGCCCGTGCTGGTGAACGGCGCGAACATGGCGTTCAGCAAGGCAGCGTTCATGGCAGTGGGCGGATATGAAGGCGACCACTGGGCGAGCGGCGACGACATTTTCCTAATGCGGCGAATGCTGAAAGCGCGCCGCAACGTGCGCTATCTGCTCGATCCCGAAGTCGTGGTGTCCGTAAAGGCGGAACCGATGTTCGGCGCGTTCTGGCGGCAACGCCTGCGCTGGGCCGGCAAGATGCGCGGGGTAGGTGGCGCGGGTGGCTGGGCCGCGCTGGCCGGCATGCTGTTGCCGTGGTTCCTGCTCTACGTGTCCTGTTCCTTCAATTTAAATGAAATGATGGTACAACGGCCCATCGCCTGCGTGCTGTTGCTCGCCTCGGCATGGATGCTGTGGCTGCTTCCGGTGCTGGCCCTGACGCGAGCGGTAAGACGTTTCCTACACACCGCGGACGACCATCGGCCAGTACGCGGCGCAGACTTCTCGACCTTCGTGTCACTCGTTGCCTTCACGGTCTATGCGCCCATCATCGCGGTGGTGTCGCTTTTCATCAGGCCGAAGTGGAAGGGGAGGAGGACATGAAGGACCGGCCACTGAGGCGCCGGGACGCCGAGAATGCGGAGGAACATGTCTTCCTCCGCGTTCTCCGCGCCCTCCGCGGTTAAAACCTCACTACGCTTAGAAAGGCAGGTCGTCCTCGCCGTCCGCCGGGGGCATATCGGCCATGCTGGGCGGGGGAGGGGCGGCAATTCCACTGGCGCGCGCGGCGGGTGCGGCCGCACCCACCTTCTCGATGCGGTCGCCCTTCAGGCTGAGAAAGTGCTTGGTCACGCCGTCCTTGCCGGTCCACTCACGGCCGCTTATGAATGCGGTAACGGTCACCTGGTCGCCCGGGGCGTAGGGGTCCAGCATGCCCGTCTTGTCCTGGGTGAACTCCACGGGGATGTGCTCCGGGTAGTTGCCGGATTGTTCGGTGATCACGAGTTCGCGTTTGCTGAATTTCTCGCTGATCTGTTGGGTCTTGCCGACAACCTTCACGGTGCCGTTGATGGTGACTGATGCCATGGTCGTTCCGCCTGTTGCGGCGTGTCTGTTGGTTAGCGTTCGTTGAATGCGAGAAGCGTTTTCCACGCCTCCTCCTTGTGTGCTTCTTGGATGAGCTGCTTCGCTTTGGTGTGCAAGGCCCGTTCCAGCCCGGATGGATCGTCCTCCAGGCTGATGAACAGGTCGGCCAGCTCGGTGAGCTTGTATTCGTTCACGGCCGTCTCGTCAGGGATGGTGCGCACGCTGCCGAGGCAGCCGAGGTCATTCCCGGAGAGGATGGTGCTGTGGCGTACGGATGCGGGCAATGCGTCCACCCCCACGCCGAAATCCTTGTTGGGCTGCGTCAATTCGAACAGCGCATCGCCGTGCGCACGGCAATAGAAGAAACCGCCCATGCGGCCCACGAGGTCGATCCTCCGCTGGTCGATCTTACCGTGTGCGTCCAGCACTGCCTCGTCGATGTGGATCAGCACGATCTCACAGATAACGAGGTTGCCTGCGGCGCCGCCGGTACCGGTCTCGATCACCTGCTGCACCTTGCACTCGAACTGCACGGGGCTTTCCTTCACCCGGAAGGGGCGCACCTTTTCGGAAGCGAGCGGCGTGAAGCCTGCTTTGGCGAACTCGTCAACGCCTTCGGGAAACTCCCCGCTGGCGACGGAGGCCTGCTGCACCATGGCGTAGGTCACCACGTTGATCACCACTTCGGGCACGGCCTTCACATTGTGGTAGGTGTGCTTGGTGGTGTTGTCGCGGCCGCGCCGTGCCGGGCTGAAGATGGCCATCGGCGGGTTGGCGCCGAAGATGTTGAAGAAGCTGAACGGGCTCAGGTTCGGCCTGCCGTCAGCGTCGATGGTGCTGGCCAGCGCGATTGGCCGGGGGCCTACCGCTCCCACCAAATAGCCGTGCAGTTCGGGGATGGGGGTGTCGGAGGGGTCGGCGCGCTTCATGGATCTCTTTTCCGCAAGGTCCGCGAAGGTAATCCTCCGGTCGGAACGGGTTATCTTTGCCGCCCTTCAGCAGGGTGCGATCACTTCAAACCCCGCCCAACGGACGGACGTGGCGGAATTGGTAGACGCGCTGGTCTTAGGAGCCAGTACCGTAAGGTGTGGGGGTTCGAGTCCCCCCGTCCGTACTAAGGTGGGTAACCCGGCTGAGGGAGGAATGAGCGATGCGTGGGCATCATGGAACATGAACAACAAGTGGGCGATCCCAAGAACGCCCGGCCAATACGGACACGATGAACATTGAACGCGAAGAGACCGGCACCCTCACCGCCACCATCAAGCTGAAACTGGATCCCACTGATTATGCGCCCGCAGTGGACAAAGTCCTGAAGGAACAACGCAAGACGGCCGCATGGCCCGGTTTCCGCCCGGGGCAGGTGCCCATGAGCATCGTCAAGAAGCGCATCGGCAAGAGCGTACTGGTGAACGAGGTGGAGCGCTTGATCGATGTGAACCTGCGCAACTACATCCAGGAGAACAAGATGCGCGTGCTCGGCCAGCCGCTGCCGCGGACCGATGAGGCGAAGGCCAACGACTGGGACCAGCCCGGCGAATTCAACTTCCTGTACGAGGTTGGCATGGCGCCTTCCTTCGATGTGGAGATGAGCGAAAAGCTCGGCGTGGAAATGCCCGTCGTTGACGTGGATGATGCCCTGTTGGACAAGGAGATCGCGGACATGCGCCGTCGTTACGGCAGCCTGAGCGATGCGGAGATGGCAGGAGCTACTGACATGGTGATCGGCGACCTTATTGAGCAGGACGAAAACGGTGAGATCAAGCCCGGTGGCCTGATGAACCGCACCACCATCACCTTGGAAGAGCTGGCGGACGAGGCCACACGCGCCCTCTTCACCGGTAAAGCCGTGGGTGATGCCTTGCAGGTGGACCCGCAAAAGGTGAGCAAGGACCATGACGACCTGGCCAAGATGCTGGGGACGGACCACTCAGCCGTGCATTACCTGCAAGGGAACATGCTGTTCCGCATCGCGGAGATCAAGCGGCTGGAACCCGCGGAGATCGGCCCCGCACTGTTCGACCGCGTGTTCGGACAAGGTGCCGTAGCGGATGAGACCGCCTTCCGTGCCAAGGTGAAGGAAGGGCTGGAAGGAATGTTCAGCCGGGACAGCGAGCGCGTGTTCAAGCGTTTGGTGATGCGGAAGCTGGCGGAGGACGCCAAGATCGAACTGCCGGACAACTTCCTGAAGCGCTGGATCTCCGCCACAAGTGAAAAGCCCATCACCCCGGAAGAGTTGGAGAGCGGCTACGAAGGCTATGCGGAAGGCCTGCGCAAGCAGTTGCTGGAGGACCGTATCGTGGAGAAATACGGTTTGGAGGCGAAGGGCGAGGAGCTGAACGAGTTCGCCAAGCGCTATGTCGCGGACCAGTTCGCGCAGTACGGCATGCCCGCACCGGAAGGGGACAAGCTCCAGGAAATGGCGGGGCGCATGCTCGGCGAGCAGGAGCAGATCAAGAAAATGCGTGACGCCATCGTGGACCAGAAGCTCACCGCGCACTTCAAGGCCATGCTCAGCCCCAAGGAGAATAGGCTGGCGTTCGATGACTTTGTAAACTTGGCACGGAAGGCTTGAAAAGCTGAAAGTGGAACAACTCGGTTGCAGTTGGCAGTGGCAGTCGGCAGTCGTCCTATCACCGTTCACTCTTCACCAATCACCCCTCACATCTGCGCAGATCCCCTCTTTCCGCGTCATCCGCGTTCCATTCAACACACATCCAAGACACACACCATGATCCCCCAGGACGAATTCAAGAAGTACGCGGTAAAGCACCGCAACATCACGAGCACCACGTTGGAGAGCTACATCACGGCCTCCATGACGCCGTACATCATCGAGGAACGTCAGCTGAACGTGGCGCAGATGGACGTGTTCAGCCGCCTGATGATGGACCGCATCATCTTCCTCGGCACCGGCATCAATGACCAGGTGGCGAACATCATCCAGGCGCAGCTCCTGTTCCTGGAAAGCGTCGATCCGAAGAAGGACATCCAGATCTACCTCAACAGCCCAGGCGGAGGTGTGTACGCGGGCCTCGGCATCTACGACACCATGCAGTACATCGTGCCGGACGTGGCCACGATCTGCACCGGCATGGCGGCGTCCATGGGCGCGGTGTTGTTATGCGCCGGTGCCAAGGGCAAGCGCAGTGCCTTGAGACATGCCCGGGTGATGATCCACCAGCCCATGGGCGGCGCCGAAGGGCAGGCCGTGGACATGGAGATCACCGTGCGCGAGATCCTGAAGTTGAAGAAAGAGCTGTACGACATCATCAGCCAGCACAGCGGCCAGACCTTCGATCGCGTCTCCAAGGACGGCGACCGCGACTACTGGATGATCGCGGAGGAGGCCAAGGAGTACGGCATGATCGACGAGCTTCTCGTGCGCAATCCGAAGTAGTGCGAGCGTAACGTTCCATAAGTGAACAGTGAAGGCCATCCGCGGATGGCCTTCACTGTTCTGTGCGATCCGCGCGATGGACCGCACTACAGGGCTATCGGGGCTTTTTCCCGCACCTGACGACGCTTGTGCGTGAATACGAAATGAACCACGGATGCACACGGATGGGCACGGATCAAATTAAGACTGCCTATCATCGTCACCATTCTGATAGCAACACGGATACTGGCTATCCGTGTTTATCTGTGTGCATCCGTGGTTGAAGAATTCATTTGAAGGCGCGCCCAACGGACGCGCATAAGACCCGATGGCATGGATCGTAATGGCACTCCCCGGCAAGGATCCGTATCTTCGCACTTCCCATCGCCGTACAACGGCACGCCACCATCTACCATGGAAAAGAAAGACATCAAATGCTCGTTCTGCGGGCGCGATAAGCAGGATACGAACGTCCTGATCGCCGGCATCACCGGCCATATCTGCGACAATTGCATCGCCCAGGCGCAGAACATCATCGCCGAGGAGCTCAACCAACGGGACCGGACGGAGCTGGAGGGGAACCTGGTGCTGCAGAAGCCTTCGGAGATCAAGAGCTACCTGGACGAATACGTCATCGGGCAGGACGAGGCGAAGAAGGTGCTGAGCGTAGCGGTGTACAACCACTACAAGCGGTTGATGCAGAAGGTGGTGCCCAACGATGACGTGGAGATCGAGAAAAGCAACATCATCCTCGTTGGCGAGACCGGGACCGGCAAGACGCTGCTGGCGAAGACCATCGCCAAGATGCTCAACGTGCCCTTCGCCATCGCCGACGCCACCGTGCTGACCGAGGCGGGCTATGTGGGCGAGGACGTGGAGAGCATCCTCAGCCGCTTGCTCCAAGCTGCGGACTATGATGTAAGCAAGGCGGAGCGCGGTATCGTCTTCATTGATGAGATCGACAAGATCAGCCGCAAGAGCGACAGTGCCAGCATCACCCGCGACGTCAGCGGCGAAGGCGTGCAACAAGCGCTCCTGAAATTGCTCGAGGGTTCCATTGTCAACGTCCCGCCACAAGGCGGACGCAAACATCCGGAACAGAAGCTCATACAGGTGGACACACGCAAGATCCTCTTTGTCTGTGGCGGGGCCTTCGACGGTATCCAGAAGATCATTGCGCGCCGGGTAAAGAGCAGCGCTGTGGGATACAGCGCCAGCAAGGCGGCCCGGATCAGCGATGACAACCTGCTGCAGTACGTGGGGCCCACGGACCTGCGTGCGTTCGGTCTCATCCCCGAGCTGATCGGCCGATTCCCCGTGCTCTCCTACTTGGACCCATTGGACCGTGAGAGCCTGCGCCGGATCCTCACCGAACCGAAGAACGCCTTGGTGAAGCAGTACATCAAGCTCTTCGAGATGGACCGGGTGAAGATCTCCTTCGACAAGAAGGTCCTTGACTTCATCGTGGAGCGCGCCATTGACTATAAGCTTGGCGCCCGCGGCCTGCGCAGTATCTGCGAGGCCATCATGACCGATGCGATGTACGAGGTGCCCAGCACCAACGACCGCCCCTCTGAGCTGCGCATCACGTTGAGCTATGCCCGCGAGAAGTTCGAGCACTCGCGCATGAGCCAGCTGAAGGTGGCCTGAGAGGTCCAAAGGAAAGGGTGGCCAATGTCCGCTGCCGGATACGCCGATAGCAAGGGGTATGGGGCAGTGGGATGCGGCTCCTGCGATAGACCTTATCTTCGTGCAATACCCAAACCCCCTTTTCAATGAACCGTTTTCTTCTTCCGGTGGCCGCTGTCGCCATCAGTTTTTCCGCTGTCGCCCAAGACCTTCCAAAAGCCAGCCCGCAAGGCGAGGTGGAGCAGGTGGTCGGCCTCACCAAAGTGGAGGTTGAATACTCCCGTCCCAGTGTCCGTGGCCGTGAGATCTTCGGTGGGCTTCTGCCCTTTGATCAGCTGTGGCGGCTCGGTGCCAATGCGAACACCACCTTCGAGGTGAACAGCCCCGTCATCATCGAGGGGGAAAAGTTGGATAAGGGCAAGTACTCCATGTTCGCGATCCCCGGTAAGGAAAGCTGGGTGATCCTCTTCAACAAGAACACCGAGCTCTGGGGCGAGGGAGATCACAAGGATGAAGAGGACGTGCTGAAGGTGAAGGCCAAGGTGGAACCCGGCGAGTTCACGGAAACGCTTACCATTTCCTTTGATGAGGTGAAGGACGACAAGGCACGGATGGACATCCGTTGGGAGAAGTCCCGTGTGAGCTTTTGGATCACCGCCGATGCTACAGAGCAGGCCATCGCCAACATCAAGGAGGCCATGGCAAAGTCCGACATCAAGGCCGGCACTTACAGTAGCTGCGCCCGCTTTGCGGTGGACCGCGGCATCATGACGAAGGAGTCCTTGGAATGGGCACAAAAGTCAGTTGCCATGGACGCGAAGTACTATTCGCTGCACACCTTGGCATTGGCACAGGCTGCCAACGGCATGAAGAAAGAGGCCATCGCCACTGCCGAGAAGAGCATAGAAGCTTCCAAGAAGGCAGGTAGCGATGCGTATGTCCAATTGAACGAGGCCAAGATCAAGGAGTGGTCCTCGAAATAGTTCCGTTGTTTCCGGGGGATCCCCTCCGTTAAAGAGAAAGCCCCTGTTTCCATCCGGAAACAGGGGCTTTCTCTTTAACGGGCCTTGCGCTTTGCGACCTACTGCAGGGCGATGCGCTGCACCGTGTTGTTCTTGCCGTCGCTGATACGGACCGAATAGATGCCTGCCGCATTCCCGGTGAGGTCCAGCGAAGTTGAATTGCCGGTGAAGTTGGCCGTCCGCACCTTGGCCCCCAGTGCATTGAAGACCTCCACGGTCATGTTGCCGGAGGCCTCTGTGCGGATGTGGAGGAGGCCCGCGGTGGGATTCGGAGAAAGGGAAATACCTTCCAACCCGGGAAGTTCACCGATCGCATTCGGCCGATAAAACTGCGCGAGGCGCACCGCCCAAGCATTTCCATTGCTGTAGACAAAGCGGTTCTGGGCATCGATAGGGAGGTAGATCAAGCTGGCTCCGGGAGGTTGTGGTACGGTCACATCATCCGATATCGAGATGTCTTGACCAACCTCTTGGTGCAGATTTGCGGATACATAATAGGCACCGGGGCCGAGGACAAGCGGGTCGAGGAAGCTGATCGCGGCGCGCCCGCCATTGTCAAGGTCCTGCTGGGTGATCACGCGGGGATCAGACTCCACCAAAGCTGTCGGGGTCTGGCCGACCTGTACATCCGCCGTATCATAAACGGCTGCGATGAAATAACTGCCTACCTGTGTGTTCGCCCCCACCACGACCTCCACGCCGATGAAAACATTCGGGTTGAGGATTTCATAGTAGTTCATCAGACGAACATCCTGTGTGTTGTCCGCAAATGAGGTCGTCCCCACGGCTGTCAGGCTCAGGATCGAGTCCGGCAGGATACCGATCCCATCCAAACTGTACTGATCCCAGGTCGCTGCGAAGTAGCGGAACGTGGAGTTGTTTGCGGGGTTTTCATCCAGGTCGATCTGGTCGCTGGTCACCGTGAATTGGGCCGTATAGATTCCGACGGCGGGAAATGCGGGCATGGTGATAAACTCGTTCATCACGGCGGTATCCCCATGGTGCATCAGTGGGATCGAGGTGTTGGCGGAGCCTATCTCAGTCGCACTTGGGTCCAGCAGGGAAACATGTACCGTCACGTTCGTCTGGTCCATGAGCCCGAAATTGGCGATCTCCGCGCCAACGTTCACTGTGGAAGGCATTTGCGTTTCCGGTACACGCCCATATTCGATCCCATCACCGAACTGCGAGGTATAGCCATAGTTCATCACCAGATCATGGTCCGGGAACGCGGAAAGTTCCAGGTCGTCGATGGCCCAATAGTATTCCCAGCCGCCCTGCCATTGGAATTGCAAGTACACGGTGGACTGCATCGCCGCAGCGGAGGTGATGTCCACGGCCACCGACTGTGGGTTGTAGGAGAAGCGTTCACAGGGCGGATTGATATCCCCGGTGGTGAGGCAGGGGAAGGGTGCGAAGTCCGTCCAATTCGTACCGTTGGTGCTGACGCGGACCTTGCAATTTGTGCTGGCGTCCAGGTCGAACACGCCGATGGTGCTTTTCATCGTCAGCAGCACCGAGGCGCGGCCGGAGCAGTCGATGGAGGTGGTGGTGAGCTTCGTGAGGTGGTTGCTTCCGGGCGCGGCGCTGAGCCCCCGGTCCGAATTGGCCCAGAGGTAGCCGTTGGAGGCACCGGGAGCATTAAAGGTGAGGATCAACGGATGGTTGACAGCCGCGGGCGTAACGGCCGCGGGATCATCCGACCATTGGAACAACACCGGCGTCTGGCCGGTAGGCGTCATATCATCCGAAGTGGTCCAACCGGCCGGGATGCCGCCCCCGGAAAAATCCTCCGTGTAGAAGGCATCCCGTTGTCCACTTCCCGCTCCAGAAGCTGGATGGCTGGCCGGGCGGTGCGCTTCGGTCATGGTGGCCGGGTCGAAGCCTTTGTTGAAGGGGCGGGAGGTAAATTGCGTGGACTGGGCTGTGGCGGTAGCGGCGATCGCGATCGCGATGAGGGAGATGTAGCGTGTTTTCATGGGTCGGAAATTGAATACAATGTAGCATTTCATCAGGGAAATCGACGGAGATCTGCTTGGGTCTGGTTCTTCCCTGAGCAGCCAGACGAGTTCAGGCTGTCCCCGAACGAAAAACTCCCCCTCGGAACCTGTTTTCAGGACCGGGGGGAGTTCGCTTTTGGAAGCGTTCGCCTTATCTCAGCACGATGCGCTGCACGTTGTAATTGGTTCCGTCACCCACGCGCACCGTATAGATGCCCGCTACATGGCCGGAGAGGTCCAAAGAGGTCGTGGTGCCGTTGAAGTTGGTGGTCTGCACCTTGGCGCCCAATGCGTTGAACACCTCCACGGTCATGTAACCGGCGGTCTGAGTGCGTACTTGCAACGGGCCGACGGTGGGGCTGGGATACATGGCGACACCCTCCAGCCCCGGCGTTTCCTGCACGCCCACGTTCAGCTCGCTGGAGAGGCGGACACACCATGCATTGCCATTTCCTCCATAGATGTTCTGATTGTTGGCATCGACCGGGATCCAGAGCGCGCTGGCGGCGTTGGGCTGCGGGACCGTAAGGTCGTCAACGATCCGGATGTTGTTGCCCGCTTCCTGGTACATGTTCGCGGAGACGTAGTAGGCCCCGGGGGCAAGCGTGATCGGGTCCAGAAAGGAGACGGCAGGCCGTCGTCCGTTGTCCATGTCCTCTTGGGTGATCACTCGGGGGTCCGACTCCACAAAGGGTGAGGTGAGGCCAGGACTCCCGCTGACAAACACATCCGCGGTATCGTACACCGCCGCGACGAAGTAGCTGCCCGGTTGGGTCTGGGCGCTCAGATACACCTCCACCCCGGTGAAGGTCTCCTCGGTGTGGACCTCAAAGTAGTTCAGCAGGCGCACGTCCTGGGTATTGTCCGCAAAGCTGTTGGTGCCGGTAGAGGTAAGTTGCAAGGTGCTGTCCGGGACCACGCCGACGGCGTCGATGGAATAGAGGTCGTCGGTCACCTCCAAATAGCGGTTCTTGAAATTGTTCGCGGGCATGGCGTCCACCCCGATGGAATCGCTGGTCATGGTGAAGTAGGCCGTATACGGACCGACGGGCAGCGCTGATGGGAAGGTGATCACCGCGTCCGCGAGAGCGGTGTCCGTGGGAGCTATCGTGCCCAAGATGATGGTGGAGGAGCCGATCTCCACGTCGTCTGCATCCTTCAGGGAAACGTACACGGTCACATTGTTCTGGGTATTGAGGCCGTAATTGATGATGCCGGCGCCCACCTCCACCGAGTTCTGCATTTGGCCCTGTGGCACGCGGCCGTATTCATATCCGCCGCCGAACTGGGAGGTGTAACCGTAGTCCATGATCAGCTCGTTCACCGGCAACGCATTGATGTTGATATCGTCGATCTCCCAGTAGTAAGCGGAATTCGCGCCGGTCTCGGTGAAACGGATGCGGACATTGGAGGGGTCTGCGCTGATGGCGGAGGTCAGGTTGAAGGCCACTTCGGCGGAGTTGAACGTTGTGTTCGCATTGGTCCCTTGGCCGATGTCGATGCTCGTGGGCCAGGTCGTTCCACCGTCTGTGCTCACGTCCAATGACTTGGAGGGGCTGCTACCGCAGCAGAACCTGAATTGCTCTGTGAAGCGGATCTCCACCGCGACCGGACCGCTGAGGTCCATGATCGGCGAGACCAGAGAGCCGGTCAGGTCCACGCGCGGGTTGTTCGCCACCGGTGGGTCCACGGAGAAGTTCGAGTTCACCGAGTCCAGATCGAAGAGCATGAAACCGTTCGAGGCGGTCGGTGACGCGAGCGCCGTGGCATTTGCGTTATATGCACCTACCGGTTTGGTGGTGGTGTGCTTCCAAACATCACCGTTTATCCCGGAGACGGTCCAAGCGCCTATGCCATTGTTGCCGACGAGGCCATTGGCGAAGTCCTCGTTGAACAGCACGTCACGCTGGCCATCCATCTGTGCGGAAGAATGATGGGCCTGCGGTCGGCATCGCTCTTCGGGCTGGAGCTGGTACAGGGTCGGGGATTGCGTCCCCCCTTTTTGTTGGGCATGCACACCTGCGGCGATCATGGCAACGGTCGCAATAGAGCAAAGTCTTTTCATGATAAAGGTTTCAGGTTTTCAGTGAGGGTGTACAGTAGAAAGGGATGTGAACCACCCCTCTGTCAAAGGTAGGCCCGGAACAGCGGGCCCGGACAATGTTCCGGGCCTGTCCCTTGACCTTTCCAAGGCCAAGGCATGAGTGCCTGCTCTTATGTTTTGGGGTAAAGAAAAATCCCCCTTCGGCCACCACGGCCGAAGGGGGATCAATTCCGTCAATGTGGGTTTACTTCAGCAAAATGCGCTGGATGTTGAAGTTGGTCCCATCACCTACACGGACCGTGTAGATGCCCGCTGCATTGCCGGAGAGGTCCAGATCGGTCATCGTACCGGTGAAGTTGGCGGTCTGCACCTGGGCACCTAATGCGTTGAACACCTCCACGGACATCTTCCCGGCGGTCGTCGCTTGTACATGGAGCGGGCCGGAGGTGGGGCTGGGGTACATGGTGATGCCGTCCAGGCCCGGTGCTTCCTGCACCCCTACGTTAAGCTCGCTGGAGAGGCGGATGCAGAATGCGTTGCCGTTGCTATAGGTGTTCTGGTTCTGGTCGTCGATCGGGATGTAGATCATGCTGGCGTCCCAAGGTTGGGGCACCGTCACGTCGTCCAGAATGGACAGGTCGTTGCCACCCTCCTGGTAGAGGTTGGCGGAGACGTAGTATGCACCGGGGTTGAGCGTGATGGCATCCAAGAAGGAGACCGATGCGAGGCGGCTGTTATAGTCGGCCTGCGTGATCACGCGGGGGTCCGACTCCACCAAAGGTGTAGGGTTGTTGCCGTTGCCCGTCATCACGTCCGCCGTGTCGTACACGGCCGCGATGAAGTAGCTGCCGGGTGCCGACTGAGTGGCCATGCGGATCTCCACACCATAGAAGGTGGTCGTGGACTCAATGATGAAGAGGTTCATCAGCCGCACGTCCTGGGTGTTGTCCGTGAAGCTGCTCGTGCCGAGCCGGGTGAGGGCCAGGATGTCGTTGGGCACCACGTTGTAGGCGTCCAAGGCATACAGGTCGTTGGTCACCTCGAAGTAGCGATTCTGTGCGTTGTTGTTCGGGTTCGCGTCCACACCGATGGAGTCGCTGGTCATGGTGAAGTAGGCGGTATACTTCCCAACGGGCAGGGGGAAGGGCACGGTCATTTGCGCATCGGCGATCATCGTGTCCGTGGTATTGATCGTACCCAAGTTGATGGTGGAGGCCCCCACTTCCGTGTTGGTCGCATCATCCTTCAAGGAAACGTATACCGTTACGTTGTTCTGGGTGGTACCGCCGTAGTTGATGATGCCGGCACCCACGTTCACCGTGCTCTGGATCTGGCTTTGTGGAATACGGCCGTACTCATAGCCCTCGCCGAACTGGGCGGTATAGCCGTAGTCCATGATCAGCTCGTTCTCGGGCAGGGCACTGATGCTGATGTCGTCGATCTCCCCAGTAGTATGCGGAGATGTCACCGCCCTGGGTGAAGCGTAGCCGGACTTGGCTGCGGTCGCCACTTCCGAGGGCAGGGGTCAGGTTGACGGCGACCTCGGCGGTGGTGAATTCGATGTTGTAGCTCAAGCCCTGGTCGATATCGAGGCTGTTGGGCCAGGTTTGACCGCCGTCCAGGCTCACGTCCAGTGTTTGGCCGGAACCGGTATTGGCGCAGCAGAAGCGGTATTGCTCGTAGAAGCGGATCTCCACGGCGGAAGGCCCGCTCAGGTCCATGATCGGCGAGATCAGGGAACCGCTTACGGAGACACGGGGACTGATCGCCACCGGGGGGGTCACGCCGAAGTTCGTGTTCACGGAATCCGAGTTGAAAAGCATGAAGCCGTTCGCGGCGCTCGGTGAGGTGATGATCTCAGAGACCACGGTATACGCACCTACTGGGCCGGTGGTGGTATAGCGCCACACATCGCCGTTGGTCCCGGTGAGGGTCCATGCGCCAAGGCCGCCATTGTTGCCGGCAAAGCCATTAGCAAAGTCCTCGGTGAACAGCACTTCGCGCTGGCCGTCCAGTTGGGCGGCAGGATGATGCATCAGGCCATGCACGGGCTGGTTGGGCTGGAACTGGTCCAGTGTGGGGAGCGGTGACCTCCCGCTGTGTTGCGCGGACGCGCCGACAGCGATGAAGGCAACGGTCGCAATAGAGCAAAGTCTTTTCATGGTATTGGATTGTTGGGTTTTTCGTGGATGTTGGAGAAGGAGCGAAAGTAGGCAACTTTCCCTTCCATAAGGATAGCGCAAAGTGCTATCGTGTCTTATTCGATCTTCGAGGCCAATTGTCCGATGCTGTGTCGGACCCTGCGTGAGGGTAGGTGTCCTCTCCTTTTTGGAAGGAAGGGGACACCTTCATCTATCGAGGCAACCCTCTCCGACCCTCAAATTGATCCGGGTTATATACGACCGGGGCATGGGATAAAAGAAAAGCTCCCCCTCGGCAACGATGGCCAAGGGGGAGCATGATCTCTTAGCGGATGCTTACTTCAGCACAACGCGCTGCATGTTGAAGTTGGTGCCGTCGCCGATGCGGACGGTGTACATGCCTGCCGCGTTACCGGCGAGGTTCAAGGTGGTTGCGGTGCCGGTGAAGCTGGAGGTCATCACCTTCTCGCCCAGCGCGTTGAACACTTCCACGGTCATGTTGCCGGGGGTCTCCGCACGCACTTCCAACGGGCCTGTGGTGGGGCTGGGGTACATGGTGATGCCCTTCAGACTTGGTGAATCCTGCACGCCCACGTTCAGCAGGCTGGAGAGGCGGACGGCCCATGCGGTGCCATTGCCTCCATAAAGGAATTGGCTCTGGTCATCGACGGGGATCCACAGCATGCTTGCAATGGCGGGCTGGGGTACTGTTTCGTCGTCAATGATCCGCATGTCATTGCCACCCTCTTGGTACATGTTGGCGGAGACAAAATAGGCACCGGGACCGAGTGTGATGGGGTTGAGGAAGGATACTGCTGCCAATTGTCCGTTGTCCATGTCGGCCTGCTCGATCAAACGGGGGTCCGATTCCACCAAGGGGGAAGTGAGGTCGGCGGTGTTTGCAAGTACATCGGCGGTGTCATACACGGCCGCGATGAAATAGCTGCCCGGGACTGTGGAGCCGCTCAAGTAAACCTCCACGCCGTAGAAGATGGTCGTGTTGGGCACCTCGAAATAGTTCAGCAGGCGCACGTCCTGGGTGTTGTCGGTGAAGCTGTTGGTGCCGACGGAGGACAGGCTCAGCATGTCGTCCGGGATCACGTCCAGCCCGTCCAAGGAGTACAGGTCCGAGGTGACGGCAAAATAGCGGTTCCTGGAGTTGTCGTTCACGTTCTCATCCATACCGATCTGGTCGCTGTTCATGGTAAAATAGGCCGTGTAGGTGCCTAAGGCCAAAGCGGGACTGAAAGTGAGGGGAGTTTCGAACACGGCGGTATCTCCGTTAACCATCAAGGCTACTACGTCGCTGGTGGCACTGGCAACCTCCATGTCGCTCTCATCGCGTACGGAGACGGAAACACTCACGTTGGTCTGGTCCTCTGCGCCGAAGTTGATCACCGCTGCGCCTGCGTCCATGGTGGTGGGCATTTGGCTGGCGGGGACGCGGGCATACTCATAGCCTCCGCCGAACTGTGCCGTGTAGCCGTAGTCCATGATCAGGTCATGTTCCGGAAGGGTGATGATGGCAACGTCATCGATCATCCATGCATAGTCGCAACCACCTTCGTAACGGAAGCGGAAGTAAGCATTGGCCTGACCACCGATGGCAGCGGACAGGTTGATCGACATGACTTGAGGATTCGCCGTTGTGCTATTGCCGCCAATGTCATTGATCTGCATGGGTGTCCAAGGACCCATGTCCGAGGTGCTGGTCTCCACATAGCACATGCCTTGGAATTCGCGGTAGTATTGCTCGAATTGGAGCACTACGCCGGAATAGCTTGACAGATCAATGGGGTTGGCCGTCCGGATCCAGGCGTTCTGGCTGCCACCACAAAGCAGGTCGGAATCGAACAGGGCAAAGCCGTTGGCCGCCGAGGTGGATTCGATGGTGCCGATCGTGTAAGCCCCGGTGGATCCCGTGGTGCCGATCACCCAGTTCTCGTTGTTGGGGTCGCTGATGTTCCCGATGACCCATGTGGAGGGATCGGAGAAATCATCGGACCAGATCAGGTCGCGGTCCGCGGAGTAGGCGGGTTGGACGTGATGGGCAGGTTGCTCCGTCATGCGCTGCTTCAGCACGCGCGTGCGGGAACTTTCTTGTGACTGTGCCGAAGCTGTGCCCGCGATCAGGGACAGTGCCAAGGCCGAAACGTAGAGTTTGTTCATTGGTGAGTTTGGTTTTCTATTGGGTTAACGGGTGCTAAGGTAAGCGATCGAAGCCTTTCGGGACCCGCTTATGCGAGCAACGGCGCGTATCGATCGCCCAACGGGTACTATGGAACAACGGAGACCTTGAATAAGTTCGCTCCGAGCGGCTCAGGCCGGTGCTTTTCCGTTTGTAGGGGGGCCTTCCGGGGGCAGGATCATCTGCAACACCACCGCTAGCACCACCGTGATGGCGGGCGCGATCAGGTTGTACCATAAAAAGGCGACCTCCAGCTTGGAGAAATGCAGTACCAGAATGGCGGCCTGCGCCACCAATGCCGCTATGAACACCGCCTTGCCTTGCACGCGTTTGAAGAAGAACGCCACCAAGAAGATGCCGAGGATGGTGCCATAGAAGAGGGAGCCCAGGATATTCACCGCCTGGATGAGGTTTCCGAACTGCGCGGCCACCCCTGCGAAGGCCATGGCCAAGGCGCCATAGAGGATGGTGGCCCAACGCGTGGCCGTCACCTGCTGGTCCCCGGTCCATTCCCGCTGGATCACGTCCACGGTGGTGGTGCTCGCCAAGGCGTTCAATTCAGCACTGGTGGTGCTCATGGTGGCGCTCAGCATTACGGCCAGCAACAGGCCGATCAGCCCGGAAGGCAAGTGCGACATGGCGAAGGAGAGGAAGATGTGGTCGTCGTCACGCGGTTCTTCCTGCGGTGCCACCCGGGTGATGAGCGATTTGACCACCGTGCGCAAGGAGTCGTCCGAGGCCCGGATGGTGTTCAGGGCTGCACCTGCCGTGGCGATCCGGGCCTCATCGCCGGCCCGTACGGCGTTCAACAGCGTGGCCGAGCGGGTTTCGATCACGGCGGTGTTGGCCAGATGCAGCTTCTCGATACGGCGCGTTTGTTCCGCGGCCGGGCTGTTGTGCAGGACCTCGAGGTTGTGTTCGTTCCAATGCACGGGCGCTGCGTGGAAAAGGTAGAAGACGAACACCAGCACGCCGCTCAACAGCACGATGAACTGGAAGGGGATCTTGATCAGACCGTTGAACATCATGCCCAGTTTGGCCTGGCCGGCGGTGCGTCCGCTGAGGTAGCGGCCCACTTGGCTCTGGTCGGTGCCGAAATAGGAGAGTTGCAAAAAGAATCCGCCCAGGATGCCGGTCCACAGGGTGTACCGGTCGTTCGCATTGAACTCCGTGGAGATGATGTTCATGTGCCCCATGGCCCCGGCCATCTTCAGGCTTTCCGTGAACGTCATGCCGGCCTGTCCGCCGGGGAGCGGTTGGGAGAGGTAGTGGACCACGATCCCGAAGGTGACGGCCAGGCCGATGAAGATCACCGCCATCTGCTGTGTCTGTGTGGCGCTTACGGCTTTGGCCCCGCCGGTGGTGGTGTACAGGATCACCAGGCCGGTGATGGCAAAGGTCCAAGCGAAAGGGATGTGCAGCACCGTGCTGAGGATGATCGAAGGCGCATAGATCGTGATGCCTGCGGCGAAGCTGCGCTGCACCAGGAAGAGGGAAGCGGTGAGGAGGCGCATGCGGCGGTCGAAGCGCCTGCCGATGAACTCATAAGCGGTGTACACTTTCCACTTGTAGTACATCGGGATGAACACCACGCAGATCACCACCATGGCCAAGGGCAGGCCGAAGTAGAACTGGATGAAGCGCATGCCGTCCAGGTACCCTTGGCCGGGCGTGCTCAGGAAGGTGACGGCGCTAAGCTGCGTGGCCACTACGCCGAAGCCAACGGCCCACCAGCGGCTGTTGTTCCCCGCGCGCAGATAGTCCTCCCGGGAATGCTCATTCCGCGTCCGCCAGGTGCCATATCCGGCAATGAACACCAACGTGCCGACCAGCACGATCCAGTCCAGCGCGCTCATGAAAAATGCACGGTCAGCCAATACATGAGCACGATCTCCACCGCGAGCACGATCACCAACAGGGCGTAGACATTGCGCCAGGTGCGGAGAAAGGGCGGGCGGTCATCGGACATGAGAGACAGTGGCGAGATGGAAGTTTATGTTGAACTAGAAATGTAGAATGTAGAATTCAGAATGTGGAATGATCAACGAGCATCCTCAGGCCGTTGATCATCTTTTCGAGTTCAGCGCGAACATCCACCCCGATCATGTTTCCGGTCGAACAGTGCTTATTTGTCTTTGCGGTTCCGCTCGGCCGTTTTAACGCTTGCCGCGAAGATCGCGACCAGCTCTACGCTTTCATTAAGAAGCCAAGCATTCTCCTTCTTGGAAAAGTCCATGAGTTCGGCCTTTGCCTGGATCCGCATGTTGTTACGTGATTCTCGCAATTCCTTCAAGGCCAATCTCATTTTGTGGATGAAGTCCGCAGTGGATTCGGAACCTTGGACCTCCCCATAGTGCAAGGCCGGTGCCGTTCCACTTCGCAGCAATTGCTTCGCCAAATGATTACCGGCCACTGATCTCGGCATCTTGTCCGTGTAGAGCACGATCTGTGCTCCGAATTCCACGCACCGATCATCCAAGTCATATTTCCTTTCCATGGTTCAAGTGTTTTTCGCAAGCTACCGCTGTTTATGGATCCCGTCGGCAGTGACGTGTCTCCGATACACGCCATTCTACATTCTGCATTCTACATTCTGAATTCTACATTCCCTTTTCATTGGGCACTCCTCCGCGATATCAAATTAGCGAATAGCCGGTACGCTCCCGGCACACCCGTCGGCAACTGACGGAAAAAGCTGATCCCGGTGTACACGAACCGTCCTTTGCCATAGTCGCAGGTGACAAGCGCGCCGTCGAGCTGTTTTTCGCCGGGGTCGCTCCAGCCGATCAGCGGAGTATAGTGCGGGTCGAGGTCGCCAAGGAAGTAGAGGCCGCGCTCCTGCACCCAATCGTCGAAGTCCTTCAGTGTGATCTTGTTCGGCGTGTTCAGCAGCGGGTTCTTCGGGTCTAAGAAGGTGGGTGTTGCTTCTTCCACGGTCACGCGGTCGCGGGTGATGGCGAAGGGATAGGGGCCGATCGAGGGGCCGGGCAGCACCATGTCCTTGCTGAGCGTGGTGTACTGGTCCACCAAGGTGCCGCCGTTCTTCACATATTCCATCAGGACGGGGTTCAACTCCTTCAAGGCATGGGTGACATTGTACGCCCTGATGCCGGTGACGATGGCGTCATACTTCGATAGGGACTGCAACGTCGCCGTGGCGGGGTCGATCAGGTCCACGGTGAGGCCGAGCTGCTCCAATGCTTGTGGGACATCATCGCCCGCGCCCATGATGTAGCCGATGTGCTGGGCGTTCACCTTCACATCGATGGGGACCGCGCAGAACGTGGCCTTGGTATACCAGGACCGCTTGGGGATGTGATCGTAGCCGATGATGCGCCGGGTGAGGTCGGTGGGGCCGGGATGACCTACGTCCATGCGCAGGTAGGGCAGGGTGTTCCGGGTGGCACCTTCAGGAACCACGCGGAGGCTTGCGCCGATGCGCTGGTCCTGCTTCAGCGGGCCGAGCTGTTGGCGCGCCGGGGTGAACTCCCAATCGGCGACACGCTCGCCGATCAGCTCGGCATGGGTGAGGTCGGTATAGGCTTCGACCCCTAGATGCGCCACCGTCGTGGTGTCCTTCACCATCAGGACATACGGACTGGCGAAGAGTGAGACGGGCGGCACCACCTCGCAGGTCTGCACCTGCTCCCCTTTCAACCGGTCCACGAACCCATATAGCACAGGCGCAATGCCTTTGACCTCCGTGCCGCCCGCAATGCGCAGGGTGTAGGGCACCTCCAGTTCGGGCGGAGTGATGGCCTTGCCGATGAGCGTGGGGTCCGCGATGTGGAAGAGGTTGCCGTGCGGCAGGGCAAGCCAGAAGGGCTGGTCCGGTGTCAAGGGTGCTTTCAGGCCCACGGGCAAGGTGAACGGCGCGTTGTCCGCAAGCGCGACCGCATTTCCGTCAGGTTTCACGAACTGGACCGGTGATGCACTGCGCGTGAGGACGTTCAAGGCCACCTTTACGGAGTCGCCGGTCACTACTTGGGGCGCATCGGACAAGGCCTCCACCACCGTGCCGGTGACGTCCAGTAGCAGTTCGTTCACGCGCTTCCGGGTGAGGTCCTTCCAGTCGGACGGGGGCAAGGCGTCCACTGCGGAAGCCACGCGGCCCAACGCTTCCACGCTTTTCTCCGGTGCCCGCAGATCATACCCGGCGAGCAATGCGTCCACTGCGGTGGCCACGGCCTCGCCGCCCGGGACCCGTTCCCAGGTCATGTCGATCCCGTCGAAGATGTCGTCGCTTTTCGGGCGGTCGCCGAGGTCGAAGTGCAGGTATTCCATCTGCTGGCCGCGCGTCTCCGCCGCACCGAAGCCTTGGCTCTTGTGCATGCTGCGGCTGCGGCCCGCGAGTTCGGTATAGCTCAGGCCCAGCAAGGGGTCGAAGCCGCCGACGTCCACGGGGTACCAGTCCTTGTTCCGCTCGGCGATGTCCGCCAGATCTTTTTTCCACCAAGTGCTTCCGTTGAAATAAAGGCGGCGCGGCTGCCACACCGTGAGGCCTTGTTCCAATTGCTCAGGGAAGGCCTCGGGGTCGCCCGCCATATCGAAGGCTTCATGGGCGAGTATCGCGCTGGCCTCGTGGTGTCCATGACCGGCCTCGTTCGTGGGCGGGAAGCGCGTGATGATGACGTCCGGCCGGAAGGTGCGGATCACGCGCACAACGTCGCTGAGCACTTCATCGTGCCCCCATTTCTCAAAACTCTCCTTGGCGTTCTTGCTGTACCCGAAGTCGCTGGCACGGGTGAAGAACTGCTCGCCACCATCAATGCGGCGCGCGGCCAAAAGCTCCTCGGTGCGTATGATGCCGAGCGCATCGCCGAGCTCGGGGCCCAGCAGGTCCTGCCCACCATCGCCGCGGGTGAGGCTGAGGTAGCCTGTGCGCACCTTCTTGCCGTTGGAGAGCCAGGCGATCAGCTTGGTGTTCTCATCATCCGGATGGGCGGCGATGTAGAGCACCGCGCCGACCATGGGCAGCTTCTCCATATCGTGCAGGATATGTGCGGCGTCCGGTTCGTTCGCGGGGCGCTGGGCGAAGGTGTTCTGAAAAAGTCCGGAGAAGGGGAAGGCGAGCGCCACGGCCAATAGGCGTGCCGTGCTGGATACATTGGATAACATGCGCCGAAGGTAGCAGCCGTGTGTGTTGACCGGCTTTTGTCATCCAGGCTCTCGCACCTTCCCTCTATTGTTGCACCAGCTTGAACGTTCCGCCCCGTCTTGTCACAAAGGAAGAAGTGTAGCAGCTACCTTGGTTTCAGAAATGGTCAAGTCCACGGATGTTCGATGCTCAATGGGACGAAGCGTCGCATTCACCATACTTGGTTTGGCATTGGGGTTTTGCTTGACCACCAATGGTTTGGGTCAATATGACTATTCGGGAGGGGGAAGCACCGATGTTGGTGCGGACCGGAAGGGGCCGCTCAAAGGGGTAGCGGCCCCCATGGTCACCGGCTCAACGGGTTATGCGATCCTTGGGGCGAACGGGGCGTTCCATAGCTTCAATGAGGCGCAGGGCATCCGGGTCACCTATCGTGGAGCCGGTTTTGATGTCTTCGTGGAAAAGGGGAACGCGCCCCGCCGGGCCTCTTTCACACTGGCAGGGATCGGTCGCGGAGGCGCGGAGCTTGTGCCAACGGCAGCATTGTCGGAGGTGGTGGAGGGGAGCCGTTTGGAAATCGACCACGGTCCGTTCCGGATGCTTTATCAGAACGACATCCATGGTATGCGGCACGATCTGGTGGTGATGACCGGACCGGAAGGGAATGGCCCGTTGGAAGCACGATTGCGGATAACGGGTGACCTGTTGGCCGTGCAGAAGACCAAGGACGAACTGGTGTTCACCGCATTCGATGAGCGGACCATGGCACTTTCCCCGGTTCTCCGCTATAGTGGCCTTCATGCTTGGGATGCGGAAGGGCATGTACTTCCCTCCAGCATGGCGTTGAGCGGGGATCAGCTGGTCTTATCGGTGCAGGATGAAAACGCCGTCTATCCGGTCACCATCGACCCCATATCCACAACGGCCGATCTGGAACTGGCAGGCGGCCAACTGGGAGAATCCTTCGGGTACAGCGTAGCCACGGCGGGCGATGTGAACGGCGATGGATATAGCGACATCATCGTGGGTGCGCCTCACTGGGACCTTCCGTCCACGGATGCGGGCAGGGCGATGATCTTTCTGGGTTCCGCCACAGGCATCGCCAGCACACCGGCATGGACGGTACAGGGTACGGCCGCGAACGCACGGTTCGGCTTCAGTGTCTCTTCAGCGGGGGACCTCAACGGTGATGGCATCAGTGACGTGGTGGTCGGGGCACCGGGGCAAGACGGGCATGGGGCGGCCTTCGCTTATTTCGGGTCGGCCCCCTCAGGGCCGGGAACGGTTGCCGCAGTTGTATGGACCGGCGATGCGCAGGCCGCTTGCGAGTTCGGGCACGCCGTGGCCTTGGCCGGTGATGTGAACGGTGACGGCTACAGCGATGTGCTTGTGGGGGTTCCTTTGTATGACGTCCCTCCCAGTGGTTCGAATCAGGGCAAGGCCTATTGCTACCACGGGAATACGTTGGCATTGGGGTGGACCGCCAATGGCACGACTTCAAATGCGCAGTTCGGCTTCAGCGTGGCGGGGGCCGGCGACCTGAACGGTGATGGTATCAGCGACGTTGCCATCGGTGCACCTTTCCAGCCGAAAATCCCCACCTCCAATAACGGCACCGTGTACGTTTACCAAGGCAATAACGGAAGTGGTTTGAGCGTGGCATTCAACGGCTCGCGGACCGGGGGAGGGTCTGCCAATCTGGGTTACAGCCTTTCCAGCGCCGGGGATATGAACGGCGATGGATTTGCGGACCTCCTTATCGGTGCACCCGGGGTAGGTGCCGGGAACGGGGTGGCCTACGTCTATTTGGGAACCGGGGTGGGGACCGGTTTGATCGTGGGTGCCAGCATCTCCGTCGCCGGTTTGTCCGGGGAGCGATTGGGCCAAGCCGTTTCCTTGGCAGGGGACGTGAACGGAGATGGGTACGCTGACGTGATTGTGGGAAGCCCGAACCATGCAGGCAACAAGGGAAGGGTTCAGGTATTCCGCGGTAGCTCACCGTTGTTGTTGGATGCGGCACATCTCCTGTGGTCCAGCGTAGGTCTGGTGGCCGGGGATCACCTCGGGGCGGCCGTGCATACCGCCGGTGACGCGAACGGCGATGGCATCAGTGATCTGCTGGTCGCCGCACCGGAAGGGGGCGGAACCGGTGTTGTCAGTGTCTTTCATGGCGGTACGGACCTGCTGCCAAGTACGTGTCAATGGTCACAGTTGGGCATGCAGACAAATGGGTATTTGGGTAGTTCAGTCTCTTCCGCAGGCGATGTGAACGGCGATGGTTATAGTGATGTGATCATCGGCGCGCCCAGTGGCGTGAGCGGTGTCTTCGGCAAAGCCATGTTGTACTTGGGGTCGGCCACCGGTTTGTCAGGCGCCCCGGCATGGACCGGTACCGGGGAGAACATGGAAGATCTCTATGGGTATGTGGTAGCATCCGCTGGTGACGTGAACGGCGATGGATATGGGGATGTCCTCGTGGGGGCACCGGGATACCCGAACTATACCTGGCGCGGTAAGCTGTACCTCTACCTCGGCTCTCCATCGGGACTCTCGGCGGCACCTGCTTGGACAAAGACCGGCGAGAACGTGGAGGACCGTTTCGGGTACAGTGCGTCCAGTGCCGGCGACGTGAACGGCGACGGGTACAGCGATGTGCTCGTTGGCGCATACATGTTCGGCGAGCCCACGGACCATGGGAAGGTTTATGTGTTCAACGGATCTTCGACCGGGTTGCCTTCCGTCGCCAACTGGACGGCAATGGGCACTCCCCAATCATTCTTCGGGTCCAGCGTTTCCACCGCCGGGGATGTCAATGGGGACGGTTATGATGATTTGATCGTGGGTGCACCCCTGCATGATGTGACCGCAAATGACAACCAGGGCGGTGCTTTCCTCTACAACGGTTCACCCTCCGGGCCTTCCGCGTCACCGTCCTGGTCCGCCTATGGTGCGCATTCGGGCTCCCAGTTCGGAGTATGCGTCTCCTACGCGGGGGATGTGAACGGGGATGGGTACAGCGATGTGATCGTGGGTGAGTATTTCTATACGAATGGCGTGAACACGCACACGGGCCGTGCCTATGTTTTCCAGGGATCCCCGTTCAGCGGCTTATCGGCCGTCGCCAACACCATTATCGAAGGGACCCAACTGGATGGGCAAATGGGTATCTCGGTCTGTGCGGCGGGTGATGTTAACGGTGACGGCTTCGGCGATGTGATCGTGGGGGCGCATCTTCAATCGATGTTCTACCTGAACCAGGGGATGGCCAGTGTACACCTCGGTTCGGCGGCCGGTACCTCGGCCACGGCGGCATGGTCGGTCTATGGGACCGGTACGGGATCAAGATTCGGGTCCGGGGTGGCCCTGGCCGGTGATGTCAACGGCGACGGGTACAGTGACGTGATCGTCGGGGCCGATAGACAGACAGCCGCAAACGGAGGGGGCGCCTTTGTTTTCCAAGGGAACGTTGCGCGTTCAATTCCGATGCCAACCTACCAATACCGCGGTGACCTTGTCACTCCGGTGCGCACCAACAACGGCACCTTCGATCCCGGTTGTGCCTGGGGGATCGGCCAGTTGGCCCGTTCCTCCATGGGCCGCTCCAAGATGAAATTGGTGTGGCAGTTCGTTGGCCACGGGCCAGCGGTCCCCACGTCCCCTTTCAATAACAACAGTACGGCCTTCACTGGCGAGGACGCCGTCTGGACCGATAGCGGTCTGTCGGGTACGCTGCTCAAGGAAAGCCTGGCCACCCCGGGCACGACCACGAGCCACCCTGCATGGCGCGCACGTGTGCGGCACCATCCGTCCACCGCACTGGACGGCAGGTCCTTCGGGCGTTGGTTCTCCCAAGGGGTCCATGACCTCCAGGTCCCCAGCATCAAGACGGAGCTGGCAGGCTGCGGCCCATTGCCGGTCACGTTGGTCAGTTCCTCCGTGGAATGTTCGGACGGGAATGTGGTCATTGAATGGGCTACGGCATCGGAGCAGGATTGCGCGGACTTCACTGTGCTGCGCTCCCGGGACGGTCAGGAGTGGGAAGCGGTAGGCCAGGTCCCCTGTAGCGGCAACTCTTCGCACTTCCTGCAATACCGCTTCGTGGACCGCGCTCCCGTGGGCGGGGGCGTTTCCTACTACCGCCTGGACCAATATGACATCAATGGCACGGTGGACCATTATCCGGCCATGGTGCTTGAACCGTGCGCGGATATGTTCGTCACCGCTTGGCCCAATCCTTTTCAGGATGAACTCTTCATCGGCTTGAAAACCGACTTCATGGAAGATGAAACGATCCTTGCGACTGTGCGGGACCTCACGGGTCGGATCGTGTTGGAGCGGACGGTGGAGCTGTCCAACTGGCCCGTGGGGCGCATCGGTGGCTTGCTAAGCTTGCCTCAGGGGCCGTATGTGATGGAGTTGCGTTCCTCGTTGCGTGGAAGGCTCGGCCAAGTGCGGGCGATCCGGATGTGAACAGCGCCTTCGTTGCGACGATCTCAGCTACACCTGCTGCGGCCCCCAGGGGGGCTCCGGGACCCAGAGCAATTCCATGAATGATCCGCTGGGATGGATGTCCGCTCGTCCCATCGCAGGACCCACTATATGTCAGAGATGCCGGTCGGCATGGTCAGATACGTATCATACCAATTCGCATTACAAAATGACCCGAAGCTGTACGAACCCCTGAGCCTTGACACGGTTACGTGCCAGATCTCCGCAACCGCAGTCGGATTAGCTGATGTGCGAGATTAGCTGATTAGCTGTTGGTCGCTCCACGCAACGCTATCAGCTAAACCTTTCGACAATGAACATTCGAAAGCAGATGGAAAGCTGGGGCTGAGATTCGCGAAAGGATCAGGTTATCTTCTATTGCGAATTGGTATCCGTCCTACGGAGACGGTAATGACCACATCCATAGATAGCAAAAAGCCCCCCGTTTCCGGAGGGGCTTTTGCGTTGTGTGTATCCCGCTCAGCGATCTCCCGAAGGGGACCCCAGAGGTTCCGTACTTACCGGATAATGCTCAACCGCTGGACGGTCTTCTGTCCGTTGACGGTGATGTTCACCATGTACACTCCGCTGGCGATGTCGCTCGGCAGGTCGAGGATGGTGGTGAAGCGCTCACCGCTGTTCCCGAACTCCTTGGCGAAGACCTGCTTGCCGTAGATGTCCTGGATGTCCACCGTGATGTTCTGGTCCGCGTCCTGGATACCATCGATGCTCAGATTGACCTGACTTTCACGCACCGGGTTCGGCCACATCGTCGCCGTTCCAGTGGCTTGTGCCATGCTGGCCTCGGGGCGGGGGTTGCCGTTGTTGATGGTGATCGTACAGGTCTGGCCGCAGAAGCCGCTGTAGGTGGCGCCCACTTTCACGTTCACTTGCACGCTGTAGGTGGAGCCGTTGACCATCGGCGGACGGTTGTTCCACTTCAACTGCAGGATGTAGGTGCTGCGGATGAAGGTCTCATCGTAGCCCTCGCTGGGGATGAAGATGCGGAACTGGTACTCCGTCGCACCCACCACCGGCGTGGCATAGATGAAGCTGTTGTTGGTGTTGAAGGCGCGTTCCTCGCCGCAGGAGTGCCCGTAGGTGGGCGCACTGATCAACTCCGTGCAAGGCAATGACGAGCCCAGGCCCACCTCGCAGCCACCACCGAAGTGTGCGCTTGCCAGCGATCCGGAACCATCGTTGCGCACGCGGACGAAGTACTTCACGCCGGGCGTTAGCGGGCTCGTCTGCATTTGATTGAAGCGCACCCAGTTCGTCGGTACCGCGATGCGGCGGATGAAGCCGGCGTCCGGATCGGAGAACTCGAACTGGTAGCTAGTAGCTCCCGGCGCGTTGTTGCAGTACACCTTGCTGTTCATGGTGAAGTCGAAGATGCCGCAGGACTTGGCCGCCGTGTGTGAGTTCCCAACAGGCAGACAGAAGCTGTGCTCCGCGTAGCCAGCGTAGGCCGGGGTGAGCGAAGGCGAATCAAACCCGTTGGCGAAGTCATCGCCCAGCAGCACCCTGCCGCTGGTGGACTTGAGCTGCCAATTACCGTTGTTGATGCCGTCGCCGTAGCCGTCCATCAGCCTGAAGCCATAGCAGGTGTTCTCCGGCGCGGCTCCCAGACAGACGGTCTCGCTCACCAGCATGTGCTCTTGAGCGGCTGTAGGCCCGCCCGAAGCGATCACTGCGTTGCTCGCGTCTGTGATCTCCCAGGTGGTCTCTGTCGGGTTGTAGTCGGTGTTGATCGCCACCACCACTTGGTTGCCCGTGCAGGTGAAGTAGGTCCATTCCACCGTGGTGGCGCCTTCGTCGGCACCGTCCTGGATGAAATAGACGGTCTGCTCAACACCGGTCCCGTTCATCCACAAGTAGTCGGTGGCTCCGGCCGCACAGTATAGTTCGTTCGCTCCGGGGCAGGAGATTCCATAGGCGATGCGTACCTGTCCGAGGTAAGGACCCACCGGGGTACTTGCGAAATAGATGCCGTAGCCCGGTTCCACAACGTAGGACATGATCAGATCACCGCCGGTATTGCCGGCACTGCAAACGGAGATGTCGTCATTGGTGCCGGTGGTGTTGATCCCCAACGCACCGGTCGTCCCGCTGAGGGCGATCACGCGGGAGCAGTCATCACCGTTGAAGATGGTGAAGGTGGAAGCCGTACCGTTCGGGCCGTAGTTGCCGCTGCCGCAATCATTCCGCACATAGACGTCATACGGCACGTCCATGCTGAGGCCGCTCAAGGAAGTACTTGTTCCGCTCACGGCCATTACTGTGCCGCCATTGGCTGTGGCACCCGTTCCCGGCGTGAACCCCGCAAGCCCGTATTCCACGATCACGTTACCGCTGCACGATGCTGACCAGCTCATGTTGGCATTGGTACCTGTGTTCACTGTGCTCACGGCCACGCCGCTAATGGTGGCGCAGAAGGGACCTGAAGCAGGGGTGTAGGAATAGTATTCAGCTTCAAAGATTGCGCCCGTAGTATTGTGCGTTGCTAAGAGGTAGACCCGTTCCGTGTTGCAGTTGGTGTTCGTCCAGGAGAAGATGGCATCGTCCCAAGGGCCGTACGGAATGACGTTCGGTCCAGCATCAAGATAACCGCCGCCCGAAGCGGATGCCAGACATATGTTTCCGGGACAGCTACCACCATAGGCAATGCTCACTTTGTAGCCGCTGCACCATGGCCCCAGCGTGAGGGTGGCACCCGGCTCCACGTCATGGAAGAGCACAATATCCTTGCCCGTAAGGCTGGCAAAGCAGGCCGAGCTGCTGTAGTTCGGGTTGGCCCCGACAGTTGTACCGAGGGTGGAATACGAATCGCTCATCACCGGCAGGCCCAAGGTCGCAATGTCGATGGCATTGCTACAGAGATCGCCATCCACGATACCGAATGCCGCAGGCGCGGAATTCTCGCTGTAGTCGTTGCCTCCACAATCCTGACGAACATACACTTCGTAGTTGCCATTGGCGAGGCCTGAGATCGTTGCGGGCGAGCTTGCGGAAGTGACCACGGTTCCGCCACTGGCGGTGGCACCGGTCCCGGGTGTGAAGCCGGTGGTGCCGTACTCAATGATGTAAGTACCTGTGCAGGCAGAGCACGTCCAGTCCACATCGACCGTACCCGCTCCCGTAACGGTGGCACCCACGGCCAAGGGCTTGGCGCAGGTGGGGGCGGGCAGGATCCGAAAATTGTCCGCTCCGATGTCGTTCCCATTGGCATAGGGGCCGGCCGTTCCCTTTAAGCGGATCACTGTTTGGGCGGAAGTGGAGCCTATGGTGTATTCCTTGGTGACCCATGCGGTAGCACCGATATTGTTGAGCGGTGCGCCCAATGATGTGAAACTGGTACCTCCATTCTGGGAAACAAGGACTTCGAGGGTGCCGTTCCCGTATGCGTTGATGTATTCGAAACGCAGCAGCTCAGCGCCGGTTCCGGCGGACATGTCGATATGGTAATCAAGGTTGCCTACGACCGACCCGCCTTCGCGGCTATGGAACCGGGCTGTGGGTGCTATCGCACCGTTCTCGAACGTGAAGAAGCCACCGAATGTGTTGGCCCAGCCGGCCGATGCGCCTTGGTCATTGCGGCGCCAAGTACCCGGACCATACGCAGGAGAGTTCGTCCAGTAGTTGTTTGCGCTGGAAGGAACGTCGGTGGTGCTGCACCGGTCCCCCCATGAAGAGAAATCTTCCGTGATCTGTGCGCCGCTGAACACCTGGTAGGAAGATGCCGGAGTGGATACGGTGATTTCCACCGGGGTGCTGGCCACGGTGCTGGAGCCTACGCTGCAGGTCACTTCGCAGCGGAACCACGTGGTGGTGAGCAGCGCGCCGGTGGTATAGGTCGGTGTCGCCGGGCCCACATTGGTCCACGGTGCTAACCCGTCTGGGCTGGATTGCCACTGATAGCTGACACCGCTGCCGGAGGTGGCGTTCTGAATGCTCAGGTTGGAGGTCACGCCAGGGCATCCGGATGTAGTGCTCGCCAAGGTGTTGCCCGGAGCGGGCGGGGGAGTGCAGGGTGATGGCGGGCTGAACGTGTATACGCTTCCATCGCCCGGCCAGACGCCGCCACCCGCAGGGTTGGTCGTGCTAGCAACTGGCCCCGGACGGATGTTGACATAGTTCGTGCTGACAGCACCGCCAATGGCGATCAGGTCGTCGCTAAAGCCGTTTTCCCCCACGCCATATCGGAACTCCATCAGGTTACTGCCTTCATAGAGCCATACCTGATAGGTGCTGTTGGCAGTGGCATCGTTGTAGTTGGTCCCCACGTTCCATTGGATGACGCGGATCTGAGAAGGAGGACTGCCTACAAGGGTTGTTGAAATACTTCCTGTGGCAGTGGTGCCATCGGCACTGTATGGAAGGATGGCGGGCTCATTGCCCGGATTGGGCAGGTTGTAGATCGAATAGGCGCTTACCTGGGTACTCCCTAAACGCATGCACCCATTGGAACTCACGGAGAATTGTGTGTAGTTGATCCCTTCGTAAACGAATGTGAAACCGATGTTGGTGACCGCGGATGCGGCGTCATCTTGGCCAGAGCCGACCAGGACGGTGGACCCGCTCATGGGATCCAGTGAACCGCCCGCACTGTTAGCGAAGGAGTAGAGGGTCACGTTCTGGGCGCTCACCGAGGCCAGCAGGCCCACAGCGGCTAAGGTTGCCAACCCCGTCCGCCAACGTTGGCGCGCAGGGCGGTTGCGGAACGAGTAACGGGTGTTCATGTGAAGTTGGGTTTGGTTGATGAATGTGTTCGTGGTCAACTAAGTGTGGACGCAGCCGTAGCAAAGTATCCGTTTGGAACTTCGGAGGGCCTGCGGACGGGGCGGATAGTTCGCATTGGTGCGGAAGCTGGCGATGGCGACGTGTTGGAAGATGCCGGTCCGATATGGGGCTTCAAAATGCACACTTCGGGCTCACCTGCGCCCATTGCTGAGAATGGTTAAAGATCCCGTGAGGCGCTGGGCGGTCCGGCCATCGATCACCTCGTAGAAGTACGTTCCGTCCGGAAGCCCGGCCCCCCGCCAGTTGTTGGCGTAGTTGGCCGAGCTGAACACCATATTGCCCCAGCGGTTGAACACCTTCACCGAACTGCCGCTCCGGTAGAGCCCATTGATCACCCACGCATCGTTGAGGCCATCCGCGTTCGGGGTGATCACGTTGGGGATCACGATGTCACAACCGGAGTTCACGTGGACCTCCAGACTTGCGGATTCCGGGCACTGGTCCGTGGCCGTAACGGTGTACGTGGCATTTTCGAGACCGGGAACATGAATAGGGCTGCCCAGGCCTGCATTTCCCCAGTCCAGTGAGACCTCGCCAAGTCCGCCAAATACGGATGCGCTCATTGGAACACTGTCCGTTCCGCATTGCAGATAAAGATCCTCGGCGGTGATCTCCATGGGTGTGTAGTCCATGATGATCAAGGACACGGAGTCGGTCAGCGTCGATCCACAAGTCGAGGTCCATGTCGCGTTGATCGTCAGCAGCTCATCGCCTTCAGTAGCCTGGTCCCTGATCGCAGTGATCGGGAAGGTGACGTTGGTGGAGCCGTCCGGAATGATCACTTGAGCAACGCTACCGGCAAGGTCGTCCGCCGTGATGCCGGTGCCGCTGTATGTCAACTGGATGTCTGCATCACCTTCTGTCGAGGGCCGCTCCACCGTGACAATGGCCTCACCGCAGCCTTCCGTCAAAGTCCCGTCGTTCAGGGGGGTGGCCACCGAGACGGAAAGGGAGCCGGAGGATGAGAAGCTGCCCCCTTCGATGAAGACGGCCGAGTCCAGGCTGCTGTCACCGGCATGCGCGATGGCGATCTTGATGTGGTAGACCTGCCCGCATTGCACGGCTGCGCGGGCCCGGATCGGAACGGTGAAGCCGTCGAGCTCTACCGTGGTGGTGGGGTTGAAGGGATTCGGTTCAGGGTTATTGACGTAGTAGATGCTGTTGGACTGCCAGTCGGGGTCGGATGCGGCACAGACGTATGCCCCACCCCCTAGCACACCGGGTGTGCCACTGTTCACCGTATTTATGGCGACGGGAACCTGCGTGCCGGGCAACACGCCGAGGTTGACGGCATTGTTGGTGAACGGCCCATTGATCCCCGGGCCGCTGAGGAAGAAGCCGAACACATCATTGAACTGCGAACAGACATACTCCGGGTATTCCTCCGAGCCGAAGACGAAGCGGAAACTGATCGAATCACCGGTGGGGATGAAATCGAATTCCAATACGGCCACGCAATGTTGCATGGTTTCGATGAAGGCCAGGTCAGGGTCGGGTGTGTTCACGGGGAAAGCCGGAGGCACTGTCAGGCTGGTGTTCATGTTGGGGCCGACCACCTCCGGCACTTGGCCGGTGGCCAGGACCACGCCGTTGGCCAAGCCCAAGTTCGAGGTGCCGGCGAATGAACCGATCTGATCATGGATGGTATTGGCCGGTTGCCCGTTGAATGTCACATTGCTCACCGTGACACCCTGCCCGACAAGGATGGAATTCACCAGTTCGTTAGGCGTGAGGTTGTTCTGGACCGCCAGTTGGGCACGTGTGGCACCGATGAAAAGCAAACAGCCGGAGAGCAACGATACGGTTTGGAGCTGGGAGCGGTTCATGATTTCGGTCACGGGGATCGATTGCGTTCCCAATGATCGCGATTCCGATCGTTGCGGACCCTCTGGATGGGATGGGCCGTTCAACAAGTTGCCGGTCCGTGACCTCAGCGCAATACGGTGACCTTGCCCGTAAAGGCCCTACTGATCCCATCCACCGAACTGCGGACGTGCAGCTTCCAGGTGTACACGTCGGTCTTGGGTTCGGCTCCTTTCACCGTGCCATCCCAACCGGCCTCCATTTCTGCGGTATGGAAGATCTCGGTGCCCCAGCGGTCGAAGACGCTGAAGTCGTAATCGCGCCTGTCGGTGTCCTTGATCACGGGAAGGAAGAGGTCGTTGGTCCGATCGCTGTTCGGGGTGAAGGCGTTGGGGACGTAGACACTGAACACGCCATCGATCTCCACCGTACGTTCAATAGTGTCGGTGCATCCGAAGAGGTTGGTCACGATCAGTTCCACGGGATAGGTCCCGGCTTCCTCCCTCGGGAAAGTGACGATGACCTCCTCGTCACTGGACTGGGAAGGCATCCCTTGTGTGAATGACCAGGCCAAGCCGATCGCGTCATCGCTTGACTGGTCTTGGAATTCAATTTCCGTATGATAGAGATCGGTAGGCTGCGGCCCGAATGAGAAATTCGCGACGGGGGAGGGATCCACATGCACCAAGTGATACAGGGTGGTATCGCCTTCGCAGCCTGCGGGCGAAGTGACGTTGAGGGAAACGGTATAGGTCCCGGGTTCCAGGTACGCATGCGCCGCCCCGCATAAGGACGATGAACCACCATCACCGAATTGCCAGAAGCAACCACCGATCATCCCTGGATCGGTGGTGTTGGTGAACTGCACGTCCAAGGGGGCGCATCCGCTGTCCGGCTCAACGAAAAAGGTCACGACCGGCAAGCCGTATGCTGTGACCGCATTAGTCGCCGTGTAGGTGGCGCTGCACCCGAGCGTGTTGGTCATGGTGAGCGATACGGAATAGATGCCAGGAACATCGTAGAGCCCATCCGCATTAGTGGTGGTATCAGTCTGGCCGTTGCCGAGGTCCCAGAAAGCGGATTGATGGTCCGCGTCCGGTGTTTGGTTGTCAAAGCGGACACTGAGGGGCACGCAGCCGTTGTCCGGGGAGTAAGAGAAGGCCGGTTCCGGGGTGGATAGGATCTGGATGAGGTGGGACATGGTGACATCATCGGTGCATCCGAAGCTGTTGGATACGACAAGCATCACATTGTAAGTACCGGGCGTTGAATAGGCATGGCTGGCCGGGCTGGGATCACTTGATATCGCCCCATCGCCGAAAGACCAAGTGCACGTATAGCTGCCCGCTGGTTGACTGGTATCGGTAAACACCACGGGCAGGCCTACGCAGCCGATTGTAGTGTCCGGAGTGAAGGAGGCGATCGGGGTCGGGTGTACGGTTATGAGGCCTTGGAATAGGCTATCGGTAGTGCATCCTTGGGCAGAGGTCACTGTAAGGCGGACATCGTACGTTCCGGGAAGCGTATAGGTATGGGGCACCGAATTCGCCGCTGACGTGGTGCCATCGCCAAGATCCCACAGAACGGATCCGTTCAATGCCGGGTCGGTGAGGTTGTTCAGCACCACATTGAGCGGGGCGCAACCTGAGGTCGGTGTGGAACTGGCCAATGGTTCTGGAAATTCCACCAATACTTCTTTTTGGACCAATGCACAGGAGCCATCGGCACGGGTCACTCGGATGGCATACGTGCCACCACCCAGCCCCAAAGCGGACGCATCGAGTATTGGACCCGTTTGTCCGACAATGGCCACGCCATCCAAGTACCATTGGTAAGAGTTCTGCGGTGCTTGGTACGGTGCCGCAGTAAGCACCAGGTCATTGGTACACGGATATCCCGCACTTGTAATTGCCACCTCGGCGTTCACCAAACTCATGTCGTCGATGAAGAAATAAGGCTCGCTGGAACCCCACATGTTGTAATCCTGTGGAATGGGACAAGCCGGTCCGAACATGATGGATCCCACATTGAAGGGTGCCTCAAAGGTGATGGACAAGTTCTGCCATGCATTGGAAGGGATGTAGGTCACCGTGGCAAGCTGGGTGTATCCGAGCACCGTGGGACAATACTGGGCCGGCATCGGGTTACCCCACACGGGGTCGTACATGGTATAGGGAAGAGGCGGGCAGGTGTCTAAACCGTATATAGCCATTTGGAGAGGACCGAAATTGATCGGCAAGGTGCCGTTCATGCCGAACTGCATGCGCACCGCTGCCAAGTTGAACCCCAGCTCATAGGTCTGCCCGGCAACCATCGGTGTGGCAAGGCATTGGGTCAGGAATTCATAGGATTCGCCGCCCGGCCAGGTATGCACCACTATACCGGCCACGGCGTTGCCATCCGGTACGGGTTGCGGGATCATAGGGGGAAAGAAGCCGCACGGATTGAAATAGTCGGCAGTGGCGGAGATCTGGTAATCCTCCCAACCCGTCGCACAATTTAGGTAGTTACCTTGGTTCGTACCGGGGTTGCCCGGGCAGCAGGAATGATCCTCGAACGACCCGTTCGTGATCAGATTGACCGAGGGAGGCAGCAGCGTACATGGACAGCCCGTGGTGTCGTTCAGGTCCACCAAGCCATTGCCGTCATCGTCTATGCCGTTGTCACAGATCTCCTGTGCGGTCAGCAGCAGCCCGGAGCACACCGCCAGCAACGTGAGGACGATGCGGGTTCGGAGCACTCCGGGCCATTTGCTGCTATGTCCGGCACAAGAGGTCATGGATCAATGGGCCACCATCACACGCAAGGGGTAAGTGTTTCCGTTGGTAAGGACCACGTGCGCCACATAGGCTCCGTCAGGAAGGTCTTGTACCGGCACGTTCACCTGTGCATGGTCCTGGGCCTGCAGGATGCGCACGATGCGGCCTTGACTGTCCGCCAAGCGGATCATCTGCATTGGCCTGGGAGCCTTTATCGTGAAAGCATCGTTTGCGGGAGAGGGGAAGATCACCGGGGTGTTCCCACCTGCATTCAGGTCTTCGATCCCTACGGAGATGGACACGGTGTGGCAACTATTGGCCGTGGTGGACTCCGATCCGCAGGATCCCGTTATCGTCAGGCAAACGGTATACTGGCCGTTGGCGGCATAAGTGTGGCTTGGGGATTCCTCCGTACTCGTGGACCCATCACCGAAAGACCAACTATAGCTGGCCGCATTGGTGCTGGTATTGGTAAAGTTCCAGACATAATCGTTGCCGTTACTGTCCATGTTGAACGCTGCGATCACTTGGCAGCACGGATCATAGCTGCCAACGGCCATGGCCTCCTGGCCCACGATCCAGGGATACATATTGAAACCCGAGCCGCTCAGGCTGGTGAAGGGAGCCACCGTGGCGGTCTGGTTGGTCCACTGGAGGTCCAGGTTGATATTGTGGCAAGCGGCATGGCCTTGGGCATCGGTGCGGATCAGGATGCCCTGCCAATCAATCGGGCCAGAGCCATAGCTGTCGGTGAACCCAAGGATGGAATAGCCGCCACCGGCCATGGGAATGATGGACAGCGGGTTGTCCGAGCCGGCCGCTCCATAGAGATTGGACCATAAGAGAGTGCCATCCGCACTGAATTGCCCCCAAAGCATTTCATAGCCGCCTAGACCTCCGGTAATGTACTGCGGGTCAGCCACCCAGGTCACGCCACCGTTCGGTGCCGGGGCGATATCCACTACCTCGATCCCCTGCTCGAGCACTCGGGTCCAGATATGTTGTCCGGTGGAGGAGATCTTGGTCAGGAAGGCGTTCACGTTCCCTGGGAAATAGCCCAGCGAGCGACCACCGACATAGAGGTCCCCGTTACTGGATTCCATTACGCAATAGGCCTCGTCCACCCCGTTGCCGCTGCTGATGCTGCGCGCCCACATCTCATTGCCCAACGCATCGGTGCGCACCAAGTAGCCGGAGGGTGAATAGCCCGTGCTCAAGCTGTCCCCATAACCCACCATGGCAAAGCCTCCATCGGCCAGTTCCGTGGCCTTGTAGGCCCAATCCCAACCGGGGCTCCCATAATAGCGCGACCATTGCACCTCCCCCAACGTGTTGAGCTTGGTGAGCTGCATGTCGTACAAGTTGCCGCCTGCATCCGTGCGTCCTCCGGCAATGAAGCCGTCACTGGTAGCGGTGAGCGTGTGGAGTGCATTGGACCCACCACCGACATCCATGCGCTTGGCACTGAGCAGTGTGCCATCCAGGTCGATGTGCATGATGATCCCATCGCGGCTATTGGTGCCTGTACCCAGGGCATAGCCCACTACCACAATGCCATCCGGACCTGCGGCGATGCAGTTGCCATAGAGTCCCTCATCCACGAAGTAGGGGTATTTGAACGTCCATTCGTGCTCTCCTGTGGGCGAGATGCGCGTCACCTGTATGTCGCCTTCGTTCTCATTGGCCAGTACAAAGTGCCCCTCGCTGTCCACGGCCACGCCATGGAGGCCAAGGGCACCGGGTATGGTGAATACCCGTTCCATGGGGTCCTGCGCGAAGGCGAGTGAACCTATACAAAGGAATAACGGGAGTAGTGTCTTGCGCATGTGATTCGTTCTTGTTTCATGCAAAGGAAAGGAAGCGGGACCAAAGGCGGATATTCGCTCGTCCCAGCCCGAACGGACCGCCCCATCCTCACTTATTTCCGGGCGCGCTCCGTGAGCAGTTTGGCCACATGCTCCTTATAGCTGCGTCCGCTCAAGAGATGCTTTCCGTTGCTCATGGTGAAGGTGAACTCATTGTTGCCGCTGTAACGGGTGCTCAGCACATGGGCCATGTTCACCATGAAGCTCCGGTGGATCCGTACGAAATCAACGGGGTCCAATTCCGTTTCCACCATGTTCATGGTCATGCGCAGCAGGTAATGCCGGGCTTCGGTCTGAAGTACCAGATAGTTGCCCTCGGCCCGGATCCAGAGCAGGTCCTTCACCGGTATCCGGTACTCCCTGCCCTTTTCCCTGATCACATACTCCTGCGTGAACTCCTTCCGGGTGTTCAGATGGTCCTGCACTAGGTCCAGCATACGGTCCGTAAGGCGTTTGTTCTCCCGCATTTCCATGAAGTCCTTGGCGCGGGCCAAGGAGATATGGAAGCGGTCATCATCGTAGGGTTTCAGCAGATAATCCACGGCGCTCACGTTGAAGGCCTTCAGCGCATACCGGTCGTGCGCGGTGACGAAGATCACGAAAGGGGAGATGCCCGGGGCGAATTTCGCGATGACATCGAAGCCGGTCAATTGTGGCATCTGTATGTCCAGGAAAATGAGGTCCACGGGTTCTTTGCGGAGCACTTCCAAGGCCTCGATGCCGTTACGGCACTCAGCCACTATGCGGATGTCCGGATCGGTGCCTAGCAACCGCACCACACGGGACCGGGCGGCGGGCTCATCATCCACTACGATAGTACGGATGTTCTTCATGGGATCGTGCTTTCACGGGTCTCGTAAGGCATTGTAATGGAGACCTGGAAACCATGACCATCCTCCGACCGGACCTGAAATTTCCCCTTCGGCCCATGCAGCAGCGTGATCCGCTCCTTCACATTGCGAAGACCGATACCGCCGTTGGAAAGGACTTTGGAAACGTCCGGGCAGCCCTTCCCGTTATCGCTTACCTCCAAGTGGATGAGATCATGGTCACGCCGCGCGGCGATGGTGATGCAAACCTCGTCGCTCGTGGCGTCCAAACCATGCTTGATCGAGTTTTCCACTAAAGGCTGGAGCAGCATTCCGGGCACCATGGCGTTCTGGCATTCGGAAGGGATGTCATAGCGCACCTGAAGCCGGTCCTTGAAGCGGATCGTTTCGATGTCGAGGTAATTCCCGACATAGTCCACCTCGTGGATCAAGGGGACTGTCTCGTGCCGCTCTTCATCCAGCGTGGTGCGGAGCAATTGGCCCAAGCGTGAAAGAACCGTGCGGGCACTCTTGTTGTCCACGTCCATCAGGGCGCTGACGGTGTTCAGTGTGTTGAATAGGAAGTGGGGTTGAAGTTGCTTCTTGAGGGAAAGCAACTGGGTGGTCTGGAGCTCGTTCTGAAGTTGGAGGACCCGAGTACGCTCGGCCCGGACCTGCCGACGTGACTCTGTGTACATCAATAGGACCAGCAATAGCCAGTACTCCATTAAGCGTTGTACAATGCCTCCGGGCAGACTGAGCAGCACCCCATTGAGCATTTCCGGCCGCCAGGGCATCCGGCCGCTTTCATGCAGCACGAGTATGTACATGATGTTCGTGAAGGTCTCGTGGAATGAACAGAGCACCAGGCCAAGGCCGAAATGGAACAGGATGGGCCTCCACAGCGGGCGCGCATTCAAAGGCCAGCGCTTGGCCCAGCGGTTCACCAAAGGCAGCACCAACGCCCATGTGAAGAAATTGAGGAACGGGATCGGGGCCTGGATCCACCAGTCAAACCGGAAGATGTGCGTGCCCAGCTCCGTACGGCCGATGAAGGATGTGAACACGAAAAGAACGGAAAGCAAGCCCGCCGCGAGGAACACGGTGCGCATCGGGATGGGTGAACTTCCGATGTACGAGCGAACACTGGACCATATCCTCATCTTGAGGCTGGTCTTGCTCCGGTAGGCCCCCTCATTTTCAAGGAATGGGGAATACCCGTGGTGGGACGGTGATCCATACCGCCAATCTAATGAACTCCCGGCACTCCCGTGGTCAGAGCCCGTTTCAGGGGTTGTGTTACCCATGTTCGGCTTTCAAATGTTCGGGCACGTTCGGTCAGGTGCGGATTAAAGCCAAAGTATCCCCCGTTGGGCTTTTCCCATGGGATGGATTGGACGAGCCGTGGATAAAGTGATGGATCCCGGACGATCGTTCCTTTCAGCAACCCTGGGCGGTGTTGGTGCAGGGTGGCCCGGTGACCACATAAAAAGTGAACGGCCCCTCCGCATGGAAGAGCCGTTCACAAGAATATCGGGAAAGGTCAACCGATCGTCACGGTGAAGGTATATCCGCTCACCGAAACGGTGAATGTCCCGTCACAGGTGCCGTTGCCATAGTCGATGGTGCGCGTGGGCAGGTCCTGCGGGGTGAGCGTCAGGGTGCCTTGCGTGATGTAGGGGCATCCCCAGTTGACATGCAGCGCATTGGTGATCGCCATCGTGTAGGGCAGGCCGTTGCGGTTCACGCCATTGCCGGTGCCGGTGATCGTGTAGGCATCGTCCGTCCATGTCATCGGGGTATCGCTGCCGCCGGTCCATGTGCGTACCCGTTGGGAATGATGTGTCGCGGTCCAGCTGCCGTCGGGTGCCGTGATCGTACCGTCCACCGTCACATTGAAGTACGGTTGGTGGGCGGTGTTCTCGCCCATGTTCGTCACGGTCTTGCTGCCTTCCACATGGTGGTCGTTCACGTAGTAGTTCTGCGGGGTGATGGTGATCACGGTGCCCGGGTCGCCATATGCTCCAGTGAAGGTAACGAACAGGACCCCGCGCCGCATGCGCCCGTTCAATGCCGTGCAATTCGTACTGCCGAAATCAACGGTCATGGTATGCGGCATGGCGCCCAGGTCGATCGTCACGGTGGGCGCACAGGGATCATCCGTATCGCGAAGCCCTTCGTCGGTAGCCGCCCCGTCCACCTGCTGCATCATGTCGTTGAAGTAATCGTCCGCCGTGGCGTTGTCCTGCGCCGTGGTATAGTCAAAGGACAATTGTGCGGGCTCCTCCTTCTCCTTCCTGCACCCGGCCAGCGCCAAGAGCACGATCGCTGTCCATGCAACATGTTTCAGGTCTTTCATCGGGATCCTCGGTTTTATACGGTTTTGACTTACTAACGCTTCAATGGTTTGATCCGTCTGTGGGATCACTTTTGAAGCACCGCGAACGTGAAGGCGTACTTGTGCCGCTCGTCCGCCTTGTGCTTCTCGCTCCATACCTCCTTCCAGCCCTTGCCGATCTTGGGGAAGACGACATCGCCTTCCGGCTTGGCGTGGACCGTGGTGAGGTAAAGCCGGTCCACGAGGCCTTTTTTGAAGGCGTCGGCATAAAGCTGGCCCCCACCGATCAGGAAGACCTCCTTCACTTCGGCTTTCCGGGCGATCTTCAGGGCATCTTCCAAGGAATGGCAGACGATGGCTCCGGGTGCCTCGTAGTCCTCCCCGCGCGTCACCACGATGTTCACGCGGTCACGCAAGGGGCGGAAGCGCACGGGGATGCTCTCATAGTTCTTGCGCCCGCTGATCACATGATGGTTCAGGGTGGTGCGCTGGAAGAACTTCATATCGTCCGGCAGGTCCCAGGGCAGCCCGCCCTTGTTGCCGATCATGCCGTTCTCGGCCACGGCGGCTATGACGCTGATGATCATACGGAGACGGTGGCTTTGATGTGTGGATGGGGATCGTAGTCCGAGAGCGTGAAGTGCTCGAAACGGAATCCGAAGATGTCCTTCACGGAAGGGTCGATGTGCAGTGCGGGTAATGAGCGTGGCTCACGCGTGAGCTGCAGTTCCGCCTGTTCCAGGTGGTTCAGGTAGAGATGGACGTCGCCAAAGCTGTGGACGAACTCCCCAGGTTCCAGCCCGCATACCTGAGCCACCATCAACGTGAGCAGCGCGTAGCTGGCGATGTTGAAGGGCACGCCTAAGAAGGTGTCCGCACTGCGCTGGTACAGCTGACAGGAAAGTTTTCCGTCCGCCACGAAGAACTGGAACAGGCAGTGGCAGGGCGGCAGCGCCATGCGGTCCACGTCGGCGGGGTTCCACGCGGTCACGATCAAGCGGCGGCTGTTGGGGTTATTCTTGATCATCTCCACCACGTTGGCGATCTGGTCGATCTGGCCACCGCTCGGCGTGGGCCAGTGGCGCCATTGGTAGCCGTAGACCGGGCCGAGGTTTCCATCGGCATCGGCCCATTCGTCCCAGATCTTCACGCCGTTCTCCTGTAGGTACTTGATGTTGGTGTCGCCTTGCAGGAACCAGAGCAGTTCGTGAATGATGCTCTTCAGGTGCAGCTTCTTGGTGGTGAGCATCGGGAATCCGTCGGCCAGATCGAAGCGCATCTGGTAGCCGAAGCAGCTCAACGTGCCGGTGCCGGTGCGATCGCCTTTGCGCGCACCGTTCTTCAGGATGTGGCGGAGCAGGTCGTGGTATTGTTCCATTGAATGTGCGAAATTACCTACCACAAGGGCAATGAGTTTTTAACTGCGGACCGTGCTCCGCCGAAGCGGCTACGCCCAGGCGAGGAACGCGGAGAGCGCAGAGAGGGATAACCGCAACGAGCGCAACGAAATACCGGGAAATTTGCGGAACGCGTTGCATCTCTCTGTGTCCTCTGTGACTCTGTGGTGGAACATTCAAGGCTCAAGGCTCACGACTCTTCCCCAGAAAACCTCCTCTTCAACCCGGGCACCGAGGCGATCAACCGGTCCTTCATCCGCTGGTAGAAGGGCTTGTCATCGATGGCATGCGCGATGATGGATGCGATCATGGCCGCGTACATCAGTTGGAGGATGGCACTGTGGCGGTCGGTCATTTCCAGGATGATGATGGCGCTGGTGAAGGGCGAGCGCGTGATGCCGGTGAGGAAGGCGCACATACCGCCGAGCACGAGGATGTTCAGCTGGCCGCGGTCCACGCCGAACCAATGGCCAAAGAGGCCGCCGATGGCCGCGCCCGATGAAAGTGCCGGGCCGAAGAGCATACCTGCGGCGCCGCTGCCCGTAGAGACAATGGAGCCGAGCAGGCGGCCCGCCACATCCTTGATGGACGGCTCCGGCGCGGCACTGAAGAGGTATTGGTCCAATAGTGCCTCACCGCTTCCCAGCGACATGGGGCCGAAGGCTCGGACCACGCAGGCGAAGGTCAGCGCGCAGAGCAGCACGAAGACGCCTTGGGCCACGGTGCCACGGATCGCGCGGCGGATCTTGTCCAGCAGCAGCACGCCTTTTCCGCTGAGAACGCCCATGGCCCCGGCCACCGCACTGATGACAAGCAGGGTGTACATGAACGACGGCCCCACCCGTTCCAGCTTCGGATAGCCCAGCAGCAAATAGGGCCCTAGGAGCCATTGTGCGGTCATGCCGCTGATGATCACGGAGCTGAGCACGGCCGTGCGGAATTTGCCGATGTGTGAGCGCGTGAGTTCCTCCATGGCGAAGACGATGCCGCCCAGAGGGGTGTTGAAGGCCGCGCTGAGCCCGGCCGCACCGCCGGTGACCATCATGATGCGCGGCTCACTTTGGGCCAGAAGGGGGGGAGCAGCTTATGCACTACGCGGTACACGCTGCCAGCGATCTGGAGAATGGGGCCTTCGCGTCCGATCGCGCCACCGCCACCCACCATGGCGAGCGTAGTGGCCATGCGCACGAAGATGATCCGGACGTTGAGGAAACGCCAGCTACCATCGCCCGCCTCCTCATCATCCGCCACCTCCGCCGCCGCGATCAATTGCGGCACGCCACTACCGCCGGCCATGGGAGAGAAGCGGAGTACCAGCCACCAGCTCACCAAGAACGCCACCGGCGCGGTGAAGAAGATCCAGTTCGGATGCGCGGTGATCAGCGCCACGTTCCGTTCTTCCACCCACATGAACAACTTGGTGAAACCCACGGCCACGAGCGCGGTGGTGACCGCCGCAACCTGATAGGGCAGGGCCAGCATCCACAGCTCATTCAGGTGGCTGCCCAAGGAAGATCTGCGCATTCGGGCCGGCCAAGCACGCAGCCCGGCGCGGATGCGCGTGCCCCAGCTTTCCCCGGCCGATCTGTGCGTGCCCTTTTTCACGGGGCAAGGTTAGTGCTGTGCCAAGGGCGATGGCGGGCAATGCCGCGGTGTTCATCAACAACGCATTGCGGATCGCGGGCTGCGACAACGTCGCAACAGATCCTATCGATCCTGTCAAAAGGACTATAAGCTCAGGGTCCGCTTCGCGAGACCCTGAGAGGGATCTGCGCGGATCCGCTCTTTCAGCGTCATCTGCGTTCCATCCAACGATCACATCAAGATCCCTGCGATCGTGGCGCTCATGTAGCTGGCCAACGTTCCGCAGAGCAGCGCCTTCAAGCCCAAGCGGGCGAGGTCGCCGCGCCGCTCGGGCGCCAGCTCGCCGATGCCGCCGATCTGCATGCCCACGCTGCTGAAGTTCGCGAAGCCGCAGATGGCGACCGAGACGATCAACAGGCCCTTCTCCGAGACGATGGGCACACCGCGCGTGGTGAGGTTCTGGAAAGCGACGAACTCGTTGATGGTGAGTTTCTGCCCCAGCAGTGTGGCCACGTTGGCGACATCGGCGGAAGGCACGCCCATCGCCCAGGCCATGGGGTAGAAGATCTTGCCGAAGATCCAGTCGAGGGAAAGATCGAGGTTCGGGCTGAAAAGATGGCCAATATGCACCAGGCCATAGTCGATCAAGGCGATGAGGGCGATGAAGCCGATGAGCATGGCGATCACGTTCATGGCGATGCGGAAACCGTCGCCGGCACCATGGCTGATGGCGTCCACGATGTTGATGTAGGGGCTTTTTACTTCCAGTTTCACATTGCCCATGGTCTGGCTTTCCTCGGTCTCGGGCCACACGATCTTGCTGATCACCAGCGCGCCCGGTGCGGCCATGAGGCTGGCCGCGATCAGCTTCGGCGCGAGGTCCATGCCGGCCTGTGCGCCCATGGCCACGTAAACCACGAGAATGCTTCCAGCGATGCACGCGAGGCTGCCGGTCATGCTGGCCAGCAGCTCGCTTTTGGTCATTCCCGCGAGGTAAGGACGGATCATCACTTGGGCTTCCACCTGGCCCACGAAGGCGCTGGCCACGTTGCTCAACGCTTCGGCGCCGCTCACGCGCATCACCCAGTTCATGGCCTTGGCGATCACGGACACCACCTTCTGCATGAGGCCCACGTGATAGAGCACGGCCACGATGATGCAGACCAGGATAATGGTGGCGGTGATGTTGAAGGCGAACACGAAGCCGCCGTGGGTGTAGTTGGCGATGGTGCCGTCGAACTGTTGCACGGCGATGCCGCCATACACGAAAGAGGCACCTTGGCGGGCGAACTCCTCGATCTTCTGCATGCCGTGGCCCATGCCTTGGAAGAAGCGCGTGACCGGCGGGATCTTCAACACCAGCACGGCGATGAGCAGCTGCAGGCTGAGCCCGCTGATCACCGTCCGGTAGTTGATCCGCTTGCGGTTGTTACTGGCAAGAAAGGCGATGCCCAAGATGAGCGCTACGCCGAAAAGACCTTGGAATCGTTCCATGGTGGGTGGGAAAGGCGGTCAATGTAGGAGGAACGGAGCAAAAAACGAGAAAATCGGATGATCTCTGGCCTCCGGGATACCCATGGTCCTACACCGTCGCGCCCCGGCACCTACCGGGGCCGGGTCAGGCCCGGAATGACATTTGTTCTTGGGGTTGGTGCTCAAAAGCCCCGCTCAGCGCGGCTTTTTGAGCACCAACCCTCCCGTGGTTGTCACCCCGGCCCCCGAGCCGGGGGCGCGAAAGGGCTGCCAGCGATCGTCCAATGACCAGTTCCAACACGGTCTCACACAGTGGTTCGGCCCATATCGGAGCTTGATGAGGAGGTACTCGCTTCACTTGGCCCCCGTTTCCGGCGCAGCGTTCCGTTCCGATGGATGTACCAGCGGGGTGATCACATTCCTGCGCACCCAGCGCGGTAGCAATATGGCGCCGATGAGGATGTACGGGTAATAGCTCAGCAACCGCCACAGCAGCGCGATCGCCGGGGCAAGGCCCGGTGCCACGTACATGCCGAGGAAATCATTGAAGATGAACTCGGCCAGTCCGCTACCGCCGGGTGTGGGGCTCAGCAGCACGATGATCCCCATCACCACCTGCTTGGCATACACCACCAGGTCGCTGAAGTGGCTGCCGTCCGGGAAGGCGTGGAGGATGCAGTTCACGATGCTGTAACGCGCGGACCAACTGATGAAGGTGGTGAGCAGCGCGGGCCACCAATAGCTCCAATCGCGGTGCTTCAGCCCTTTGGCGGCAACGATAAGCTGGTCGCCAGTGGTCACCGCCGAGCGTCGCCAGCGCCGCAGGACGGGGGCGGAGAAGATGCCCACTAAGGCGCGCTTCACGAAGACCGGGTTCACGAAGAGGGCATAGGCCACGAACAGCTTGTAGGCCAGGATGATGAAGTACACGGTCCAGAAGGCAAAGAATAAGCTACTGCCGAGGAAGGTGCCGGTGAACTCGGTGCCTTGGAACAGTTCGGACCTGCCCACGAGGAAGTAGACCAAAGGGGCCATCACGGCTAAGAAGATGCCGTCCAGGAAGGAGGTGAAGGTGATGACGGTGATGCTGGAACCGGTGTCGATGCCCTCGCGGGTGAGGAACCAGATGGCGAAAAAGAAGCCACCGCCGATCATTCCGGGGGCCAAGGCGCTGGCGAACTCCCAGAGCATGATCACCACGAATGCCCGGAACCAGTCCAGTTTGCGGTCCGTGAGGTGGCGGATCCGGAGCATGTACATCCAGTCGCGCACCACGAGGCTCAGCAGCGCCATCCCCATCCAGAATGTGGTGTTCCAGGTCCAGCGCACTTGTTGCAGGGCGCCGAGGTCGGCCGTGCGCCAGATCAGAATAGCGGTGATGCCCAAGCCGATCACCACAGGCATCAGCATCTTGGCGAGGCTGAAGCGGCGCAGGATATCCTCGTGTGCCGGAGTGGTTTGGGGAGTGGCCATTGCGCTTGCGGCGTCGGCCTACCGGCGGCGGGAGGACCCGCCGGCGCAGACCCGTCGGTCAATTGGTACCTTCTCTGCGTTTGAGCTCGTCCCGCAATTTGCTGGCGCCCTCGTAATCCTCGGCGTCTATCGCCTCTTGAAGCATTTGCCGCAGGTCCTCGGGGCTTGCCGTCCGGATGTTCTTGGTCTCCTGTGCAGCTTCGGCGGCTGCGGCCGGTTCGCTCTCCTCCTCACCTTCATCCATCTTCAGCCCTGCGGCCGAAAGGATGAACTCATAGGTGTGGATCGGGCACTGGAACCGCAGGGCCAAGGCGATGGCATCGCTGCTGCGGGCATCGATCTCCACGGTCTTCCCGTTCTGGTCCAGCACGAGCTTGGCGTGGAAGATGCCCTCCACCAGGTCGTTGATCACCACTTCGGTGACGGTGATGTTCAACTGGTCGCAGAAGCTTTTGAAGAGATCGTGGGTGAGCGGGCGCGCGGGGCGGATGTTCTCCACTTGGATCGCGATGGCTTGTGCCTCCACGCCACCGATGATGATGGGCAACCGCCGGTCGCCGTGCAGTTCCGAGAGGATCAGCGCATAGGCCCCCGCGTGGGTGTGGCTGTACGTGATGCGTAGAAACTTCAGCTCGACCTTTTCCATGGATCCGTTGCGGGGCGGTGAAGTTAGGGGAAGAGGGGCTTCGGGATCCAGTTGTCGGTTGTCAGTTGTCCGTTGTCAGGGCTCTTGGCCAGTTCATCCGGAGCATTGAGTTCATCACTTCCTGCCGCTGTGCGCCGCAAGCGCGCGAATGGACAAGCCACGTCGTAGGGAAGTCGGGTCCGGCCTGACAACGGGCAACTACCGCTCAGCGTTCAGCTTCTTGGCGGCCTCGATCAGCTTGGGCAGTACCTCAAAGGCGTCACCCACGATACCATAGTCCGCGGCTTTGAAGAAGGGTGCCTCGGGATCGGTGTTGATCACGGCGATCACCTTGCTGCCGTTCACGCCGGCCAAGTGCTGGATGGCCCCGCTGATGCCGATGGCGATGTAGAGGTTGGGGCGGATGGCCAGGCCGGTCTGGCCAACATGCTCGTGGTGCGGGCGCCAATCCATGTCCGCCACGGGACGGCTACAGGCGGTGGCGGCGTGCAGTTCCTTGGCCAGTTCCTCCACCATGCCCCAGTTCTCCGGGCCTTTCATGCCGCGCCCGGCGCTCACCACCACTTCCGCTTCGGGAAGGGGGATGCCCTCGCCGGCCTTGCGGGTCTCCTTCACCGTGACCTTGGCCGCGCCGAGGTCGCCGCTGTATTCCTCCACGACGGCACTGCCTGAAGCGGCTTCCACCGGGATGCTGTTCGGCAGCACGCTCACCACTTTCACCGGCGTCTTCAGCTCCACCCAGGCCTGGGCCTTGCCGCTGAATACGTTGCGCTTGATCAAGCCTTGCTCGTTCGGCAGAGTGATGGCACCGGCCACTTCTCCCGCGTTCAACTTGGCACCAACGCGCGGTGCCACGGCCTTGCCGGTGTCGTCATGGCTGAAGATGATCCACTTCGCGCCCTCCTTGCCGGCCACATCGGCCACTAGGCGCGTGAGCTGCTGGCTGTCCGCATCCCCGATGGAGCGGGCCACCACCACCTTGTTCGCGTCCAGCGCGGCCAACCGGTCCGCCGGAGCGTCGCCGAAGGTCACCAAGGTGAGGGAGGTGCCTTCTTTCGCGGCGATCTTGCGGCCATAGGTCAAGGTCTCCAGGGCGTTCTTCGCCACTTTTTCACCACGGGTGTCTGCAAATACGATCACGCTCATTTTGTTTCCTTTTAGTGTGTCGCCCCGATGGGTCGACGCTACAAGTGCTTTTAATTGATTTCTCCGCGTCTCGGCGCCTCTGCGGCCTTCTTTCTTAGATCACCTTCGCCTCGGTGTGCAGCAGTTCGATCAGCTTCCCGGCCTCTTCCACCGGGATCATCTTTACGGCCTGCTTTGGCGGAGGTAGTTCAAATTTCACGGTAGTGCTGAGCGCTTCGGCCGGTGCGGCGGGCACCACTTGCAGTGGCTTGGTACGGGCCGCCATGATGCCGCGCATGTTCGGGATGCGTTGCTCGGCCATGCCTTTGGCGCAGCTTACCACTAACGGCAGGGCGCATTCCACCACTTCCACATCGCCGCGCACGTCCCGCTCGGCCGTGGCTTTCCCGTCGGCCACGTCCAGTTTGCTTGCCAAGGAGATAAGGGGAAGGTCCAGCAGTTCGGCCAACATCGGCCCTACTTGGCTGCCGTTGTGGTCGATCGTTTCTTTTCCGGCCAAGATCAGGTCGTATCCCTTGTCCTTGGCGAAGGCGGCCACCTGAGCGGCCACGTCATGCCCGTCCTTGGGTGCGGTGTCGATGCGCACGGCATCGTCCGCGCCGATGGCCAAGGCTTTGCGGATGGTGGGCTCGGTCTCCACGCCGCCCACGTTGATCGCGGTGACATTGCCGCCTTGAGCCTCCTTCAATTCGAGCCCCCGCACCAAGGCGTACCACTCGTCGTAGGGGTTCACGATGAACTGCACGCCACTGGTGTCATAGGCGGTGTTGTCGTTGGTGAAGGCGATGCGTGCCGTGGTGTCCGGCACATGGCTGATGAGCACAAGGATCTTCATGGGTATGCGATGGAATTGGGCGGCAAACTTAACCATCCGCTTTCCGACGCGATGGGCTTGGTCACCTTGGCACTGGATCTTCGCCTGATATTTGGAGCCTGTATATGTCGGGTTCACCGGCATGTGAACATCAAGACCGTCCCATCTTGCATCATGAAGAAAGTGATCAAGGACATCCTCCACTTTGCCAAGCGCATGATCGTGGAGTATGGTCGTGACAACACCTTCGACCTGGGCGCCTCCCTGGCGTATTACACCATCTTCTCCATCGTGCCACTGCTGGTGGTGGTGGTGGCGGTCAGCGGCATCGTCACCGGGCCCGAAGCGGTGCGCGGCGAGGTCTTCGGCCAGATCAGCGGGCTGGTGGGGGCGGAGACGGCCCGGACCGTGCAGGAAATGATGGGTTCCGCCTACATCAGCGGCAAAGGCTGGATGGCCACGGTGATCGGCCTCATCACCCTCTTCATCGGTGCCACCGGCATCTTTAATTCCTTGAGGAATTCATTGAACCGCATGTGGGAGGTCCAGCCCGATCCGAAAAATTCCGTGGTCCACTTCTTCGTCTCTCGGCTGCTGTCCTTCTCCTTCGTGATGGGCCTGGGCTTTCTGCTCATCGTCACCTTCGCGCTCAATGCCTTGGTGAGCGGCTTCTCCGAGCGGCTGGGCCACCACATGCCGGAGCTGGGCGCGCAGCTTCTCCAGGTGGTCTCCTTCTCCATCACTTTCATCGTGAGCACGCTGGTCTTTGCCTGCATCTTCAAGTTCCTGCCCGCAGCGAAGATCGCCTGGCGGGACGTTCTCCCCGGCGCGGTGTTCACCACGGCGCTCTTCGTGCTGGGCGAGCTCATCATCGGCCTCTATTTCGATTCCACCGAGCCGGCCTCCGCCTTCGGGGCCGCGGCTGGCCTCATCTCCTTGCTTATCTGGACCTTCTACAGCTCGCAGACCTTCTTCTTCGGCGCCGAGTTCGTCTATGTGTGGTGCGAGGTGAAGGGAAGGCCCATACAGCCCGCCACCGATGCGGTGAAGGTGGTGCGGCAGGTGGTGAAGGTGGTGGTGCCTGAGAGGTCGGAAATGGTGAAGTAGAGTTGGGAAGGGGTGGTGCAGGCCCCCGCCGCCAACCCTGGTCGGTGCAATTGCGTAGAACGCCAAGGCCCCCAAAGGCCGAGGCATGAAAACAGCAGCATTTTTCCGGAATTCCTTCCTCCTTTTGCCGATGGCGGCGCTAGCACTTGCTGGCTGCAGCAAACCACAGGAAGAGGAGATCATTCCCGAGACCACGCTGGAGATGAACTACCCGGCGATCCCCTTCACCATTGACTCGGCAGATGTGGCCGGTGGCCAATTCGAAATGGATCTGGACATCGATGCCAATGTGCTGGGGCAAGTGCTCGCCGCCAACCAGTATTCGCTGGCACAGCTGACGCAGTTCAAGTTCACCAAGGCGAACCTGTTCCTCACCAGCCCCGTCACGGGCAATTACAACGCCATGCACGCGGTAACGCTGCAGGTGGCGGTGGACCAGAGCCCGCCGTTGACCGTGGCCGGTATGAACCCGGTTCCCAACGGGGCGCAGACGCTCCTGCTGCACATGGGCGACGTGAACGTGCTGGACCTGATGAAGAGCAGCAATGTGCACTTCGTCTTCAAAGTGCAATTGGACGGCCCCTTGCCCGCGATGAGTTCGCACAGCCTGGTGCTCGGTGCCAAGGTGGGGGTGGGGCTGTAAGGCTAGTGAAGGCGGGGCAATTACCGGAGGCTCCTGATGATGTAAGAATGCAATAGCCCCTGCGGATCATCCGCAGGGGCTATTGCATTAGGCTGGTGCGGGAGCATTTCACGGTCACATAGAACAGGGCGGAAGATTGGCCCCTGTCCTAGTGTCCCGCCTGTTTTCTTGTTCCTCGCACTGACATTGCTCAATGCAATTGTCCAATCGCAGATCGACTTTAGCCAAGGATCCGATGGCTGCGATGATGCCGCATATTGTATTGGTTGGACAGTCTCCGGTGGTGAGCCAGATCGATCGGTCCCACGGCATCGAAAACGGAGGGGCTTTTGGCATCATCGTCCATAGAGGAACGTTAATGCCAAGACCACCAAACGCTTATTGGTATAACATTGTATGGCTAAATGAATTTATACGAACCTGCCGCGTGCTACATCGACGAACCCGTGCTTGGTGCCGATCTACTGATCTGATGCTCTTAAAATTAGTTTTCAACACCCATTGACCGGATCGAAATACCACCATAACATTGTACTCCCAAGTGTTCTTCTCTTTTTTAGTCGTTACAAGCCCTCTCTTCAACGGTCTAAACTGACGATCCAGCGACGTCGCTAACCTGCCTCTTTCCTCCAGCAGGCCCCCACACCCAGTACTCTTCATCCTCCTTGGTGCCCATCAAGCGCCATTTCACCCCCGGTCCGCCTTGCCCTGATCGTATTGCCTGCTAACACTCTGAATTCACAAACACCCCTGATCCCATGAAAAGTCGAAAACCCTTGATCTCGCCCCGCCCGATCTATCGGCTTGGCAAAATGGCCCTGCTGGCCTCAGCCCTCACTTTTGGCTTGGCAGCTCGGGCGCAGGTTGCCACCATGTACACCTTCGCTCAATCCAGCGGAACCTATACGGCCATCACCACTGGCGGAGGGGCCACCGCCCTGTCCGTAACGACTTGGGATGACCAGGTGGTGAACCTGACCGGGTTGCCGAACTTCACCTTCAATGGGACCAGCTATACGGCACTGAACGTGAACATGAACGGGTACATCACCTTCGGGGCCACGGCACCCAGTGGCACGGGTTACACGCCCATCTCGGCCACCACCGGCTATGCTGGCGCGATCTCCGCGTTCGGGCGTGACCTGATCAACAATGGGGTCCAGGTCTACTCTCAAATAGTGGGAAGCGAAACGATCATCCAGTGGAACAATGCACGTCGGTACAGTGGCGGAGCGATCACCGGGGATGTGCTCAACTTCCAGATAAGGCTGAACAACACCACAGGGGCGATCAGTATCGTCTATGGTACATGCACTGCCACGAATGCAACCGCTTATACCTGTCAAGTGGGTCTACGGGGTGCGACCAACGCGGATTACAACAACCGCACTACGGCGACGAACTGGGCAACGACCACGGCCGGAGGAGCCAATAGTTCGACCGTGACGAGTTCCAATACGATCATGCCCGCTTCCGGCTTGAAGTTCACCTGGGCCCCCCCTTCTCCTACCATCGCCTACACGGCGTTGGCGCCCACGTGCTCCGGTAGTGCGCGAACGCTTTCTGCGGCCATTACCGACCCGGACGGTGTGCCTACAGCAGGCGCCGGGCTTCCGGTGCTCTATTGGAAGATCAACGCCGGGGCCTACACACCTGCCACCGGGACCTTCATCAGCGGCAGCCAGTACGACTTCAGCTTCGGAGCAGGCGTAGGTAGTGGTGATGTAGTGTCTTACTACATCGTAGCCCAGGACAACCTGGGGACCGCCAATGCATTTCCAAAAGCAGGCACAGGTGGTTATACATCGAGCCCCCCCGCATCAGGTACACCTCCGACAACACCAAGCAGCTATGCGATCCAGAACACCCTGGCAGGAGGCACCTACACCGTTGGTAGTGGCGGAGCTTATGCGACTTTGACGGCTGCGGTTGCAGCGTACAACACTTCGTGCTTGGGCGGCCCGGTGACTTTCAGCCTGATCAGTGCTACGTATCCGAGCGAGACCTACCCGGTCACGATCAACGGGAACGCGGATGCCAATGCGGTCAATACATTGACGATCAAACCGGCGGTAGGCGTATCGCCTGCGTTCAGCGGGAACAACATCAACGGTATTCTGCGCTTGAACGGAGCGGATTACGTGACCATTGACGGGTCCAATGCGGTTGCTGGGACCACACGGGACCTGACGATCACCAACACGAACACGGGTGCGTCTGCCACGGTATGGTTGAACAGTGTGAACGCGGGCAATGGTGCGACCAACAACACGGTGAAGAATTGCACGATCTTCGGATATTCCGCGACGACAAGCTTGGCTGCTTTGATCAGCAGCGGAGCGACCATGGGTAATGCGGCGGAAACGGCCAATACCGGGAATACCTACCAGAACAACGCCTTCTCTCGCGCCCAATACGGTATCGGCGTTGTAGGCCCTGCGACCATGGAGACCGGTACCGTGATCACGGGCAACACCATCGGCAGCACCATTGCGGCAGACAAGATCGGATACCGTGGCATGTTCATTTCCAACCAACAAGGCGTGCTCGCCAACAATAACCTGATCGACGGGGTAACTACTTCCACTACGAGTAATTCGGTCGGCATCATCGTTGTCGGCTTGTCTTCGGGTGGTTCGATCATCGGCAACCAGGTCAGGAACGTTGCCAATACGAACACCGGGGGATACGGGTCTGACGGGATCTATCTGGGTGCGACCAGCACCGCTTCGGGTCTGACGATCGCGAACAACTTCGTTTCCGGTGTCACCGGGTACGGGTATACTTCTATCGGTATCGGCGACAATGGTTACGGGATCGCCGTGGTATCCGGAGGGGGCTACAACATCTGGTACAATACAGTATCGATGAATGTGAACCAGACCTCGGGCACCTACCAATCAGCTGCGTTGTGGATCAACAGTGCTTTGACCGCTGGTTCGCTGGATGTGCGCAACAACATCTTCGCCAGTTCGCAAACAACCGGGACCCAGCGCTACGCTGTTTACTGCGGAAGCGCCAACACCGTCTTCAGCGCGATCAACTACAACGATTACGCGACCGTTGGGGCGAACCTGGGTTACCTCGGAAGCAACCAGGCGAACCTTCCAGCGATGGTGGCCGGTTTCGGCGGCAACGCGAATTCCCTGAATATCACTCCGGTCTTCACCTCGGCGACGGACCTGCACTTGATACCGGCATCCAATACGTCCTTGAACAACCAAGGGACGTACATCGCGACCGTGACCACAGACATTGACGGTGCCACGCGTGATGTGTCCACTCCTGATATGGGTGCGGATGAGTTCGCTGCGGTTTGCTTCCAGGCGACCGGAACGGCCTCGGCGGTCAATGCCGGTTGTGATACGTACCAGATCCAGGTCAACATCACCGGGACAGGCGATTCGCCCGGTGGTCTTGTGGACATCCAAGTTGATGGGGTCGACGTGGTGAACAATGCGAACGTTGCTGGAAGCCCTTATGTACTGGCGCCGCTCTATTTGAACGGCTCTACGCACACAGTGACCCTACAGCATTTGGGCAACGCTCTTTGTGATCTTATGATGCCATCGACCACCTCTAACGTGAGCTGCGATGACAATAACCCCACCACAACGGACGCTTGTGTGAGCAATGCATGCACACACACGCCGATCCCCTGTGACGATGGCGACCCCTGCACGATCAATGATGTGCTGGTGCAGAGCAGTACGACCCAGAACTTCGATGGTGTCACGATCCCGGCGCTGCCATTTGATTGGGTCAGTCACGTGCCGGTCGGGACTGGTGCACAGTGGGCGACAACGAATAGCTTCTTTGATGTTTTCCAGAGCGTGACCACGGATAACCCCGGATCGGTCTCCGAACAAGACCTGACGACACCCACCATCGGGATCGTAACGGCCAGCGCACAACTCACTTTCAAGCATCGTTGGGCTTTTGAATCAAGCACGTTACCCGCTACTTATGACGGAGGCGTTCTGGAGATCAGCATAAACGGAGGGGCCTTCACGGACATCGTGACTGCCGGCGGTTCGTTTGTTACCGGTGGATACAACAGCACGGTCAGCAACTCGTTTAGCAACCCGCTGGGTGGTCGGAACGCATGGGGCAATAACTCCGGCGGAGTCTTCATCACCACCACGGTGAACCTGCCCGCTGCTGCGGCTGGTCAACCGATCAAATTGCGTTGGCGTTTCGGTAGTGACAGTTCAGGCGCTGGCACCGGCTGGTGGATAGACACCTTCAGCGTGACCGAAATCGCCTGCCAAGGCACGCCCATCGCAGCCCCAACGGCGAGCATCAGTGGCGGTGGCACCGTCTGTAGCATCGATCCGTTGCCCAACGTGGTGTTCACCTTCACGGGTATGGCACCCTACACCTTCACCTACACCGGTCCTGGTGGCCATACGGAGACGAACTGGCCGACCACGACCTACACCATCACCAATGCTGCCGTGGGAACGTATACGGTCACTGCACTTAGCGTGAACGGTGGCTGCAACGGTTCGAGCTTGGGCACCCCGGTCGCTGTATCCGTGCAAGCCGCACCGAACGCTGGCACAGGCAGCAGTGTGACTTATTGCTCCAGCAGCGCCATGAACGATATGGCCTTGGCCATTACGGGTGCTGGCGGTGGCGGATCCTGGAGCCCTGCCGGGCCGAACTACGATGCCACGACCATGAGCCCGGGCACCTACACCTACACCGTGACCGCCATTTCACCATGCGCGGTGAACGCGACCGCGCAAGTGGTGGTGAGCGAACAGGCTCCCCCGGATGCCGGTTCAAATTCCTCCTTCGTGACGTGCAATGGCGCTGCTCCCTTCAGCCTATTGGCCCTGCTCGGTGGCAGTCCACAGGGCGGTGGTTCCTGGATAGGCCCCGACCCTGTTGTGAGCGACATGTACGACCCCTCCACCATGGATCCCGGTACCTACACCTATACGGTGGTGGGCGTCCCGCCCTGCTCGGGCAGTGCTTCAGCTTCCGTAGTGGTCAGCGAGAGCGGCAACCAAGTGGTGCTGCGTATCAACACCGACGGCAACGCTAGCGAGATCAGCTGGGTGATCAAAGATGCCGCCAACGCCACGGTGGCCTCCGGCAGCCCGGTGGGCAACAACCAGCAGGTGGATGAAACACTCTGCCTGAGCAATGCCAATGGAGACTGTTACACCTTGAACCTCATGGACAGCAATGGTAACGGCATCACGGGCGGCGGCTGGGAACTGCGCACCACCGACGGCAAAGTGCTGCTGGGCGATGCCTTCCCCAACGGGGCTGATTCACCTTCCCTCACTCCGGCCTACGCGGGCTACACGGGGCACAGCTTCTGCCTGCCTCCGGGCCCGGCCAAGATCGCGAACAAATCCTGCGGCATCTTCAACTTCAGCATGAACAGCTACGTGTATTGCAGCAATGTGGCCGGAGCGGGCAGCTACCAGTTCGAGTTCTCCAACCCCGATGCGGGCTACCTCCGCCGGATCGCGGTGAACACCAACAAGGTGCGCTTCAACCAGATGAACACCAGCCCGCTGACGCCCGGCGTGAAGTACTTCGTCCGTGTCCGCACCGACAACGCCGGCCCCTTGGCCAGCGCACACTTTGGCACCGGCTGCGAGGTGGGCATTACGTCCACGGTGCCTTGCACGGAGCTGATCAGCGCGCCTACATACGGGCACTCCTGCAACGAGAACCGCACCTTCAACACCAACAACAGCTTCATCTATGCCACGCCGGTGGTGGGCGCGACTGAGTACCAGTTCCGCATCTTCATCCCCAGCGAGGGCTACGATGAGACCTTCATCCGCAGCACCTACATCCTGCAGTTGAAGTGGAACAACCATCCTCCGATGGTCAACGGCTCCACCTACAGCGTGCAAGTGAACGTGAAAGTGGGCACGGAATACAGCGGCTTCTGCGGCAATACCTGCACGATCACCATCGACAACGGCGCCCGCCCGGATGCCAGCATGGAGCAGGCCAATGGAACAGCGACGATGTGGCCGAACCCGGTGCGTGAAAGCCAGGTGAACCTGAGCATCGACGGTATCCAGGACGCTGACCAACAGATCACGGTGGACATTCAGGACATCTATGGTAAGCAGGTCTTCGCCAAGGCGTTCGGGAACAGCGGTGAGCGCTTCACCACCATCCTCGACCTGCCGAGCGACATCGCCAGCGGAGTGTACATGGTGAACATCACCGTCAACGGACAGAAGACCGTCCAGCGGTTGAGCATCATCAAGTAACCGACATACCAACAAACGCCGAAGGGCCGCCTCATTTGAGGCGGCCCTTCGTGCTTGTGAAGCAATGGTTCCACGTAACTGAGGTGGTTGCCCTCACTTGTGCGATCGGGGCTCTTTCCGTCCGTCCACACATGCAGTTCCCATGGTCCATGTCCGCACCCGTCCGGTCCCATCGGTCGGTGGGCTAACTTTGCGGCCCATTTGATCCACGATCCATGCGTACCGTACAATTTCGAGAGGCCCTGAACGAGGCGATGAGCGAGGAGATGCGCCGTGACCCGAACGTATTCCTCATGGGCGAGGAGGTGGCGGAATACAACGGTGCCTACAAGGTGAGCAAGGGCATGCTGGAGGAGTTCGGCGCCAAGCGGGTGATCGACACGCCCATCGCGGAACTCGGCTTCACCGGCATCGCGGTGGGGGCGGCCATGAACGGGCTACGGCCGATCGTGGAGTACATGACCTGGAATTTCGCGGTGCTGGCCAGCGACCAGATCATCAACTCGGCGGCCAAGATGCTGCAGATGAGCGGCGGGCAGTTCCACATGCCCATCACCTTCCGTGGTGGCAACGGCAGCGCGGGCCAGTTGGCGGCCACCCACAGCCAGAGCTACGAGAGCTTCTACGCCAACATCCCCGGCCTTAAGGTGATCACGCCGAGCAACCCGTACGATGCCAAAGGCCTGCTGAAGGCCGCGATCCGCGATGACGACCCCGTGCTTTTCATGGAAAGCGAGCGCATGTACGGCGACAAGGGCGAGATCCCCGACGGTGAATACCTGCTGCCCATCGGTGTGGCGGACGTCAAGCGCCCCGGTACGGACGCTACCATCGTGAGCTTCGGCAAGATGATGAAGGTTGCCTTGGAAGCTGCGGAGGAGCTGGCCAAGGACGGCATCTCATGCGAGGTGATCGACCTGCGCACCATCCGTCCGTTGGACCTGGCCACGATCATCACATCGGTGAAGAAGACCAACCGCTTAGTGGTGGTCGATGAGAACTTCCCTTATGGCAGCATCGCCAGTGAGATCGCCTTCCGTGTGCAGCGCCATGCGTTCGACCATTTGGACGCCCCGGTTGTGCGGGTGAACCAGGCCGATACGCCGCTGCCCTTCGCCCCGAACCTCATCGATGAGTCCTTGCCCAGTGTGAAACGGGTGGTGGAGGCGGTGAAGAGCGTTTCGTACGCGAAGGCGTAACGGGATCCGGGCAGGGTGCGCTATTCCCCAGAGGTCCATGTCGGGGTGACCCTCCGTGGCTCCCGGTGACCCATGCAGATCCCCTCTTTCAGCGTCATCAGCGTTCCATTCCCCGCATTCGGCTATTTTCGCGCCCCCCGCGAGCGGGGATACCTCACAAAGAAGACACAAAAGCAAGCAGACGGAAATGGGAATTGAATTGATGTACTACATCCCGGTGATGGGCCTGATCGGCCTGGCGGTGATGATCGGCAAGGCGCTGTGGGTAAGCAAACAGGACGCCGGTGACGCGAACATGCAGGAACTGGCGGGCTACATCGCCCGCGGTGCAAGCGCCTTCCTGAAAGCCGAGTGGAAGGTGTTGGGCGTCTTCGCGGCCATTGCGGCCGTGTTGTTGGCCTGGAGCGGTACGCTCCATGAGAACAGCGACTGGGTGATCGCGATCGCCTTTTTGATCGGTGCCTTCTTCAGTGCTTTTGCGGGGTGGATCGGCATGAGCATCGCCACCAAGGCCAACGTGCGTACCACGCAAGCCGCTCGCACCAGCCTCAAGAAAGCGTTGCAAGTCTCCTTCAACGGAGGTGCCGTAATGGGTCTCGGTGTCGCGGGCCTCGCCGTGGTCGGTTTGAGCACGCTCTTTATCGTGTTCCTCGGTATGTACGTGACCGATGGCGATGCGAACGGCCAACAGATGATGAAGTGCCTGGAGGTGCTGGCGGGCTTCAGCCTCGGTGCCGAGAGCATCGCGCTCTTCGCCCGCGTGGGCGGTGGCATCTATACCAAAGCGGCCGACGTAGGCGCTGACCTCGTGGGCAAGGTGGAAGCCGGTATCCCTGAGGACGATGCGCGTAACCCGGCGACCATCGCCGATAACGTGGGTGATAACGTAGGTGACGTGGCCGGCATGGGTGCCGACCTCTTCGGTAGCTACGTGGCTACGATGCTCGCCACCATGGTGCTCGGCCGCGAAGTGGTGAGCGCCGACAACTTTGGCGGTATGGCCCCGATCCTGCTGCCCATGGTGATCGCCGGTCTTGGCGTCCTCTACAGCATCGTTGGCACCTTGTTCGTGAAGATCAACAAGGACAGCGACAGCGTGATGAAGGCCTTGAACCTGGGCAACTGGGGCTCCATGGTCCTCGTGGCCATTTCCAGCTACTTCCTCGTGCACTGGATGCTTCCGGACACCATGCAGTTCGTGCGGAACGGAGTCTCTGTTGAGCTAACGAGCATGAACGTGTTCTATGCCATCATCCTCGGCTTGGTCGTGGGAACGCTGATGAGCATGGTCACCGAATACTACACCAGCATGGGCCGTCGTCCGGTGGACAGCATTGTGCAGAAAAGCGGGACTGGCCATGGTACGAACGTGATCGGTGGTCTGGCCATGGGCATGGAAAGCACCGTGCTCCCCATCCTGATCCTCGCTTCAGGGATCTGGGGTTCCTTCGAGTTGGCAGGTATGTACGGCGTTGCGATCGCAGCGGCGGGCATGATGGCCACCACCGCCATGCAGCTCGCGATCGACGCCTTCGGTCCGATCGCCGATAACGCGGGCGGCATCGCTGAAATGAGCGGATTGCCCAAGGAAGTGCGCGAGCGCACGGATAACCTCGACGCCGTGGGCAACACCACCGCTGCGACCGGAAAGGGCTTCGCCATCGCTTCCGCAGCCTTGACCGCGCTGGCGCTCTTCGCCGCGTACGTCGGCATGTCCGGCATCACGGGCATCGACATCTACAAGGCCGATGTGCTGGCGATGTTGTTCGTCGGTGGCATGATCCCCTTCTTCTTCAGCAGCCTCGCGATCAGCGCGGTGGGCAAGGCCGCCATGGACATGGTGAAGGAGGTGCGTCGCCAGTTCCGCGAGATCCCCGGTATCATGGAGGGCACCGCCAAGCCGGAGTATGAGAAGTGCGTGGCCATCAGCACCAAGGCGTCGATCCGCGAGATGATCGCTCCGGGCGCCTTGGCATTGCTTTCACCGATCCTCGTCGGCTTCCTCGCCGGACCTGAGGCGTTGGGCGGATTGCTCGCCGGGATCACGGTGAGCGGTGTGCTCATGGGCATGTTCCAGAACAACGCCGGTGGTGCTTGGGACAACGCCAAGAAGAGCTTCGAGAAAGGCGTGATGATCGATGGTGTGGAGTTCAAGAAGGGCAGCGAGCCGCACAAGGCCGCTGTGACCGGTGATACCGTTGGTGATCCGTTCAAGGACACTTCAGGTCCATCCATGAACATCCTCATCAAGTTGACCTCCATCGTGGCCCTGATCATCGCTCCGCACATCAACGAGGGTGGGCATGATGCCGCCCCGATGCACCAGGACCACGAAGGGCACGATCACAGTGCGTTACCGGCCGAGCAAGCCCCGATCACCGCTGCGACGCTTTCACTCAACGATCGGTTCTGATCTCGCTTCACATCAAGAAGCCCCGACGGTCCTTGGATCATCGGGGCTTTTCATTTGCCGGTATATCCACAATACGCTTGACCCACATGGACCACTATCAGTATTCCGACAAGGAGTTCTTGGAACGGTTCCTTTCGTGTGAAATGGATCCCCGACTGTTCGATCACGAGGCACACCTCCGTCCCGGTTGGTTATTGATCCGCCAGCACGGAGTGGACGGCGCTGCCGAGATCTTGTGCGGGTCCATTGAGCGATTTGATCGCATGTTCGACAAGGGGATCAAGTTCGACCGGGCCATCACCCTAGTGTGCCAACCCGTAAGTTCCTGAACTGTCTTCACCTCCCTTTCTCCCTTCTGCGGCGTTGGAACATTTCGCCGTAGCTACCGCTACGCCGGGCATGTTCCGCCTTGCATAAGGAAGAAATTGAGGCAAAGCTTTAGTCCACCAACTTACGGGTTAGCACACTAGCATCCGCTCATTTGCTCGCCGATCTCATGGCCGGATCCTCTGCGATCGACTTCCCGGCCTTTCTCAACGAGTTTCCTCGGCTACGCACGCATTTCCGCGAAATGCTGGATAGTGCGGATCGCACGAATACGTGATATGCCTTGCATAAAGAAGAGATCGAGGCAAAGCCTTGGTACACCAACTTGCGGGTTGGCACACTAGCGGATCAAGGTCACCGTACCCGTCACCTCCTTGCGTTCCTGATAGAGGAGTTGATAGTCGACCCGATACACGTACACCCCGGTCGGTGAAGGCTTGCCTCCATGGCTGCCGTCCCAAGGTTTGAAGGGGTCGGTGGAGGTGTAAACGAGTTCACCCCACCGGTCGAACACCTTCACCGAGAAGTCCTTCGGCAGGCACTCACCTGGCCAGCCCCAAGTGTCGTTGACCCCGTCGCCATCAGGCGTGAACGCGGAAGGGATCCACACGCTACAGGAGTCGCTGCAGTCCGGCACACGGATCATCCGCTCCACGGTGACCACACCACAACTGAGCGTGGCTTGGAGCGTGACGAGCGTGGGTTCATCCGTGGTGAAGCGTACAAGGGGATCGCTGCCCAGCGCATTGGGGGCGGCACCGCTGAAGTTCCACGTGGCGCTCACCACAGCTGAATCCGCCAACACCGTGAATTGCACAGGTTCCTGCATGCATCCGGCATCATACCGGAAGTCGGCTTCACAGAGGCATTCGACGTTGATGATCGAAGCGACCGCATCGTCCGTGCAACCGTACGCATCGGTCACAGCCACGGTGTAGGTGCCGGGATCATGAACGGTGGCCGGATCGGACAGGGGTTGGCCATCATATGTGTAGATGGCGTCCATGCCGTTCACAGGGAATACCGCGCTCAGGTCCACCGTCTGCCATGGACAGAGTGTGAAGAATTGGTCCTCTCCCAAGTCGGGGGCCGTGTGGACCGTCAAGGCCACCATGGCCGTATCGGTACAGCCGGAAGCGTTGGTGACCACAAGTTGGTAGTTGCCCGTTGCATTCACCACCACGGGATCAGCGACAGAGTTTCCGCCCACGGTCCAAGAGCCGGATGCACCCGTTGGAGCGAATTGAGCTGTAAGGTCGTACGTGGTACCACCACAGATCGAGGCGGTCACATCAGGGCCCAATGCGGGCGATGGGTCGAAGCTCAACGCAACGGTGGCGCTGGCCGAGCAGCCTGCCGCGTTTGTCACGGTCAAAAGGTATGTGCCGCTGGTCGTAACGGAGGTCGGGTCCGCTACGGTGGTCCCGCCCGCCTCCCACAGGGAGGTATTCGCGCCGGTCGCATAGAAGGTGGTCAGGTCCACCGCATTTCCATCGCATACCGATATCGTTTGATCGGCCCCAAGGACGGGGTTCGTGGAGATGGTCACGCTTACCAAGGCGGAATCGCTACAGCCGTTCGGATCTGTGGCAACGAGCATGAACGTGCCACCCCCATCGACCGAAACGGGATCCGGAACGGCGATCCCGGAAAGGGTCCATGCAGTGGTGAGCCCTGTGGTAGGAAAGAACGTGGTGAGGTCGACGGTCCCATCCTCGCAGGCCGAAGCCGAGGCATCCGGCCCAAGTGCCGGTGCAGGGTTGACATTGACGCTGACGAATGCGGAGTCGGCACAGGCCAAGGCGTTCGATGCGATCAATCGATACGTACCTGCGGCGCTCACCGATGTGGGATCGATGACAGGAGCACCGGAAAGCGACCATGTGGAAGTAAGGCCTGTGGTGGTGTACAAAGTGGTCAGATCGATCGTTGCATTGCTGCACAGCGCCAAGGTCTGGTCCGCGCCCAACGGTGCCATCGGCTCCACCGAAAGGGTGACATCCGCTTGGTCCGCGCAACCATTGCTGTTCGTGGCTGAGAGCGTATAAACACCGGCGTCGGTGGCTGCCGTGGGAGTGGCGAACGGTAGACCACCGAAGGTCCACACCGCAGTAAGTCCGGTGACATCGTACAAGCTCGTGAGGTCCAAGCTGCCGCCTGGACAAACGCTGACACTTTCATCCGGTCCCAGGATCGCTGCCGCGTTGATGTTGAGCGTGACCAACGCGGTGTCGTTGCAGCCACCGGCTGTTTCCCCGATCACCTGATAGGTCCCCGGAACAGTGGCAGCGGCCGCGGTGGCTCCGGTGATGGGCGCGCCATCAAGCGACCACACTGGCGTTACCCCCGTCAAGTTGAATAAGGCGGTCAGGTCCACGGGGTCCGGGCCGCAATGGTCCACCACTTGGTCCGCGCCGATCGGTGTTGGGCTGGAAGCGATGATCACGAATTCGGCCCAATAGGAACAGCCGTCCCACATATCATAGGCATCGATCCAATAATTCCCGGGCGCGCTCACGGCCGTCGGATCCGTTACCGGACTACCTCCGAGCGTGATGTTATACGAATACCCAGAGTTGTATGCCGTGTAGTACCCGAGTATGTCGAAGGTCCCACCTGCGCAAATGGTCGCATTGTCAAACGGGATGTAGCCCGGGCAGGGTGGAGGGGCGGAGAAGGCCATGGTGAAGCCGCCGTTGCCCGATGATCCGTCGAACCAACCGGGTATCCAAATTCCTCCGGTCCCTGTGCCGTTGTTCACGCAAGAAGTGTCGATCACGGTGATGGTCCACGTGCCATCGGCGTTCTCTCCATCGAATACGCTGAACGATCCGCCCTGTGCGGTCCATGATCCGGTGAATGGCGCTGTGCCGGTCGTGATCGAGGGATACCAGTCGTACTCGAATACGGTGTTCGTATAGTTCTGCCCACCGGCGCCGTTGAATTCGGAAAGGAGCAGCTCGGTGCCTGCCGGTGAGGTCATGAAGATCTGCAGGGTCTGTGGATGGTTGCTCGTGATGTTCATCAGGAGCTGGTTCAGCGAATAGGACCATGGTGTGCCTGGTTGTGCGAGCCAACCCATTCCACTGACGTTGGCCGTGAAGATGCTGGTGTCGCACAGTGGAATGGGACCGCTGGTGAAGGGGATGACCGTCACCTGAGCGGTGCTGCGTTCGGACAGCCCCATCATGATCAACAGGAAAAGACCGGAACGCACGAAAAAGGAACAAGGCATGGAGAGGATTATTTCTTGGAAGGAACAATGGAACAGCCTCCGCACGCAATAGACGACCCGTGACCGATGGTGGTTGTCTGGATCTCAGGAAATAAACTTCAAGATGGAGCGACGGGCGCGACCCTCACCTCACTTCTTCTTCGCTGCCTTCTTCGCCGTCTTTTTCACGGCCTTGGCCTTGCCGACGCCATTGGTCGCGCCTTTGGGAGCCTCCTTGTCCATCGGGAATAGCCCGTGGATCTCGGCATCGATGGAGTTGATGATCTTTCCGAGGTCCTCCGGATTCGTGTGGAAGGAATTCTCGTCCACGTCGATCACCAGCACTTTTCCTTTGTCGTAGGTGGTGATCCACGCCTCGTAGCGTTCATGCAGGCGCTTGAGGTAGTCGATGCTGATGCTGCTCTCGTAGTCACGGCCTCGCTCCGCGATCTGGTTCACCAGATTGGGTACGCTGGCGCGGAGATAGATCATCAGGTCCGGCGGGGTCACGGCACCGTCCATGTTCTTGAACAGGCGGAAGTAGTTCTCGAAATCACGCGTGGTCATCAGGCCCATGGCGTGGAGGTTGGGCGCGAAGATGTAGGCGTCCTCATAGATCGTGCGGTCCTGCACCACGTTGCGTCCGCTGCGGCGGATCTCCAGCAACTGCTCGAAGCGCGAATTGAGGAAGAAGATCTGGAGGTTGAAGCTCCAGCGCTGCATGTCCTTATAGAAGTCGAACAGGTACGGGTTGTTGTCCACGGCCTCCTCGAGGCGGTCCCACTGGTAGTGTTTGGCCAGAAGTTTCGTGAGGGTGGTCTTACCTGATCCGATGTTTCCTGCGATGGCGATATGCATGTTGGAGTTGTCTCTACTGGTGGGAAGATCGCGAAAATACCCCCTTCGGCGTGAGAGGAGGCCCAATGTGGAAAAGTGTTTCTGAAATCGTGCCCTATCAAGGATGAGCACGAGTTTTGAACATACGGACTGCGTGGGATCTGCGGCTCATTGCCCGATGCCCACCACCAGCACCCGGCCCGGCAGCAGGCGGTAGAGGAGACCTTGCTCGATCCGCGCATCCAGCACGGGCAAGGGGTCCGTGGTGGTAGGCCAAGCCACGGTATCCGTTGTGAACGCGCGCATGTCATACCGGTTCAGCAGGCCGTTCTCCACGTACCAGATGAAGCCGTCGCGCACCTGGATGCGCTCTGTGCCGAATATGGGCAGGTTCCGGATAAAACTGCCGAACAGGTCGAAGACCATCACGCCGTGTTCGGGGTCCACCAGGTAGAGACGGTCATCGGCCTCTTCCATATAAGTGGGCTGCGGGGTGAAGGACAGGAGCTGGTCAAGTCGGCCGGTATTGGCCACGGGGCGGAGTTGTGCATCCACCCGCATCAGCGCAAGCTCTCGTTCATCGAAGAACCAGATGCGGCCCTGCACGCTCATGCAGGCCAGTGTCACTTGAGGGAATCCGTTCCGGGAAAGGTCGAGTACTGAGCCCTGCACGCTGAGCGTATTGTCCAACATGGCCAACTGTCCTTGTGCACGGGAGAAGATGAGCGGCTTCAGCGAGGAGAAGGCGTCGATGCGGGAGATCGCTCCGAAGGTGTTCAGGCTGTTGTGCGCCACATGCCGGCCGTGCGGATCGTAGAGGTCCAGGTCGTTCCCGCGCAAGGTGTACAGATTGCCGAGCTCGTCCGTGGTGAAGCGGTCCATGGCCCCTTCCACGGCCCAGCGCACCGTGTCGGCCTGGGCCCATGTGGCGGTCAGAGGCACGGACATCAAGACCGCGGCAAAAAAGGGCTTCATACCGGCTCGTTCTGCAACAACTGGTCCAATAGTGTGCGGTCATTGCAGAGCCGGGGCACCTTGTTCTGTCCGCCCAATTTACCCCGCTCTTTCAGCCATCTGTGGAAGGTGTCCTTTTGCACCGCGTGCACGATGGGCCGCCGGAGCACCATGCCCGTGCTGCGCTTGGCATCGTAGTCACTATTGAGCCCGCGCATGGTCTCATCCAGCACGGTAATGAAGTGCTCCATGTCTTCCGGGGCCGCCTCGAACTCGATCATCCATTCGTGGCAGCCTCGGGCCTCGGCATCCATGTAGACCGGACCGGCCGTGTATTCGCGCACCACACTGCCTGTGGCGGCACAGGCCGCCTGGATGCCACGGTCCGCGTTCTCCACGATCAGTTCCTCGCCGAAGGCATTGATGAAGCTCTTGGTCCTGCCGCTCACTTGGATGCGGTAGGGCGCAGTGTGCGTGAAGTGGACGGTATCCCCCGGCATGTAACGCCACAGCCCGGCGTTGGTGCTGATCACCACTGCGTATTCCCGGTCCTTCTGAACTTCATGGAGCAGCTTGGTCTGCGGCTGCTCCCGGTGCAATTCCTCCACCGGGATGAACTCGAAGAAGATGCCATAGTCCAGCATCAGCAGCAGGTCGTCGGCACCATGCACGTCGGTGATGCCGAAAAAACCTTCGCTGGCGTTGTAGGTCTCCAGGTAGTTCACCTCAGCGGAGGGGAAGAGCTTTTTATACTGCTCGCGATAGGGCCGGAAGCTCACGCCACCGTGCATGAACAGCTCCAGGTTCGGCCATACCTCCATGATGTCCTTCTTGCCGGTGAGCTCGAGCACGCGCTTCAACACCACCATCGTCCAAGAGGGCACGCCGGCAATGCTGCGCACGTCCTCACGCATGGTCTCGCGGGCCATGCGTTCCACCTTTTCTTCCCAATTCTCCATCAGTGCCGTTTCGATCACCGGTGTGCGGCGCACCTCCACCCAAATAGGCAGGTTGCGGATGATGATGGCGCTGAGGTCGCCGGAATAGGCGTCGTTGCGGACCGGTTCCGAGGCGCTGCTGCCGCCCACCACCATGGTCATGCCCTGGTAAAGCTTGCTTTGCGGACGCATGGCGAAGTGCAGCGCCAGCAGGTCCTTGCCCCCCTTGTAGTGGCATTCCTCCAAGGCCTCGCGGCTCACGGGGATGTACTTGCTCTTGGCGTTGGTGGTACCGCTGCTCTTGGCGAACCACTTGATGTCCGTGGGCCAAAGGAGGTTTTGCTCGCCCTTGCGCATGCGGTCAACCCAGGGCTTCACATGAGTATAGTCCTGAAGGGGTACGCGCTGGCGGAATTCATCAGGCGTTTGGATGCTGGAATAGTCATACTGCCTGCCCCACGTGGTATAGCGCGCGGACTGGATCAGCCCATGGAAGACCTCCAACTGGGCCTCATGCGGGTGGTCGCGGAACAGCTCGATCTGCTGCAGCCGCTTTTTCATCAGGAAGGAGAACAGCGCGTTGACGGGCATGGTTAGGTTGGGGCGCTCTACTTTCGTGCGGAAGGTAATACCGGACCGGAAAATGGATGGATCGCCCTTGCGGAAAATGCTCGCCGACCTCGATGAGGACAAGGAAAACGGCAGTGGTCATGTAACGTATGCACTGCACCTTGCGACCGGCACCATACCGTTGGAGGGCTTCATCGCGAATGAATTCACGTTGCGCTTTACCGGGGCGAAAACATGCATCTCCTGTGGGAAGCGCGTGAAGAAGTTTTACGGACAGGGCACCTGCTACCCATGTTTCCGCGATGCCCCTGAGGCCAGCCCCTGCATCATCCGGCCGGAGCTGTGTTGCGCCCATCTCGGTGAGGGGCGCGATGTGCAATGGGAGCTCGACCACCACATGCAGGAGCACATCGTGTACCTGTCCTACACCGGGAACCTGAAGGTCGGTGTAACGCGCAGCACCCAAGTGCCGGTGCGTTGGATCGATCAGGGGGCAGTTCTGGCCGTACCCATTGCGCGGGTGCCGTATCGGCAGTTGGCGGGAGCCATCGAAGTCGATCTGAAGCGCTTGTTCTCCGACCGGACGGACTGGCGAAAAATGCTTCGACCGATCGGCCCCGGTGAGGGTGAAGGCGATTTGGAAGAGGCCCGGGCGAAAGCGATCGCACAGGCGGACCCCACCTCGGCCAAGTACATGCTTCCGGAAGAGCCGTTGGTCCACCTCCAGTATCCCTTGCCACCGGTACCGCCCAAGCTCGTGAGCGTTCAATTGGACAAGCTCCCGGAGATCTCGGGCCGGTTGCTCGGCATCAAGGGCCAGTACTTGGTCTGGAGCGATGGACGAGTGCTGAACGTGCGCAACCACACCGGATTTCATGTGGAAGTGGGGTAGATCCACACGGCTCTCCGCTTCAGGACCCTGAACACGGAAATATCCAGCTCATCTGTAACCTTCCCCAAAACCCCGCCGTTATATTGCTCGGGTTTGGATTTTGGGTTATGGGTGGAAGGGTCCGGCGAAAGCCGGGCCCTTCCTTTTTCCCTTAATGGATGTCCATCTCGAAAGGCATCCGGGCCTGTATGCCTGTGATGGTGCGCACTTTGCGCACGGCCTCGAAGCGGTGCAGCAGTTCCACATCATCCCCGAAGGCTTCCTTAGCTACCCAAGTGCGCGCCTGAACGTTCAGGCTTTCCTTCAGTTGCTCAAAGAAGTCCTTTTGCTCGGGATAGCCCACGGTGCGGTATTCGCCTTCGCCCAGATCGGCCAGCTTGGCGGCTTCTGCGGTGGCGGCCTCCAACCCGCCCATTTCATCCACCAGTCCGATACGCTTGGCGTCCGTGCCGGTCCAAACACGGCCCTGCCCGATGCTGTCCACGGCGGCCACCTCCATGTGGCGGCCTTCCGCAACACGCTGGGTGAAGGTGGAGTAGAAGTTGTCGATGAAGCCTTGGATGATGCCCTTCTCGTCCGCAGTGAGCGGGCGGGTCACGGTGAGCATGCCGGCGTACTTGTGCGTCTGCACCCCGTCAAAGGTGAGGCCGAGCTTGTCGTTGAAGAAGCCCTGCATGTTGGGGATCATGCCGAAGACGCCGATGCTGCCTGTGATGGTGGTGGGCTCCGCGAAGATCTTGTCCGCCGCGCAGCTGATGTAGTAGCCGCCGCTGGCCGCCACGTCGCCCATGCTCACCACCACGGGCTTCACCGCCTTGGCCAGCATCACCTCGCGCCAGATCACGTCGCTGGCCAAACCGCTTCCGCCGGGGCTGTTCACGCGCAGCACGATGGCCTTCACCGTGCTGTCCTCACGGGCCTTGCGGATGGCCTCGCTGAGGGTGGTGCCGCCTATACTGCCGTCCTCGCCATCGCCGTCCACGATGTCGCCCTGAGCGTATACCACGGCCACCTTTGGCTTTTTCCAAGAAGAGATTTCGCTTGCGTCCTTCTCCGGCTTTGCCTTGGCCACATAGGCCTTGGTGTATTTGTTCAGGTCCACAAAATTGATGTCCTTGCCAATATCCAGATTCATGCGTTCCTTGATGCCGGCAAGCACCTCGTCGCGGTACACGAGGCTGTCTACCAGGCCGGTGGTCACGGCGTCCTGGGCCTTGCGCACCATCATGTTCTCGGCGATGGCGTTCAGCTTGGCGGTGTCCAGTTGGCGCAGCGCTCCCACCTCGGTGATGTAGTTGCCCCAGATCCCGTCCAGTAACCGGGTGACCTGCATCTTGTTCGCCGGGCTCATGTCCTTGCGGGTGAAGGCTTCGCCGAAACTCTTGAACTTGTTGTCGCTGCCGCGGATGAACTGGATCTCGATGCCGAGCTTCTCGAAGAGGCCCGTGTAAAACATCATCTCACTGCGCAGCCCCCGGAAGTCGAGGTCGCCCTGCGGCACCATGTAGACCTTGTCCGCGACACTGGCCAGGTAATAGCTCTTTTGCGTGTATGTGTCGGCGAAGGCCACCACGGGCTTCCCGCTTTCCGCTTTGAAGGCGATCAGTTTGTCGCGGATCTCCTTTACGGTGGTAAACCCGGCGTTCACCATGCCCAGGTCCAGGAACACGCCCTTGATGCGGTCGTCCTTCTTGGCCTTTTCGATGTCGTCCAATATGTCGTTCAGCCCGAGCTTGCCCATGCCCTTGAAAGGGCCGAAGTCCAAGCTGAAAGGTTCCTTGGCGCCACGGTCCACCACCACCTGGTCCAAGCTGATGCGCAAAACAGAGTTCGAGGATACGGAGGGAGCCTTCCCCTCCATGCTGAAGGCACTGCCCAAGGCGGCCAGTGAGCCGATAAAGAGAACGATGAGCACGATGCCGATGAGCAGGGAGCCCAGCATCGAGGCGAGCATGAACTTCAAAAACTGGCGCATGGGAATGGGGTTTTTATTATCGGGATCAAAATTAGACGTATGGTAAGGTGGCTTTACGCACGATCACATGGGCGGCAAGTGCCTGTGGTGAACGGGGGAATAAACCGCAACGCACGCAACGAAAAGCCTAAAGCCAGTACTGGCATTTCAGGGACGCAATGCGGATTTTCCTTGACAACGCCACCGTGATCCACGTTGCGCGCGTTGCGTGCATTGCGGTAGTCCACCTGTTGCGTTTCAGTGCCGCAGGCACGTCTTTGCGTTCTTCGTGCCCTCAGACTACCGGAGGCGGCTCCTTCTCTTTGCGTCCATTGCGCCCTTTGCGGTAAAAAGCAACTACGCACACTCCAACGTCAGCTCCGTGATCTCCGGCGGCATCCCCACGCGGCCCGGGAATCCGAGGAAACCGAAGCCGCGGTTCACATAAAGCTGAAGGCCTTGTTTCTTGTACAGGCCGGCCCACTCCTCGTAGATCCATTGCGCGGGGCTGTAGGTGTGCCCGGCGATGGTGATGCCGAACTGCGCGCCGTGGGTGTGGCCGGCCAGCATCAGGTCGATGCCCGTGGCCCTCACCTGCGCGTCCCAGTGCGTGGGGTCGTGGCTCATCAGCAGGCGGAACTGCGAGGGGTCCGTACCATCGACGGCCTTGGCGAGGTTGCCGTATTGCTGGAAGCGCGTGCCCCAGTTCTGCACACCGATCAAGGTGAAGCGCTCGCCGTCCCGCTCGATCGGGAGGTGCTCGTCCAGCAGCAGACGAAAGCCCATGGTGCGGTGGTGGGCCTTCAGTTGTTCCAGGTTCGCGGCCTTGGCGGCGGCGCTGGACCAGCTGGAATAGTCGCCGTAGTCGTGGTTGCCGAGGATGGAAAATTTCCCGATCGAAGCCTTGAGACCACTTAGTTTTTCGAGCCAAGGCTCGGCCTCTTCGGCGAAATTGTTCACCAGGTCGCCGGTGAAGAGGATGAGGTCCGGCCGTTGTTCATTGATCAGGTCGATGCCGTGCTGCACCACCTCGGTGTCCGTGCTGAAGCTGCCGAGGTGCATATCGCTGATCTGCACGATGCGCAAGCCGTCGAAGGCCTTGGGCAGGTTGCGTGCCTTCACCTTCACCTGGGCCACATTGAAGTTGCGCCAGCCGCGGGTAAGCCCGTACAGCACGCCCGCGAAGGGGATCGCGGCGAGCGCAAGCCCGATCTTGGAGAGGAAACGGATCCGGCCGCCGTCCCCGGTCCCGTCCCCAGCACCCGGAGCCAGTTTGGACCAAGCCAAGCGGCCCAGCTCCAGCACGTCCTCCAGCCCATGGAAGAGGATGATCACCAGCTTCGGCAACAGCAACAGCACGAAGATGCCGATCACGGAATAGAGGAAAGCGTGGTTGTGCGAAGAGCGTAGTTCCTGCATGCGGAACCCACCGAAAGCGATCACCGCCAGCATGCCGATGCTCACCGCCCAGTAGGAGATGCGCGCTACGCGCTGCACCGCCGCGCTCCACTGGCCGATAGCGGTATGGATGCCGCGCCAAGCGTACCAGTCGAGGAGGAAGAGGACGAGGAGGATGAGGAGGATGCGGGGGAGGGTGGACATGGGGGCGAAGGTCGGGAAGGGTGAGAGTGTTTACTCACAATTCGACCGCTTCTGATCATTTCGATACATTTAGCCGGAAAATGCGTGAATCTCAAACATCTCATTTTGGGCTGGTCCTGGCATTCGCAGGATTGCTTTGGGCAACAGTTGCTGATGGGCAAATTACTTGGCGGAAGACTTATGGTGGGTTCGGGATCGACGTCGGACATAGCATTAAACAGACTTTGGACGGTGGTTATTTGGCACTCGGGACCACGGGGAGTTTTGGATTAGGCTCCAGTGATTTCTATCTGGTTAAGTTAGATGCTGATGGAAACCGTGAATGGTCATCAACTTATGGAACTCCGAGTATTGAACAGGGTTGGAGTATTGCACAAGGAGTAAATGGGTATGCACTAGCGGGTTTTACCTCTGGAATCGGCGGTGGGTATGATGGGATGGTGGTCTTGATAGACGATCAAGGGGTGGAGCAATGGCGCCGAACGTACGGTTCAATTGATTGGGACTTTATCTATGCTGTCGCGGCATATTCAGATGGATATTATTTGGCCGGACAAACCTTCTCAGGCGCAGAAAATGGGGAGGAGTGGTTGATACGGGCGGATCTGAATGGAGATACAATATGGACTCGAACGTTTGGTACATCTTATGGTGATGTTGCACGTGATGTCAAAACAACGTCGGACGGGGGATGCATTGTTAGTGGGACAATTGGTACGGTAGACGGCACAACAGATGCGATCCTCACGAAATTTAGTTCATCTGGCGATGAAGAGTGGTATGCAGTCCTCGGAGGGTTGTCCAACGAGATTGGCTACGGTGTGACACCCACCAATGATGGTGGTTACGTCTTAGGAGGAACTACAGAGAGCTTCTCCCAGAACAAGGAAATGTTCCTTTCCAAGGTAGATGCGGACGGGACATTTCTTTGGTCTCAGCATATTGGGCAAATTGCGGATTGGGAAGGCCGACAAGTTGGCGAACGAGATGATGGAAGCTTAATGTTGGTCGGATATACTGAAGCCTATGGAGGTGGTGGAAAAGATGCGTACCTGCTTTTTACTGATTCAGCCGGAGACTTCCTTTTCGGAAGGACTTTTGGTGGAGAGAATAATGATGAAGGATGGGCCTTTGACCGGACTTTTGATGGAGGAGTGGTCGTTGTCGGCGGCAATAAAAGCTCAGGCCCTGGAATTGAAGGAATGTACGTCATCAAAAGCGATGATCAGGGTATGACCCCAGATCCCACGGATTACTCCTATTTCGACCCCCTCCCCGTCCTCGAACTGACCAAGCCGACAGGCGCAACGATTTCACCAACACTTATTTCCTCCGGCCAAGAGATGCATATCAAAACCCAAGGCCGTGGCACCGCACTGGCACGCATCAGTGACATGCGTGGCGCAACTCAAGTGCTGCTTCCCATAGAGACAGGCACAAGGACTTCCATTCGGATCCCCGACCTCGCACCAGGTCCATACCTCATTTCGGTCGAACAGAAGGGTCAAGCCCCCGTTGTGGCGAAATTCCTTGTGATGCAATAGGGAATCCCCATGTCCCTTGAAACCACCCTCGTCCCTTGGCTGCTCGGCCTCCATGCCACGGCTGGCGGTATCGCGCTGGTGGTGGCGCCCATGGCCATGGTGACGAACAAGGGCGGCAATTGGCACCGGCGTTGGGGCAAGACCTTTTTCTACGGCATGATCGTGGTCTGTGCTACGGCGATCATCCTGGGCATCCTGCATCCGAAGAAGTTCTGGCTGGCGCTGGTGGCGGTGTTCAGCTTTTATCTGGTCGCGTCGGGCTATCGTTCCCTCTACCTGAAGCAGTTGCACAAAGGCCTGCGACCGGCGCGGATCGACCTGACATTGCACGGGATCGCGGCCGTAGTGAACGGAGGATTGCTGATCTGGGGTTTGGCGCATCTCATCTTGGGAAGTATCAATTCGCAAGCGGTGCTGTTCACGGTGTTCGGCCTCATCGGCACGCTCATGGTGGTGAACGGTTTCATGAGATTTTATCGGAGGCGGCATGACAAGCGTGAATGGCTGTACGGTCACATGGCCGGCTTCCTCGGAGGTTACATCGCCACGGTGTCCGCGTTCAGTGTGGTGAACCTCACCATGGTCAAGCCGATATGGTTGGCATGGCTTTGGCCCACGATCATCGGCGTGCCCTTGATCTTCTTCTTGACCTGGCGGCTGAAACGGCGCTTCGCGAAAGGGGAGCGGCTGCGGAACTTCGCGGATGTGCGGATCAAGTGAAGAGCTTAACCGCAACGGCGCATCGATGCATCGAACCCGCCACGTAAGAATATTGGACAGTGCCGTCGGCCCTGACAACTGACAACTTTCAACGGACAACTAAAGGCCGATCTCCTCAGCGTTCTCCGCACCCCCTGCGGTTCATCCCCTCCAACGGTTTACTTTGCAGTACCCATGCACAAGTCCGTTTTTTCCGTCGACGTGGAGGAGTGGTTCCACATCCTTGACGTGCCTTCCACGCCCGCGTTGGCGGAATGGGGCGCGTTGGAATCACGGGTGGAGAAAAGCTTTCGTTCCATGCTGGAGGTTTTCGCCGAGAAGCAGGTGCGCACCACGCTCTTCTTTCTGGCGTGGGTGGTGGAGCGTTATCCGCACTTGGTGCGTGAGGCCGTGGCAGGCGGGCACGAGATCGCTTCACATGGATACGCGCATGAACTGGTGTACCGGCAGGACCGCACGACCTTCTCCGCCGATATCAGCAAAGCGAAGGACATCATCGAGCAGGCCGCGGGATCGGCCGTGCGGGGCTATCGTGCTCCGGGCTTTTCCGTGACCGAGGGAACGCCCTGGTTCTTCGACGCCGTTGCCGAGGCGGGGTACACCTACGATTCATCCGTCTTCCCCGGCGAACGCGGCCATGGCGGGCTACCGGGGGCGTTGGCCATTCCACATTTGGTGAACACGTCAGAAGGTGACCTGGTGGAATTCCCGATCTCGCTCTCCTCCATGTTCGGCAAGCCCATGTATTTCTTCGGGGGCGGCTACCTGCGTTTCTTCCCGTATCGGCTCATGCTGTCAAAGGCGAAGGCGGTGCTGAAGGAAGAGCGGCCGGTGGTTTTCTACCTCCATCCGCGCGAGGTGGACCCGGGGCATCCACGCTTGCCGATGAGCGCCAAGCGTAATTTCATGACCTACCACAATTTGCGCAGCACTATGCCGAAAATGCGGCGGCTCTTCGAGGATCTGCCCATGACCACCTTCGGGGATATCGTGGATGCCGGCACGGCCGCCTTCCCCCGCGCACCGCGATGAAGAAGGTGCTCTTCCTCTACACCGAAACGGCGCCCTACTTCATGGCGAGCGTGGAGCGGTTGGTGAAGGACCACGGCGTGGAGGCGCACATCGTGCGCTGGCCCGTGAACAAGGAAGCACCTTTCGAGATGAAGGTGGCCAATGGCATCACGGTGCATGAGCGGAGCGACTTTAACGACACTTCGCTGCGGCGCTTCGCGAACAACCTCGCCCCGGACATCATCCTCGCCAGCGGCTGGGTGGACAAGACCTACTTGCAGGTTTGCCGCGATGCCCGCAAGCGCGGCGTGCCCACGGTGATGTGCAGCGACACGGCATGGCGCGGCGGCTTGAAACAGTGGGCCGCGGTGGGTGCGGCGCGTCTTTGGCTTCACCGCACTTTCAGCCATGCGTGGGTAACGGGTGAGGCGCAGGCGATGTATGCGGAATACCTAGGCTTCAAGCGGGACCGCATCAAGCGCGGTTTCTACACCGCCGATCTGGACCGGTTCGCGTCGCTGGTGAAGCAGTTCGGGGTGAAGAAATCAGCGAAATTCCCCCATCGGTTTCTCTGTGTAGCACGCTACATCCCCAGCAAGGGCCATCAGTACATGGTGGAGGCCTTCGCGGAGCTGTGCGATGCGGACCAGGCCGGTGATTGGGAGCTGTGGTGCATCGGCACGGGAGAGCTGCATCCGTTGGCACACGAGCATCCGCGCATCAAGCACATCGGATTCGTGCAGGCGGACGAAGTGTGGAAGTACATGGAACAGAGCGGCGTCTTCATCTTGCCCAGCCTGTATGAGCCGTGGGGCGTGGTGGTGCATGAGCACGCGGCCGCCGGTTTCCCGCTGGTGTTGAGCGATGCCGTCGGCGCGCGCCACCGTTTTCTGAAGGAAGGCGGTAACGGCCATTGTTTCATCGCGGGCAATAAGGCCAGTTTGAAGAAGACCTTCCGCGAGGTGATCGCCACATCGGACGCGGAGCTGGTGGCCATGGGCCTTCGCAGCACTGAACTCGCCATGGACTGGGGCCCGAAAGAGTGGGCCGCGACGGTGATGGACCTGATCGGCGATCGCAATGGATAGGCCGAAGGTGCTCGTCTTTATCGACTGGTACCTGCCGGGCTACAAGGCCGGTGGGCCCGTGCGCAGCTTGGCCAACCTTGTGGATCATTTGCGTGGACGCGTCGACTTCCACATCGTGACGCGCAACACGGAATACACGGAAAGCACGCCCTATCCGGGCATTGAGCCGGACCGTTGGACCGCATTGCCCGGAGGCGAAAAGGTGTGGTACGCTTCGCAAGCAGGCACTTCACGTCAGGCATGGAAGCGGATCTTGAAAGAAGGCGGATGGGACGTGGTCTACCTCAACGGGCTGTACTCCTGGTGGTACAACATCCTGCCGCTCTGGCTTTCGCGGACGATGAAACTGCGGCGTGTAGTGGCGGTGCGCGGTATGCTGGCCAGTGGTGCGATGCAGCACGGAGCATTGAAAAAGCTGCTGTTCCTCTCGTTCGCGCGCATGGTGGACTTGTACAAAGGCGTGCTGTTTCAAGCTACGAACGAGGAGGAGGCGAAGGATGTCCGGATGCACATCCTGAAGCATGCCGAAGTGGCCGTCGTGCCGAACTTGTCCCGCCAAGTGGCCGCCGAACGGGTGCCGATCAGCAAGGAAGCCGGTGCGGTGAAATTGGTGAGCGTAGCGCGGATCGCGGTGGAGAAGAACACGCTGCTGGCGATCGAAAGCTTGCGGAACGTGAAGGGCAAGGTGCAGTTCGATCTATACGGTCCTATTTATGATCAAGCCTATTGGGCAAAGTGCCAAGAAGCCATTGCGGTCTTGCCCGCGCAAGTAAAAGTGGAGTGGAAGAACACGTTGCCGCCGGAAGAAGTACCGGGGATCTTGGCGGCGCACCATGCGCTCTTCATGCCTAGCGCCGGGGAGAACTTCGGGCACACCATGTTGGAGGCGCTTTCCGCCGGGCGGCCCTTGCTCATCAGCGACCGCACGCCATGGCGCAGGTTGGAAAGTGAGCAAGCAGGCTGGGACCTGCCGTTGGATCGGCCGGAGGGCTTCACCGAAGCCGTGGAGCGGCTTTGCGGGATGGATCAAGAAGCATATGATCGATGGTCGCTAGGTGCGTTCGAGCGCGGGGCGCGATATTTGGCCGATGTCACGCCGGTCGAGGCGAGCATCAAGTTGCTTTCACCATGACGGAAGTACGCCCCACTGTTGACCTAAGCCGCTTCGACAACTCGGATTTCCCCTTGGGTGCCGGGATCATCAAGCGTACGCTTTGGTACTTCGTGAACGCTTTGTTCTTCATCAGCCCGCTGTTCCCGTTCCGCTCGCCAAAACCGATGCTGTTGCGGCTTTTCGGGGCGAAAGTGGGCAAGGGCGTGGTGATCCATCCGGGCGTCAACATCAAGTTCCCGTGGAAGCTCAGCATCGGTGACCATGTATGGATCGGCCAGCGGGCATGGCTGGACAACATCGATCAACTCACCATCCACAGCAACGTGGTGATCAGCCAAGGGGCCATGCTGATCCTCGGTAGCCATGATTATAAGAAGGTGGATTACCCGACGCTGGCCGGCCCGGTGATACTGGAGGAAGGCAGTTGGGTAGGGGCCGGGGCCATGGTGTTGGGCGGCGTAACGATGAGGAGCCATGCGCTTTTGGCCGCAGGCAGCGTGACAGGCAGGTCGCTCAGGGCCTACACGATCTACCGGGGGAATCCCGCCATGCCGGTGCGTGACCGCGTCATGGCCGGTGAAGCTCCCCATGAGCCCGATATCGCCGCAGAAGAGGCCAAGCTGGGCAATGCCCCATCGGACGAGGCATGAAGGTCTCCGTGATCACCGTGTGCTACAATGCCGTTGCGCAGATCGATGAGACGATCCGCAGCGTGATGGTGCAGGACCATGTGGACATTGAGCACATCGTGATCGACGGAGGCAGCACCGATGGCACACAGGACAAGATCGAGCGCTATTCCGAGTGCATCGCACACTACGTCAGCGAGAAGGACGACGGCGTGTACGACGCCATGAACAAGGGCCTGCGGCTTGCTACCGGCGAAGTGGTGGCCTTCGTGAACGCGGGCGACATGATGGCCACGCGCAACACGGTGAGCTACATGGTGCGCGCCTTCGAGGAAGGCGACTTCGACGTGATCTATGGGGATGCCCTGATGGTGGACCCGGACGACATCACCCAAGTGAAGCGGTTTTGGAAAGGAGGGGAGTACGATCGCGAGAACTTCCGAAAGGGCTGGATGCCTCCGCACTTGGGCACCTACATCCGCAGGAGCGCCTACGACCGGTTCGGCCTGTTCAACACGGAGCTGGAGGTAAGCGCCGATTACGAATTGATGTTCCGCTTTCTGTACAAGCACCGGCTGCGGGCGCGCTACGTGCCGAAAGTGCTGGTGCGGTTCAGGCTCGGAGGCGTGAGCAACCGTTCACTCGCGCATATCTGGCGCGCCAATGTGGAGGTATACCGGGCGTGGAAATTGAACGGTGAGGCCGTTTCACCGCTCATCATTTTGCGGAAGCCTTTGGCCAAAGTGATGCAGATGATCCGGCGGGGCCCGGAACCGCAAGGATGATCGGGGTAGTCTGTTCCTTGTGATCCCGGCGGTTGATCCCACATGCCGGAAAGGCATCCGATGGCTTGGTCAAAGCCGATGCCCGCATGTTGTTCCGGGGAAATCCCACCTTCGGCCGGAACACTACATTTAGACCGGAACTTGCAAAGCCCGAATCACCCAACCCGATCCACCCAAAGATGAAACTTCGAACGTTGTCCTTCGCGCTGCTTGGCGCAGCACTGTCCTTCTCCGCCAACGCGCAGAAGAAGTACACCTACACATCCGTTCCGAACGACCCGATGCAGGTCCGCATCTATACCCTGGACAATGGGTTGAAGGTGTACTTGTCGCAGAACAAGGACGAGCCACGCATCCAGACCAACATCGTGGTACGCGCGGGCAGCAAATACGACCCGAGCACGGCAACCGGCCTCGCGCACTATTTGGAACATATGCTTTTCAAGGGCACAAACGAGATCGCCACGCTGGACTGGGCCACTGAGAGTGCCTACCTGGACCAGATCTCCGACCTGTATGAAAAGCGGCGTAACACCACCGATGAGGCGGAGCGGGCCATGATCTATGCCAAGATCGACAGCCTCAGTAACGTGGCCGCCAAGTATGCCGCGCCGAACGAGTACGATAAAATGATCAGTTCCATCGGGGCCAAGGGCACCAATGCGTACACCAGCACGGAGCAAACGGTCTACGTGAACGACATCCCCACCAATGCCCAAGAGAAATGGATGATGATCGAGTCCGTGCGCTTCCAGGACCTCGTGCTGCGGCTTTTCCATACCGAGCTGGAGACCGTGTTCGAGGAATTCAACCGCGGTCAGGACAACGACTACCGCAAGGTGAGCGAGGCGATGAACCGCGAGATGTATAAGAAGCACCCGTATGGAACACAGACCACCATCGGGACCGGCGAGGACCTGAAGAACCCCAGCATGGTGAAGATCCACCAGTATTTCGATACCTACTATGTGCCCAACAACATGGCTGTCGTCATGGCTGGCGACATCAACTACGACAGCACCATTGCCATGGTGGACAAGTACTTCGGCTCGTGGAAATCCAAGCCGGTGCCCGCTTTCACCTTCACACCTGAAGACCCCATTCTCAAAAGCGACACGCTAAGCGTCCGGGGGCCAATGGCCGCATCAGTGAGCATGGGCTGGCGTTTTGGCGGCACCAAGTCCAAGGACCCCATTATGCTCGACCTGATCTCGGGTATTATGAGCAATGGGCAGGCCGGCCTGATCGACCTGAACTTGAAGCAGCAACAGAAAGTACTGGACGCCTACGCCTATTCCGGCGAGCAGACCGACTATTCCGAGTTCAGCATGGGGGCGAACCCCAAGCAGGGGCAATCACTGGAAGAAGTGCGGGACCTGCTCTTGGGCGAACTGGACAAGCTGAAGAAAGGTGAGTTCGAGGACTGGCTCATTCCCGCTGTGATCAACGACAAACGCCAGCAACAGATCCGCTATTGGAACGAGCGCAACAACCTGCGCGCTGCTGCGCTCACCGATGCGTTCATCCTGGGCAAGGATTGGAAGGACGTGGTGGGCTACTTCGACCGCATGGCGAAGATCACCAGATCGGAAGTGGTCGCTTTCGCCAAGGCGAACTTCAACCATGACGATGTCACGGTCTTCAAGCGCACCGGCGAGGACAGCACCGTGTTCCATGTGGAGAAACCGAAGATCACCCCGCTGGACATCAACCGTGGCGAGCAGAGTGAATGGTTCAAGCGCTGGTCCAAGGTGCCCGAGGCACGCCTGCAACCGCAGTTCGTGGACTACAAGACCGCGATCACGCGGCGCACGCTGTCCAATGACATTCCGCTGGCCATCATCCCCAATACCAGCAACGACCTGTTCACGCTCACGCAGATCCTGGACCTCGGCGACTATGACGACCCGAAGTTGAAGATGGCCGTGAACTACCTGCCCTACCTCGGCACGGCGACCCTCAGCGCGGAAGACCTGCAGAAGGAGTTCTTCAAACTGGGCTTGCGGTTCAGCGTGGGTGCCGGGCAGGACCGCGTCTATGTGTCGCTCACCGGGCTGGAAGAGAACATGGCAAAAGGCCTGAAACTGCTGGAAAGCCTGCTCGCTGATCCAAAGCCGAACGAAGAGGCGTTGGGTGAACTGGTGAAGGACGAACTCCAGGAGCGCAGCGACAACGTGAAGGACAAGAACAACATCCTCTACCGCGGCATGCTGAACTATGCGCGCTATGGCGAGCGTTCACCGTTGCGTAACATCCTTGCGGCGGAACAGCTGAAGGCGGTGACACCGGCCGAGCTCATTGACCTCATCAAGGGCATCAGCACCCACCAGCACCGTTTCTTCTACTACGGCAAGAAAACGCCGGACGCAGTGGTCGCGTTGCTGAACGCGGAGCACAAGACCCCCGCCACATTGGCCACATGGCCGCAGCCCAAGCCGTACGTGGAATTGGCGACGGACAAGGACCAGGTGTACTACGTGGATTACGACATGGTGCAGACCGAGCTGATGCTGATGTCCAAAGGGGCGCAGTTCAATGCGGACAACATGCCCTACTCCAACCTGTTCAATGAATACTTCGGCTCCGGCCTGTCCAGCATCGTGTTCCAGGAGATCCGGGAGAGCAAGGCGCTCGCCTATTCCGCCTATGCGGCCTTTACCATGCCCGGCAAAAAGGAGGAAGCAAGCTACGTGCGCGCCTACGTGGGTACACAGGCGGACAAGCTGGGTGATGCCGAAACGGCATTGAGCGCCTTGATGAACGATATGCCCGCGGACGAGAAGATGTTCGCAGGAAGCCGCGAGGCCGCTTTGAAGAAGATCGAATCAAGCCGCACCACCAAGGAAGCGATCTATTGGAGCTGGGAATCCGCACAGCGCCGGGGCTTGGACGAGGATGTCAACAGGATCATCTACCCCAAGATCCAGCAGAGCGATCTGGCAGGCCTGAAGGCGTTCTTCGATGCCAACATCAAGGGTAAGCACTACACCTACATGGCCATCGGTAAGGACGGGGCCTTGGACATGGAGGCCCTCAAGAAGCTCGGCCCGGTCCGGAAGTTGACGATCAAGGAACTGTTCGGCTACGACGGGACGGAGGAGTAAGGAGGATCGATCTTGAACACGGAACGGCGGGCAGTGGGGTCCGCCGTTCCGTGTTCTCAGGGTTGCTGTCGATCCCTGTTGCGTTCCGCGTTGATCCCTTCAGGACCTCGGCGGTACCTGCCGCGTGGGCAGGATCCACTTGGGTGCCACATTGCGCCAGGCCAGGTCCGTAGCATAGCGGAACAGCCGTTCATTGCAATAGGCCATGAACACATTCGTCCATCCGTGCTGGCCCCATTTGTTGGGCACCGGCGCAAAGGCATCCGGATATTCCCCGCTGAATTCAGCTTGCTGCATCGGGGTCAGTTTCAACACCGTGCGACCTTCATCCAGCCACAGGGTCAAGTAGATCTTCTTCTTCACGCTGTAGCTGGGCCGGCCATGATGTTCCTTCTCGGCGGTGCCGGGCATGTCCAGGGCCATCTCACGGGCGGTCTCGAAGTCCATGCTGGGAAGTTAGTGCGTTGCCGCATGTCTCATCTGACCGTTGTTCACTTACCCTTTTCCTTCTCCTTGAAATACTTCCGGAAGAACCAGTTCCGTTGCAGTGCGCGCAGGTCCTCGTTGAGCAGCGTGGCACCGGTGTCCAGCCGGGTGAGGGTGCGTCGCAGGTTGTCGGCCATGGCCGTATCGGCCGTCAGGGCATGCACGAGCCCGTGGGGTGAGTTCAACTGTCGGCTGAAACGACCGAGCTCATTGCTGGCGGTTTGGATCGAGTCGCTGATGGAAGCAAGGTTGGCGACCACTTGGCGCACCTGGGCTTCTGCGGAAGTATCGCTCACCAGTGCGCCCAAGGCCCCCTTGCCCGAGCGCACATCATGGAGCATGGCCTGAAGGCTCGCGGTCGCACCCCGTGCGTGCTCCGAGGCGACCCGAAGCTCCGCCATGGCCCCGGCCAGGTCCTGCGCGAAGAGCGTGTCCACCAGCAGGTCCACCGCATTGCCCGGCGTGTTCAGCTTGGTGGCGAGGATGCGCACCTGCCCGGTGATCACTTCCAGGTCCCGGCCGCTCCGGCCTACCGAGTTCAGCAGTTCGTCCGTGTCCATCTCAACCCGCGTGGTGAGCACCGTGCCCTCCGTTACCGGGGAAGCGGCGGGGATGCCCGGCACCAAGTTCACCAACCGGTTGCCCATCAACCCGTCATTCCCCAAGGAGGCCACCGCACTGGTGCGGATGTTCCCGGCGTCAGCCGACCGGATCTTCAATTCTACCAGCACCGCCGTATCGTTGAGGATGGAGATGCGGTCCACCGTGCCCACGTTCACGCCCATGTAGCGCACATTGTTCCCGGGCCTCAGACCGCCCGCTTGGCGGAACACGGCCTGCACGCCCATGGTGCTGGAGAAGAGGTTCTTCTTGGCACCGATCAGGTAAAACGACACCATCACGAGAATGAGGCTGGCCAAAACGAAAAAGCCGAGCCGGAGCGGGTTCTTGTTCTTGTTGCTCATGACTACATGAAGATGAAGAATTTTTTCACGAGGGGGTCCTTGGATGCATGGAACTCATCGAACGTCCCTTCCAAGTAGTTGCGCCCCTCATGGAGCATTGCGATGCGGTTGGCGGCAAGACGGGCCACATGCATGTCATGCGAGATGATGATGCTGCTGGTGCCATAGGTCCGTTGCAGCTTCAGGATCAGCTCCACGATCTCCATCCCGGTGATCGGGTCCAGGCCGCTGGTCGGTTCGTCGTAGAGCACGATCTCCGGCTTCAGGATCAAGGTCCGCGCCAGAGCGATCCGGCGCTGCATGCCTCCGGAAAGCTCGGCAGGGTAGAGGCTCCGGGTATGCGCCAAGCCGACGGCCTCCAGCATTTCCGTCACCAGGCCCTCCACCTCGCCGGGCGTGGTGGCCATCCAGTGGCGGCGGAGGGGGAAGCGGAGGTTCTCCTCCACGGTCATCGAATCGTACAGGGCGCTGCTCTGGAAGAGAAAGCCGATCTTCACCCGCAGGTGGTCCAGCTCTTCCTGCCCCAAGGCCAGCACGTCCTGGCCGAGCACTTCGATGCTACCTCCTGTGGGCATCAGCAGGCGTACGATGCACTTGATCAATACGCTCTTGCCGCTGCCGCTCTTGCCCAGCACCATCACATTCTCGCCCCGGTACAGGTCCAGGTCAAAACCGCGCAACACCTTGTTGTCGCCGAAAGCGAGTTCGAGCCCGCGCAAGGACAGGACCTTCTCCGCCGATCTGCGGCTTGCTGGACGTTCATCCACCTGAGCCTGTTCCATCAGTTGAGCCCTAAGATGTCAGTGACCTGCACAGCGAGCAGGTCGATGATGAAGATCATCAACGAGGCCATCACAACCGCGCCATGTGCGCTTCGGCCCACGCCCTCCGTGCCTTTGGCCGTGGTGAAGCCTTTGTAACAGCCCACTGCGCCCACGATGAAGCCGAAGAAGAAACTCTTGATGAGGGATGGGAGGACATCCCCCAATTCCAGTGTGTCGAAAACCTGCCGGTAAAAGAGCTGCCAGCTCACGGGGTCCTTCATGTTCACACCTACCCAGGAGGCACCGATGGCGATGCCGTCGGCGAGGATCACCAGCAGGGGCAACATCAGGGTGGTGCTCCAGATCCGCGTCACGGCCAAGTAGCGGAAGGGGTTGGTGCCGCTCACCTCCATGGCGTCGATCTGTTCGGTCACCTTCATGCTGCCGAGCTCGGCGCCCATGCCGCTGCCGATCTTGCCCGCGCAGATCAACGCCGTGATCACGGGCACGATCTCGCGTACCACGCTTACCGCCACCATCGCCGGAAGCATGCTCTCCGCACCGAAGCGTGCCAAGGTCGGCCGGCTTTGCACGGTGAGCACCAGGCCCATGATGAACGCGGTGATCGCTACCAGCGCAAAGGAGCCGTTGCCGTTCAGCACGCATTGGCGGACGAACTCACGCCACTCGAAGCGCCGATGGAAGGCATTGCGGAAAAAGCGGCCCATGAAGGAGGAGATCCCGCTGACCTCCAACAAGAACGCCTTCATGGGGCTGTGCCCGGAGCCATTCATCGGTGCAAGATAATCCTACGGTGCCAGCCGATCTTGGAATGCCGGTCCATCCTCCCGCGACCGCGACGGCATGCTAGGAAGAGCTTCCACGGACACCGGTCACGGAAGCACCACGCGCTTGGCCTTCGTACCCATGGCCCCGGAAACCCGGACGATCAGCATGCGGCCTTGCAAGCCTCCGGTGTTCCAGGCCCATGCGGCCTTGCCGAAAGCGGTCATGCTGTGCGAGGCCAGCAACGCGCCGTCCACGGAGAACACGTCGAAGGTCACCTTTCCCGAAGCAGGAGCAAGGGCCATGAGCACGCGGTTCCCGGCGGGATCGGCCATGACTGAATAGGTCTCCGTTGATGTAAGTTCAGTTATGGCGGTGGTGGCGCAATCCAAGGTGTCGCCGACGTTCGTAGCGCCGGGGGTCGAGCACATCAGCACGAAGTCCGTGTTGTTGTCGCCGAAGTCCACACCGTCAGGAAAGCGGCCGATGCTTCTATTCTCGCTCACATTGTCATCGGCCGCGGTGGTGCCGTCCCCTTCCGCATAGCCCGCCAAGGTGCCTTCATAGCTAAGGCGGTCCACGAAAGAGCTGTCGCTGCGGAGGATCAATGCGATGGCATCGGTGGCGCCGTTCTGGATGGCGTTCGTGGCCGGTGTAAGCTGGTCATCGCAACCTGCGGTCGGGTCGCCGCACAAGGTGAAATAGGCACCGGGCGCGAGCATCGGCCAAGAATCGGAGAAGTAGGACTTGTAGACCACGCCACTGCCGCTGCTGCCGTTCACCATCAAAATGGCAATGGTGGACAGGTCGACGGCATCTGCCCCGGTGTTCTTCAGTTCGAGGTACTCTGCGGCATCACTTCCCAATTGGTCGTAATCCACCTCGTTGATCACCAGTTGGCTGAAGGTGGGAAGACTGATCGATGCAGCGAGGAGAAGAAAGGTGTAGCGTTGGGCCATGGTGCGAGGTTCTGTGGTGCGTTGATCTGAGCGGAAAGATACCCTGCACAACAGGGTTCATGCAAACATTCAACGCATTTTCACATTTTGGGATGAACCGGTTTCCGGATACCGAAACCCCATTGCACCGCCTAAACCAACCGGAAGGCGTCCCCGTCGAACAATCCGAGGTCGCTCATCTTCAGGTGCGGGATCACCAGCAGCGCCATGAAGCTCAACGTCATGTAAGGCGCACCGAGCATGGAACCCAGCACCTTCGCCTGCGCGTCGATCTTCGAATAGGCCTGGGCCACCTCGTAGGCGTCGGCATCGGTCATGATCCCGGCCACCGGCAACGGTAGGATGTTCTTGGTATCGCCGTCCGCCAAGCTCACCCCGCCGCGCGCTTCGATCACCAAGTTGATGGCCTTGCAGAGGTCGTCATCGTTGGTGCCCACGGCCACGATGTTGTGGCTGTCATGCGCCACGCTGCCCGCGATGGCCCCTCGCTTCAGCCCGAAGTTCTTGATCCAGCCGATCGCGGGCTTCGTGTCCTTGTAGCGGTTCACCACGGCGATCTTCAACAGGTCGCGTGAAGGATCCGCCATGAATTGATCGTTCTCCACCTTGCCCGGCATCAGCTCTTTCCCCGTGATCAATTGCCCGTCCAGCGCCGTGATCACCAGTAGCTCGTCGTTGGTCGCCGGCACGGCAAAATCCTGTGGCGTTTTGGTCGTGCAATGAAATCGGTTCGGCCGTTCCTCCTTTACCGAGGGGATCAGACTCTTGCCATTTTCCGCCACCAGCACACCATCGAGGTAGGTGCAGCGCACGCGGAAGTTCACGAGATCCTCCACCACGATCAGGTCCGCCGGGTCGCCTTCGCACAGCCTACCGATGGGCAGCTTGTAGTGCTCCACCGGGTTCACGCAGGCTGCCTGCAGCACGTTGTAGATGTCGATGCCTTTGGCCACGGCCCGCACGCAAAGCACATTGATGTGGTTCTCCACCAAGCTGTCCGGATGCTTGTCGTCGCTGCAGAACATCATCTCATCAGGATGATCGCGCAACAGGTCGATCAGCGCCTCGAAGTTCTTCGCGGCACTGCCCTCGCGGATCAGGATCTTCATGCCGTGTTTCAGCTTGTCCTGCGCCTCTTCCGAGGTGAAGCACTCATGGTCGGTGCTGATACCTGCGGCGATGTAGCGCCGGGCATCCTCACCGCGCAGGCCGGGTGCATGGCCGTCCACGGGCTTCCCGAGGCGGTGCGCATGCGCGATCTTTTTCATCACCTCCGCATCGCCGTGCAGCACGCCGGGGAAGTTCATCATCTCGCTGAGGTAAAGCACCTCCGGCTTCTCCAACAACGCGCCTACTTGTGCGGCATCGATAGCGTCACCGGCGGTCTCGAACACGGTGGCGGGCACGCAGCTCGGCGCACCGAAGTAGAAATGGAACGGCGTTTTCTTGCCGTTGGCGATCATGAACTCCACGCCCTCCACGCCCAGCACATTGCCGATCTCGTGCGGGTCGCTCACCGTGGCCACCGTACCGTGCGTCACCGCCAAGCGTGCGAATTCGCTCGGGATCAGCATGCTGCTTTCCACATGCACGTGCGCATCCACAAAGCCCGGCAGGATGAAGCCCTGCACGGGTTCGCTCAATTCCGAGATGCGGGCGATCCGCCCGTCCTCGATCACCACCTCCGCTGCGTACATGCGGCGGGCAGGAATGTCGACGAGGTTACCCTTGATGGATGTTTTGGTCATCGGGTGCAAAGTAAAGATGCGGAAGGGTTAACGTCTTTGCGCCAAAGGCGCGGACCTCGCTCGCCACGCGCTGCAAGCGCGGGCGGGCAGCGCGGGCAGCGCGGGCAGCCGGACCAAGCGAGGTAGGCGCTTGTAGCGCCAAGAGTCAGATCATCTCAATATCCACAAGCCCTTTCTCCTCGGTGTAATAATCACGTGCCGAGCTGAAGCGATAATGTTCCGGCAGGTCCACCAATCCGTTCCGGACCGGGTTGTTATGGATGTAGTCGATCTTTTGTTGGAGGAAATCCATGGAGAAGATGTCCATGGCGTGGCTTCCGTCCTGCCAGAGCTTGTAATTATCGGTACGCTTTGTCTTACGTGCGGTGAACGCCATCCGGTCTAACAGCCACTCACGGCGGCTTTCAGGTCCGGTCTCAATGCTCTTCCGCACTGCATTGGAAGTATGCCGTTTGAAGTCGCGGATCAGGTCGCCCATCTTCTTTCCTTCTTCCGCATAGGCCACCATATGAATGTGATTGCTCATCACCACCCAAGCATACACGATCAGTCCTTTGTTGCGGATGCAGTAGTTCAAGCTGTCCACCAGTAATTGACGATGCGCCAAGCGTGTGAAGACATCCATCCAGTCGACCACGGTGAACGTGAGGAAATACAGGTCGTTCGGATGGCGAATGGCATAGCGATCACCCATGAGGTGAAGATAGGTCGTTTCGTTGCGCCACAGGCGCGCACCTCGCACGCCTCGCGCTACAAGCCCGGGCGGGCAGCGTCACGAACGCCGGTCCGCGCTTGCAGCGCGGACCAAGCGAGGTCGGCGCTTTCAGCGCCATCTGCATTATAGTTCAACGAACTCCCGCTCAGACCTGGTCCAGATCCGAGATCCACTTCTTCTCCGGACCAGGTTCATACGCTTCCATCTTAGCCAACAGGCCGTCCACCGCGCTGTCGATCATGATCAGGTCGCGGTTCCGCTGCTTCAGCAAACCCTTGCTCACCATGTGATCGAGCTGGGCCATCAGCGGATCATAGAAGCCGTTCACGTTCAAGACGCCGATGGGCTTTTGATGGAGGCCGAGCTGCGCCCAGGTCACCACCTCGAAGAGTTCCTCCAGTGTGCCGAAGCCTCCGGGCATGGCAATGAACGCATCGCCCAGCTCGAACATCTTGGTCTTCCGCTCGTGCATGTTCTCCACGATGAGGAGCTGCGTCAACCCCTCATGCGCCACCTCCTTGATCGACAGGAAGCGGGGAAGGATGCCGATGACCTCACTGCCCTGTGCCAGTGCGGCATCGGCAATACAGCCCATGAGGCCGACCTTTGCTCCGCCATAGATCAGCCGCGCTCCTCGCGATGCGATCGTGGCACCCAATGCCTTGGCGGAAACGAGGAATTCGGGATCATGGCCTGCACTGGAACCGCAGAATACAACGATGCTCTTCATCATTCTGGGGGAAAAGTACGGATGCGGGATCGTTGTGGACGTGGCGTTGCAAGCGCGAACGGGAGTAGATCCTATTTCTTGCGACCAACGAAATGCTCCATTGTCTTATAGATCCCCAACACGCTACCAGTGAACCAGTCAAAAACAGCGATGGGCAGTATTGCTTGGAAGAACCGGGTGACCCTGTAGATATAGCCAGGGATCGTCACCATCGTTTTATTCCGCTCTATGGCTTTTACGATCGTAAGCGCTGCGGCCTCGGGTTCGAGGATCGGGATCCTCGACCGCACGCCCTCGAACATGCCCGTATGGATGTAATACGGCATGATGGTAGTGACATGCACGTCCTTCTTCATCTGCTTCATTTCCAATCGCAAGCTGTCCGACCAGCCGATCACAGCCCATTTGCTGGCGGCGTACACCGACATCTTCGGATTTGAGATCAGCCCTCCGGAGGATGCGATATTACAGATGTGCCCAGCGTTTTGAGCGAGCATGCCATCCAGGAACGCCTTCGCGACATACATGGATCCAGCCACGTTGATGTTCAGGGTATGCGCAATGTCTGCGGCTGTGTGTTCGTGGAAGAACTTGCCGACGATGATCCCAGCGCTGTTGATCACCACGTCAACCACACCTGTCTCCTGCTTCACTCTTTGGGCGGTTTCTTGTACTTGCTCAACATTGGACACATCGACTTTGAAGCCAAAGACCTCGCCTTGGTTAGAAAATTCGGATATGGTTTTATCAATGCTGGCTTGGTCAATATCCCAGATGACCACCTTGGCTTGGCGCTCCAGCATGAGGCGGGCCATGATCTTGCCGATGCCGGAGGCTCCACCGGTGATCATGACGACTTTTCCGCTTAGGTCCTTCATGTAGGGGTAAGGGTGCTAACGGATCAAAGCTATGGCGTGTTACTTGGCCATGCAGTGGCTTTGGTTCAGAGCCGGTGTTAGTGGTAGTTGTTTTTATGGAATGCTTATCCGCGCATGCAACTAACATCGCATGGCAGGTGCGATCAACGTACGATACGGATCGTCTGGTGGCGGTCTTGAGCCTTTAGTTCCAATAGATATCCACCCGGTGCCAGGTCCTGCACTTCGCTTGTCATTTGCAGGTTACCTGCCGGCTGACGAGCCGAGAATATTTTCTTGACCAGACGGCCGCTGATATCCAACAGGTTCAACTCCAAGTGACCGGCAACAGGGTTGTTCATTGTGATCTGGAGATGAGCTCCATCTGAAAGGAACGTTGCTGATAGCTGCTGCTGATCACCGGTCTGATCACGGATCCCCGTCGCGCCGTCCGCGACCAACAGTACGCGGAAAACACGCGCAGCGGCGGAACTCTGCGTACCCGTATTGATGAAGAAGATGTTCGCCGCGCTGCTTTCTATGCCACCTACGATATGGCCGGCCAATACCGTGTCGCTTTGCAATTGGTCCAGGTCGATAATATCATTGAAAAGCCGCGGGACCGAGGGCTCGAGGATGAACTCAGCGCCTGCTCCGAGCAATGCGGGCATGTTCCCGATCGCCGTCTCGGTCATGGTCCCGTTGCCTCTTCGTTCCACACGGCTGATCGTATTCACAAAGGGGACGTTGATGTCGTCCAGCAGCTGGTTGTTGGCATCGAAAAAGAAACGCCCGATACCGCCGAAGAACACCGTGTTCATGCTGTTCAGCGAAGTGGAATGGGCGGCCATGTGCGCAGTGTGGTACTGGTTCAGCAATTGCTCGAAGACCGGTACGACCGTGTAGCTATTGGCCGTAATGTCCACGGTGTTCAGCCAAGGGATGTCGCTGGCATATTGGAACACCCCGCTGAACGCCGTTAAGCCTTGCGTGCCATCGGGAAAGATCTGCGATGCCATGTTGAGGTCACGCCGATGCAGGTTCGCGGTATCGATCGTTTCGGTGAAGTTCACCAAACTCAATGTTGTGCCATCATCGTCGATCTCGAAACGACGGATGGCATTGGTATATTCCTGAACGAAGCCCGGGCCGAAGTCAGGTCCCATCGGATTATATCGACCCATGAACCGTTGGCCACCGACCAGATGGAATATGTCGTTCAACACGCCAACGTAGCCGCCCGTTACGGCCAGGCGCGTGTCGGAAAGCTGGCGGAAGTGGGGGACCATGGACGAGTTGTTCTTGATCGCCGAGATCGTTCCTGCAACATCCACGGCGGTCAACTTACCATGTGTGATGTGGTCGTTCGCCGTTGCGGAAAACCCGTATCCGCCGATGATGTAAAGCGTGTTCCCGCGTTGTTCGAACTCCATGTTGGTACATTGGAGCTGCTCGAAAATGGCTGTGGGCAAGGTCGATAAGGGTGCGCTCCAGATCTCCTGGTTTGACGGGTTCACCACATAGACCGTTGTGTTGTTGAAGGTTGCCTGAAAGGCCGCGAAAGGTTGACGTTGATGCAAACCTTCAGTGCGGCCACCGATCAAAAGCCACTCGCCATTGTGCTGGCCCCATGCGAAGGAATGTAGCCCTGGCATGTCGGGAATAGCGACTTCCTGAAGAACGACGTGACGATCGCCGATGTCTTGTGCACTCGCGCCAAGTACGAGGAAGAATGACAGGAAAAAAGTGGAAGCGCGCATGAGGACCAAGTTGTTTGCGCCAAGGTCCGTCGTTCTTCGATCCCGCTCTGTGACAATGGTCACATGGTTCTTGGATCGCCTGCATGCGACCACCGCGCTTCGCGCACCGTGCACCTCATGCTTCCACCTTCCGCAAGCGCACCACCCCCACCTTATTCAACACCCAGATCACCGGCCAAGTGGGATCGAACTCCCACCAGTGCGTGCCGAAGTTGGCGCGGGCGGCGTGGGTGTGGTGGTTGTTGTGCAGCCCTTCGCCCATCATGATCACATCCAGCGGCATCAGGTTCTTGCTGGTGTTGTCGGTGGGGTAGTTCACGTAGCCGTAGCGGTGCGCATACCAGTTGATGATCATGCCGTGCAACGGGCCCATCACGAACTGCAAGGGGAGGAGCAACCACTGCCACCACGCCGTAGCGAAGGCGAAGTAGAACGCGGTATACAGCAGTCCCCAAGCGATGCGCGAGATCCAGCTTTCGCCGATGCGCTCCATCGTCTTCCAGTGCGGCAGGTCGCGGGTGAAGCGGGCTTCGGGATGTTCCGTGCCATAGAGCAGGCCGTTGTAGTGGCCTGCGGTCTTCAGCATCATCTTGAAGGGATTCTCGTCGTACTTCGGTGAGTGCGGGTCCTGTTCGGTATCGGCGTAGGCGTGGTGTGCGCGGTGCATCATGCCGTACACGGCGGGGTTGAGGTAGCTGCTGCCCTGCGCGATCCAAGTCAGGACATGGAACGCCTTCTCCCAGAAGGGGCTCATGGTGAACATGCGGTGCGCCGAGTAGCGGTGCAGGTAGAACGTCTGCACAAAAAGCGAGAGGTACCAGTGGGCAACAAAGAAGAGGACGATGATCATTTTGGGGATACAAAGGTACCGTGCCGTATGGAACGCAGATGACGCTGAAAGGGCTGATCACCGCTGAGAATGCGCTTGAAGTGGTGGGGAAAGGGGACCGATCACCGATCACTAACCACCGACCACTACCTCCAATTTGAGCCGTGAGCCGTGAGCCTCAAGCTTCAAGCCGCAAGCTCTGCACCCACAGGCTTGTGGCTTGAAGCTTATGGCTTTACAGTGTGCGTAGGCAGTACCTATTACTCAGTACCCAATACCCTGTACAAGAAACGTCATCCCCGATAACCCCTCTGTGCTCTCTGTGCCGCTGTGGTGAACGAAGCTCTCACACTCACGTCGCGAACATCTCCCGCACCCGCTCGAAGAAGCCCTTGTCCTTTCCGGTGGGGTGTGGCTGCATGCCGGGGCTGTCGCGCAGTTTTTCCAGGGCCTTCTTCTCGTCCTTGTTCAGGTCGGAGGGTGTCCACACCATCACGTGTACGAAGAGGTCGCCGTGGCCGTGGCGGTTGATGCTGGGCAGGCCTTTGTTCTTCAGGCGCAGGATGTGGTTGCACTGGGTGCCCGGTTCGATCTTCATCTTGGCCTTTCCGCTCACAAGCGGCACCTCAATGCTCGTGCCCAAGGCCGCATCGATCATGGTGATGAAGGCCTCGTAGTGCAGGTTGTTGCCGTCGCGTTTCAGCTCGGGATGGTCCTCTTCCTCGATCACCACCAAGAGGTCGCCGGGGATGCCGCCTGCCGGGGCTTCATTGCCCATGCCGCTTAGGTTGAGCTGCATGCCTTCCTCCACGCCGGCCGGGATCTTTACGTTCACCACGTTCTCCTCGCGGATCAATCCGTTGGCATCGCTGCCCGGGGCACGTTTGCTGATGGTCTGGCCCATGCCGCCGCAGGTGGGGCAGGCGGTCACGGTCTGCATTTGGCCCAGGAAAGTGCTTTGGACGCGGTGTACCTGCCCTTGGCCTTTACAGGTGGAACACGTGGCATACTCGGTGCCTTTCGGACGCACGAGTTTCTGCAACTTCAGCTGCTTCTCCACACCGTCGTTGATCTCGGCCAAAGTCAGCTTCATGCGCACGCGCAGGTTGCTGCCCTTCACAGTACGGCGTTGTTGGCCCCCCCCGAACCCGCCGAACCCGCCGCCGCCACTGAAGCCACCGCCGAAGATGTCGCCGAACTGGGAGAAGATGTCGTCCATGTTCATCCCGCCGCCTTGGAAGCCCCCACCTCCCATGCCGGCACCTGTATGACCGAAGCGGTCGAAACGGGCTTTCTTCTCGGGGTCGCTCAGGGTCTCGTACGCACCGGCAGCCTCCTTGAAGCGGTCTTCGGCGGTGTGGTCGCCGGGGTTTTTGTCCGGATGGTGCTTGATGGCCAGCTTGCGGTAGGCCTTCTTGATCTCGTCCGCGCCGGCGTTGCGGCCAACGCCCAGCACTTCGTACGGGTCCTTTTTGCTCATTGGTGGTCGTTATCGGGGCCTGTATGGGCGGTGCATGCATCGCCCATACAAGCCCCTACGCCAAGGTGGTTGTAGGGGCGCGACACGTCACGCACCTACAACCACCTTGGCGTGGCGCAATACTTTGTCGTTCAGGGTGTAACCGCTTTCCACCTCCTCCAGCACCTTGCCCTTCATCTTGCTGTCCGGGGAAGGCACTTGGCTGATGGCCTCGTGCAATTCCGGGTCGAAGGGCTGCCCCTTGGCTTGCATCGGCTTCAGGCCATGGGCCAATAGGATGTTGGCGAACTTTTGGCGGATCAGCTCGAAGCCCTGTTTCACCGCATTGATGTCGTTGACCTCGGTGTTGTGGGCAATGGCGCGTTCCATGTCGTCCAGCACGGGCAGGATGCTCATGATGGTATCGGCACCGGCGCTCATCAAGAGGTCCATGCGCTCCTTGGCGGTCCGCTTGCGGAAGTTGTCGAACTCGGCGTGCAGGCGCACAAATTTGTCATGCAGGGCATCGTGTTCCGTGCGCAGGGCGTCGAGTTCCGCCCGTAGGGTTTCACTCTCGTAGCTCTCGCCGGTGCCATCATCGCCCATGGCGCGTTCGGCGGCGGCCTCACTGGCTTTGCTCAATTGGCTCGCAGCGTGCTCTTGGGCATCGCTTTCACGGGTGCGCTCCTCGGGGCCGACTTCTGGTCGTTCCGACATGGTTTTCTTGGATTTGCGGAATGGATTGCGCACGGGACAAGTTCAGTGCCGTTCCGTCAAGGGCGGCCATTGCGGCGCGAAGATGGGACAGATCGACAGGATCAAGGGGCTGCGAAGGACAATTCCGCAGGAAGGCATGGATCGGGGAGGGCTCAGAAGCTCTTCACGAACGGGTCCAGCGCCTTGTCGAGCTGGTCGCCCCGGAGGTTCTTGGCCACGATGATCCCTTTCGGGTCGATCAGGAAGTTCATGGGGATCGAGTTGACACCGTAGATGCGTGCACCTGCGGAACTCCATGCGCCCAAGTCGCTCACATGGTTGGGCCAAGCCAGTTTGTCCTGTTCAATGGCGTGTTTCCATGCTGAGCGGCTCTTGTCCAAGCTTACGCCGTACACGGTGAAGCCTTTGGCATCCTTGAACTTGGCCTTGCTATACTTGTCATAGGCACGCACCACGTTGGGGTTTTCCCGGCGGCAGGGGCCGCACCAGCTGGCCCAGAAGTCCAGTAGCACGTATTGACCTTTCAGGGAAGACAGCGTGATCACTTTGGTGCTGTCCGGGTTGTAATAGGCCAGTTCCGGGGCTTTGTCGCCGATGGCCGTGCCGTCCTTGACCGGTCCGCCCTCGTCCATGCGTGAGGTAAAACCGAAAACGGCCAGCAAGGCCACACTGGCCACTAGGGCGATACGTGTCTTTGTCATCACGGAGGAGAGGTTCATGGTGCGAATTTAAGGTGCGCTGGAGGCGGCATCGCATCCATCATCGTGCCGGAATGGGAAAGTCGACCGGAGCGGTTCACCTTTTTTCTTTCCGCTTCCTTTTGCGTTCCGCCTTGGCCTCTTCCTTTTCCGCTTTGGATTTCTGCTTCTCCATTTCGGCGATCTTGGCGGGATCGCGCTCCAGCAAAGCGTTTAGGGCATGGTCCAGGTCATCGCCGTGGACGTCCATGGCGATCACTTTCCCTTGGGCGTCAATGAGCACGTTGGTCGGGATGAAGCGCACCTGGTAGGTGTTGGCGGCGCTGTTGATCCCGCTTTCCACCGCGCCCACATGCCAAGGCCAGTCCAATTGGTCCTGCTCGATCGCCTTCTTCCAAGCGTCTCCGCCACCGGCACGGTCCAAGCTCACGCTGAAGACGCGAAAGCCGCTGGCATCGGTGAAGAGGCTGTCCTTGTAGGCGTGATAGGTTGCACGCACGTGCGGGTTCTCCATGCGGCAGGGCCGGCACCAACTGGCCCAGAAGTCCAGCAGCACGATATGCCCGCGAAGGTCCGAAAGGCGCAGGGTGTCGCCTGCGGGGTCGGGCATGGCGATGTCCGGGGCCTGTTGCCCCACAGTGATGCCGCTAAGCCGTTCCTGGGCATGCGCCGTGTGGAAGGCGATAGTGCCGAGAACGACAAGGCAGGTGATGAATGAAAATTTCATGGGGCGAAGATCGTGTTCAAGGTGATGCGCTGATTTATTGAGTTCATGGAAGGGGTGGAGGTAAGGGAAGTCATGGACGAGATGGTGGAAAAGGAAGATGAGGTCTACATAGCTCCGTTCCACCTTTACACCCCTTACACCCCTTACCTCCCTTACCTCCCTTACCCCCGTTACCTCTGCGCCCTCTTCATGGCAGCCGTTCGATCTTCGCACCGATAGCGTTGAGCCGCTCCGCGATGCGCTGGTAGCCCCGGTCCACCTGCTCGATGTTGTGGATAACGCTGGTGCCCTCAGCGCTGAGCGCGGCGATCAACAGGGAGACCCCCGCACGGATGTCCGGGCTGGTCATGGTGATACCGCGTAAGGGCTGTCCAAAATCGTGGCCGTTCACCTGCACGCGGTGGGGGTCGCAGAGGGTGATCTGCGCGCCCATTTCGATCAGTTTGTCCACGAAGAACAGGCGGCTCTCGAACATCTTCTGGTGGATCAGCACGCTGCCCTTCGCCTGCGTGGCGGTGACGATCATTATGCTGATGAGGTCGGGCGTGAAGCCGGGCCACGGCGCATCGCTGATGTTCATGAGGCTGCCGTCGATGAAGCGGGTGATGGCGTAGTGGTCCTGCGCGGGGATGTGGATGTCGTCGCCTTTGCGTTCCACTTGAATGCCCAACCGCCGGAAGGTGTCGGGAATGACGCCGAGATGCTCATACCCCGTGTCCTTGATGGTGATGGCACTGCGGGTGAGGGCGGCCATGCCGATGAAGGAGCCGATCTCGATCATGTCGGGGAGCAGGCGATGCTCCGTGCCACCGAGTTCATTCACGCCATCGATGTGGAGCAGATTGCTGCCGATGCCCTGGATCTTGGCGCCCATGCGCACGAGCATGCTGCACAATTGCTGCAGGTACGGCTCGCAGGCGGCGTTGAAGATGGTGGTGCGGCCTTCGGCAAGCACGGCGGCCATTACGATGTTCGCGGTACCGGTCACGCTGGCTTCGTCCAACAACATGTAGGCGCCTTTCAGCCGTTTCGCCTCCGCCTTGAAGAAGCCTTCCTTAGCATCGTAGTTGAAGGTTGCCCCCAGCTTTTCGAAGCCGATGAAGTGCGTGTCCAACCGGCGCCTGCCGATCTTGTCGCCGCCCGGTGTGGGGATGTAGCCGCTGCCGAAACGGGCGAGTGAAGGTCCCACTACCATCACACTGCCGCGCAACCCGCCGCCCATCTGCTTGAACTCGGGCCGCAGGAAAAATTCCAGGTCTACGGTCTTCGCTTGGAAGCGCCAATCGCCTTCGCCGAGCTTTTCCACCTCCACGCCCATGGCGCGCAGCAGGTCGATCATCTTGTTCACGTCCACAATATCCGGCACATTACTGATCCTTACCGGCTCGCTTGTTAACAGCACGGCACACAATACTTGCAGCGCTTCATTTTTCGCGCCTTGCGGAATTAGCTCACCACTGAGGCGATGGCCTCCTTCGATCTTGAAACTTCCCATGTTGCGAAACAAGGAAGGGAAGGGGCGTATCCGGCGTAGCAAGCGGGAATGCTTTCAACAAGTGGATGTAGGTGACGGAGGAATGCCCGGTCAGACCCGCCAGCGATATTGGAATGTCAAATACAAGGAGTAGTCGCGGGTCATGAGCCCGAACTCACGGTCGGTGATCGAATAGCACGGGACCATTCCCGAAAGCTCCAAGGCAAGATCGGAATGGTCCAAATGCCAGATCCGCCCGCCGCCGGCAAGGAGAGGGATGTACGTGCTGTGCGATGAAAAGTCAAAATGACGTTGCTCCCCGGAATACTTGTATGTCAACTCGCCCTCGGATCGACGTCGGTCGATGCCGAACCCGGAGGCCACTTTCCAATACCATTCCATGGATCTTTGTCGGTGGTTGAACGTTCGTTGAAAGCCGAGGGAAATGGAGACATGACTTTCGTGCGCGTTGATCCGCCAAGTTGAAGAGGTGGTATCTCCGATGGCCAGATTCCGGGGACCCTGTACATAGATGAAATGGTCGACGTGGGGAATGTGATAAGCCCCATCGGCGGTCCAGTAGTTCCGCTTCTGTGGACTATACGTCGCACTTGCGCCGATCCCGTAAGCGATATAACGTGGTGAGCCCCGGAACAACGCCAAGTCCGCTCGCGGCCCAATTGTCCATTGACCCAATGCCGGTGCAATGAAGCATAGTAGTGAAAGGTAAAAAAGCCCGAACCTGAACATGGCTATTGGAACGGCAACCGCTCCGAGCCTATTGCTTCACAAGTGCTATCTCCGTTCAGAAAGACCTCTTCTATCCTCAGTAAAGGTCTCTCAAACAGATCTCCAGCCGAAGCGATCGCAGCAAAGGCATTCCATCATCTGATTCTTTGATCATCTGATCGACGCATTGGGAACCTAGTACCGCTTCTTATTCCGGTTGCGGTAGCGCTTCTTATTTCCACCACCACCACTGTTGTTCTTGTGGCGTTTGCGCACAGGGTCCACGGCATTCTTGGGCCCGTTCCTTTGGGCCTGGAGCAATGCATCGGTACTGGCCAGCTGCTGTTCCGGTTCCAGCTTCAACTCGCCTTTCCCGAGGTCGGCGAGGTCCTTCAATATCGCGCCGTCGCCCACGCTGTCGCGGTTCCAAGTAAGGAACTGCTTCTTCATCTGGTTGGCGATCATCAGCGTGAAGGCCGCCTTTTCCGGGCCTTCCTCCATCGCGGCGCACTGCTCGATCATGCGTTCCACCAGCTTGCCATAGTGCCCGAAGCGGATCGTGGTCTTGGGATAGGCCACTGGCTGTGGCTTGGACTTAAGGCCTTCCGCGGTGGGCACGGGGTAGGGGCTGTCCACATCGAGGGCGAAGCCGGCCATCACATGCATGTGGTCCCAGAACGTGCGGTCACTGTTCTCATTGCTGCGCAGCTGCGGGTTCAGCTTGCCGATGGTCTGCACGATGGCGCGGGCCATGCGGGTGCGCTTCTCCTTGTCCTCCTCCTCCATGCAAAGCTCCACCATGCGTTGCACATAGCGTCCGTACTCGGGAATGATCAAGTGGTTACGCTGGGTGTTGTAGTCGAATGCGAAGCTCATGCGGGAAGAAGTCGGGTGGGCCGGTAAAGATTCAATAGGCGCGTCCGTTAGGGAGGGCCAAGGTCCGATAGGCATCGGACGTGGTGGGCCAAATGTAGGGGAATAGGGCGAATAGTTCTCAGCGCCTCGGCGTCTCTGCGTCCTAATTCAACACCTTCAATTTCGCGAAGCGCAACAACAGCTGCTTCTGCCCGGCACTGGGGAAGAAGATCGTGGCCTTCTGGTCCGGTGGTGCACCTTCCACCTTCACCACTTTGCCCTTACCGAACCGGGCATGTTCCACGGTGACGCCCTCTTGGATGTCGGCAGCAACGGCTTCGCCCAATGTGCTTGTTGCTTCCAAAGGTGAGCCCGAGGTGGAGATCTTCTTCAGGTTCCGCTTCATAGGCGGAGGTGCCGCGCTTGTGGCAGCAGGGCGGCTACGTTCCTGAATTGGTGCTCTGCGCGCAGGGGCGGTTGAAGCCGGGCGTTCGGTAAAACCGTTCCGCTCAGCGAAGGAAGGCCCCCGGCTGCTCCGATAGGCATCGGAGCTCGGCATCTCGTGACGTGTCGGGAGTTCCAAGTACTTCTTGTCGATCTCCTGCAAGAACCGGCTCGGCTCGGCGCTCTGGAGCGTGCCCCATTTGTAGCGGCTGGTCGCATAGCTCAGCGTGGCGCGTTTCTCCGCGCGTGTGATCGCCACGTAGAACAAGCGGCGCTCTTCTTCCAAGTCGGCGCGGCTTTGCACGGCCATCATGTTCGGGAAGAGGTTTTCCTCCAGACCAACGACATAAACGTACGGGAACTCCAAGCCCTTTGCGCTGTGAACGGTCATCAGGCTCACACGGTCCTGGTCGTTCGGGTCGTTGTTGTCGGCGTCGGTGAGCAGCGCCACATCGATGAGGAAATCCGGCAGGGTGCGCAGCGTCTGCTCGCCATCGGCCAGCGTTTCGGGATCCACACCCGGTTCAGCGGCCCCTGAGCCTGTCGAAGGGTCGCTGAACTCCTTCATGCCGTTCAGCAGACCTTGGATGTTCTCGTAGCGGCTCACGCCCTCTGGGGTCTTGTCCGCGAAGAGGTCCTGCAACAGGCCGGTGGTGCGTGCGATGTACTCGCCGAGGGCGTATGCACTTTGCGTCTCCAGCATCGTCTGGAAACTACGGATCATCATCACGAACTGCGCGATCTTCTTCTTCAAGCCTTCGTGCAGGCCCACTTCTCCGAGATGGTCATGGATGATGTCCCAGATGCTCTTGTCGTGCTGGTTCGCGGTCACCATCAGCTTTTCGATGGTGCTCTGCCCGATGCCGCGCGCCGGATAGTTGATCACACGCTTCAAGGCCTCCTCGTCGTTGGGATTGCAGGTGAGGCGGAAGTAGGCGATGAGGTCCTTCACCTCCTTGCGCTGGTAGAAGCTGAGGCCGCCGTAGATGCGGTAGGGGATGTTCATCTTCCGCAGCGCTTCCTCCATGCTGCGGCTCTGCGCGTTGGTGCGGTAGAGGATCGCGAAGCCGTGGTTCGGCACCTGCTCGTGCATCTTGGTGCTGAAGATGTCGTTCGCCACGAAGCGGCCTTCCTCGTTGTCGCTCACGCTGCGGACCACCGGCAAAGGCGTGCCTTCCTCGTTGGCCGTCCACACGGTCTTATCGAGACGCTCGCGGTTCTTCTCGATCAGGCTGTTCGCCGCGTTCACGATGTTCTTCGTGCTGCGGTAGTTCTGCTCCAGTTTGAAGACCTGGTGCTCCGGGTAGTCCTTCTTGAAGTTGAGGATGTTCTGGATGTTCGCCCCGCGGAAGGCATAGATGCTCTGGCTGTCGTCGCCCACCACGGTGAGGTTCTGGTGCCGTGCCGCAAGGGTGCGCACGATGTTGTACTGCGCGAGGTTGGTGTCCTGGTACTCGTCCACGAGGATGTACTGGAAGCGCTGCTGGTACTTCAGCATCACGTCCGGGTGGTCGCGGAAGAGGATGTTGGTGAGGAAGAGCAGGTCGTCGAAATCCATGGTGCCGGCGCGGAAACAGCGTGCGGCATACTGCTGGTAGATCAGGCCGATCTGCGGGCGCATGTTGGCGGCGTCGCTGCTCATCAGCTCCACGTTCTCCAAGTAGTCCCTCGGCCCGATGAGGTTGTTCTTCGCGATGCTGATGCGCCCATGCACCAAGTTGGCTTTGTAGAGCTTCTCGTCCAGATTGAATTCCTTCACGATCGTGCGGATCAGCGAGCGACTGTCGTCACTGTCATATATGGTGAAGTCCTTCGGATAGCCCAGCTTGTCGGCCTCGGCGCGGAGGATGCGTGCGAAAACACTGTGGAAGGTGCCCATCCAGAGACTTTGCGCCTCGCCGCCGGGCACCAGCTTGGCGATGCGTTCCTTCATGCTCTTCGCCGCCTTGTTGGTGAAGGTGAGCGCGAGGATGCGGAAGGCATCCACGTCTTTGGTGAGGAGGTGTGCGATCCGTACGGTGAGCACGCGGGTCTTGCCGCTGCCGGCCCCTGCGATCACCATGGTGGGGCCTTCGGTGGCCTCCACGGCGGCGAGCTGGGCGGGGTTCAGCCCTTTCAAATGATCCATGTGCCGCCAAAGTTAGCGGGCAGGACGGGGTGGGGAAGGGATGTTGAAAAGGTGCGGTCTTCGCTTTGTGTTAGTCATAAGGTGCGCTTTCCGAGCGATCTTGCGAAAGCGGAATATTCCGGCGACCTATACAGGCCGTAACCTCTCGCTATTGATCGAACTGCTATTGTAATGTCCGCAACCCGTTGGAAAGTTGGAGCGATGATGCGTGCCGTGCTTCCGCACGACTAACCGTGCTTCCGGGTCCCGGGCGCCCGGTACCAAGCCACCCTTCCGGTCCCGGTGCGCATGATCGATCCGGCATCGACCGCATCCGCCAGGTCTCTGCTAGCTGTTGCGGTGGAAAGCTCGGGGAAGGCGTTGCGGTAATCCTTTCGGGTAAAACGTCCCCGGTCACTGCCCGAAATGAAAGTGGAGATGCGGTCAGGTCCTGTCAGCACTGGCCGTTCGCGAGTGAGCAACTCGTGCAGAGCCTCATCGATCCGCTCCATCATATAGGTAATGAAAACGCCGCAGTCCTCCTGGCGGTCGGCATGTTCCATGGCGGCGTAGTATCCGTTGCGGCCGCGTTGGATGAAGCCTTCCAACGGGAGGTAAGCGAACACGGGCCATTGCCGCATCAACATCAGCTTTTGCCAGAGCCGCGCGATACGGCCGTTCCCTGCGGTGAAGGGGCGGAGGTTGATCAGGCCGTAGTGCAGCACACAGCTGGTGATCAACATGGGGGCCTCGTCATTCTCCGCGAAATGCAGCAACTGTTCCACCTGACTGGAGATGTTGCCACCGGCCGCTTTGCGGGTCCCCGGCCGGTCACCGTAGATCACCTCCATGGCCCCGGTGCGGTATTGGCCGGGGTCCAGCGCCAGCCCGTGCATCAGCTCGCCGTGGGCGTGCCTGAGGTCATGGCCCATAAAGGGGTCCAGCGTGGGAAGGAGGTCATAGAGGCGGATGGTGTTCAGGACTTCCAGCACGGCCGAGCTGGAGGTATGCGGCATATGGCCGTCCAACAGCTCCGCAATGGACCTCCGGTCCAATGGATTGTCCTCCAAGGCTAGGGTGGCGTGTATGGTGCTGACCCGGTGGGCCCGCTTCAGCAGGGGAGAGGGGTGGTGAAGATGGGCGGCACGCACCTCGCCGAGCCGCTCGGAGATGGAGGCCAAGAGGGACAGGGTCTGCGGCGTGAGGGAATAGGTGGTCGGGTACACAATAGTATCAAATGATACCATCAAAGGTAGCGTTTTGTCTGAATATTGCGAAGTTTCATAGGGATATGAACAGCTCGGGCAGATCAGTTTGTTTGGTGTAAAGTGCTGTATAACAGACACATAAGATGAGGTAAGAGCGGTCAATCAGGACTGAATGCCACTTTTTCACGGTTGCGCTTGAAACATTTTACCCCCCTCCCCTTGGTCGTCTGGGGGAAACCGCTACATTTGCAGCCCGAATTTTGCCGGAGGAAATGGGCAAAATCGTTGATAAACAGGACGAAACGGAGCTTCATGCCAACCATTCAACAGCTGATCCGCAAAGGCCGCAAGGTCCCCACCGTCAAGAGCAAGTCCATTGCCTTGACCCAGTGCCCCCAACGCCGCGGCGTATGCACCAAGGTGTACACGACCACCCCGAAGAAGCCGAATTCCGCACTTCGCAAGGTGGCCAAGGTGCGCCTCTCCAACAAGATGGAGGTGATCGCCTACATCGGTGGAGAGGGCCACAACCTGCAGGAGCACAGCATCGTGCTGGTGCGCGGTGGCAGGGTGAAGGACCTTCCCGGTGTGAAATACCACATCGTTCGCGGTGTGTTGGACACCAGCGGGGTAGAGGGCCGGAACCAGCGCCGCAGCAAGTACGGCACCAAGCGCAAAAAGGCAGGCGCCGCCAAAAAGTAACGGTCTACACTCAGAACGATGCGTAAGAAAGCAGCCAAGCACAACACGCTCCCCGACCCGAAGTTCGGTCAGGTGCAGGTGACCAAGTTCGTGAACAACCTGATGTACGACGGCAAGAAGAGCAAGTCGTTCGACATCTTCTACAGTGCCATCGATATGGTGGCTGAAAAGACCGGCGAGGACGGCATGGATACTTTCCGCAAGGCCATCCAGAACGTCACCCCGCAAGTGGAGGTGCGCAGCCGTCGCGTTGGCGGGGCGAACTTCCAGATCCCCCAGCCGGTGCGTGAGAGCCGCAAGGAGAGCTTGGCAATGAAGTGGTTGATCGGTTACAGCCGCAAGCGCAACGAGCGCAGCATGGAGCAAAGGCTCGCCAACGAGATCATGGCCGCCGCCAAAGAAGAGGGTGCGGCTTTCAAGAAGAAAGAGGAAGTACACAAGATGGCCGAGGCCAACAAGGCGTTCAGCCACTTCCGCTTCTAAACACAGCAGACCCCCAGGACCCCACATGGCCCGCGACCTCAGATACACGCGCAACATCGGCATCATGGCGCACATCGATGCCGGCAAGACGACCACGTCGGAGCGCATTCTTTATTACACAGGCCTCACGCACAAGATCGGGGAGGTGCATGATGGCGCGGCCACCATGGACTGGATGGCGCAGGAGCAGGAGCGTGGCATCACGATCACCAGCGCTGCCACCACCACCGCCTGGAAATACCGCGGCAACGAGTACAAGATCAACCTGATCGACACCCCGGGCCACGTGGACTTCACCGTGGAGGTGGAGCGCAGCCTGCGCGTACTGGACGGTGCCGTGGCGCTGTTCTGCGCCGTTGGTGGCGTGGAGCCCCAGAGCGAGACCGTGTGGCGCCAGGCCAATAAGTACAAAGTGCCCCGCATCGGCTTCGTCAACAAGATGGACCGCAGCGGTGCGGACTTCTTCAAAGTAGTGGCCCAGATCAAGAGCCGCCTCGGTGCGAACCCGGTGCCTTTGCAAGTGCCCATCGGCGCCGAAGCGGGTTTCCTTGGCGTGGTCGACCTGGTGAATAACCACGGCATGGTCTGGAACGAGGCCGACCAAGGCATGACCTGGTCGGAAGTCCCCATTCCTGAAGACCTGAAGGACACCGTGAAGGAGTGGCGCGACAAGTTGATCGAAGCCGTCGCCGAAAGCGACGACAAGTTGATGGAGAAGTACTTCGCTGATCCGGACAGCTTGACGGAGGCGGAGATCATGAACGCCATCCGCATCAGTACCATCAACATGAGCATCACGCCGATCCTCTGCGGGTCAGCGTTCAAGAACAAGGGCGTGCAGACCATGCTCGACGCCGTGATGGCCTATCTGCCCAGCCCCATGGACATTGAGGCTGTTACCGGCACCGACCCTGACACGGGCGAGGAGCTGTTGCGGAAGCCTAGCGTTACCGAGCCGATGGCCTCTTTGGCGTTCAAGATCGCCACGGACCCCTTCGTGGGCCGATTGGCCTTCTTCCGCTGTTACAGTGGCAAGGTGGACGCGGGCAGCTATGTGCAGAACATGCGCACGGGCAAGAAGGAGCGCATCAGCCGCATTTTCCAAATGCACTCCAACAAGCAGAACCCCGTGGACGTCATCGAAGCCGGTGACATCGGCGCGGCCGTCGGTTTCAAGGATATCCGTACCGGTGACACGCTGTGCGACGAGAGCAAGCAGATCATCCTCGAGAGCATGAGCTTCCCCGAGCCGGTGATCGGTATCGCCATCGAACCCAAGACCCAGGCCGACCTGGACAAGATGGGACAGGCGTTGGCCAAACTGGCCGAGGAAGATCCGACCTTCAAGGTGAATACCGATGAGGAGACAGGCCAGACCGTGATCAACGGTATGGGCGAACTGCACTTGGAGATCTTGGTGGACCGTATGAAGCGCGAGTTCAAGGTGGAACTCAACCAAGGTGCCCCCCAAGTGAAATACAAGGAGGCCATCACCGGAACGGTGGAGCACCGGGAACTGTACAAGAAACAGACCGGTGGCCGAGGCAAATTCGCGGACATCCACGTGCGCATCGAGCCACAGACGGACCCCGCCAAGATCGGCTTGGAGTTCGTCGATTCCATCAAGGGTGGATCCATCCCCAAGGAATTCATCCCCTCGGTGCAGAAGGGCTTTGCGAATTCGTTGCAGAACGGTGTGTTGGCAGGGTACCCCATCGAGAGCATGAAGGTGACCTTGTACGACGGAAGCTTCCACAACGTGGACTCCGACGCACTGAGCTTTGAGATCGCTGCGAAGAGCGCCTTCCGTTCGGCGGTGCCCAAAGCCAAGCCGATCCTGCTCGAGCCGATCATGAAGATCGAGGTGATCACGCCCGAGGAGAACATGGGCGACATCGTCGGCGACCTCAACCGTCGTCGCGGACAGATCCAAGGCATGGAGGACCGTAGCGGCGCAAAGGCGATCAAGGGCACGGTGCCTTTGAGCGAGATGTTCGGCTACGTCACTTCCCTGCGTACCCTGAGTTCCGGCCGTGCCAGCAGCACCATGGAGTTCAGCCACTATGAGCAGGCTCCCAATAACATCACCGAAGCCGTTTTGGCCAAGGTCCGTGGTAAAGTTTCAGCATAAGTCGACCCTTAAGTGATGACCCAAAAGATCAGGATCAAGCTGCGGTCTTACGATCACAACCTCGTCGACAAGAGCGCCGAGAAGATCGTGAAGACGGTGAAGAGCACGGGTGCCGTCGTCAGCGGCCCCATCCCGTTGCCCACGCACAAGCGTATTTTCACGGTGCTGCGTTCGCCGCACGTGAACAAGACGGCTCGGGAGCAATTCCAACTGTGCAGTTACAAGCGGCTGATGGACATATACAGCTCCAGCAGCAAAACCATCGATGCGCTGATGAAACTGGAACTCCCCAGTGGCGTGGACGTGGAGATCAAGGTCTGACCGTAGAAAGATACGCGGAGCGCTACGATAGATAGACAGCAAGTGCAAGGGCGGTGGAAGCATCGCCCCCAACAAAAAGAAAAATGAGCGGATTGATCGGAAAAAAGGTCGGGATGACCAGCCTCTATGACACGGAGGGCAACCTGTTGGGTTGCACCGTGCTTGAGGCCGGCCCCTGCGTGGTGACCCACGTGAAGACCATTGAAAAGGACGGCTACAATGCCGTTCAGCTGGCCTATGGCGAGCGTGGCGAGAAGAACGCCACTTCCGCGGCCATCGGCCACTTTAAGAAAGCTGGCACCACGCCCAAGGTGAAGAGCCATGAGTTCAAGGAGTTCACCGAAGAGTTGAAACTGGGCGACAAAGTGGACACCGACATCTTCCTGGAAGGTGGCTTTGTCACAGTCACCTCCGCTAGCAAGGGTAAAGGTTTCCAAGGTGTGGTGAAGCGCCACGGCTTCAGCGGTGTTGGCGAAGCCACCCACGGCCAGCACGACCGTTCACGCGCTCCCGGTTCATTGGGCGGCTCGTCCTACCCGGCGCGCGTGTTCAAGGGCCTGCGCATGGCAGGTCGCATGGGCGGCAACAAGATCACCACGGAGAACCTCCGAGTGGTGAAGATCGACAAGGAAAGAAACCTCATGGTCGTTCATGGCTCCATTCCCGGGCCCAAGGGCGGAATTGTGATCATCTGGAAGTAAGATGGAACTCGATATCCACAGCGCGGACGGAAAGTCCACCGGCAAGAAGGCCAAACTGAACGATGCGGTTTTCGGTGTTGAGCCGAACGACCACGCCATCTGGCTGGACGTAAAACAGCACTTGGCGAACCGTCGTCAGGGCACCTCCAAGACCTTGGAGAAGAGCGAGCTTAGCGGTTCCACCCGCAAGCTGCACCGGCAGAAGGGGACTGGCGGAGCCCGAAAGGGTTCCATCAAGAGTCCCTTGTTGAAGGGCGGTGCCCGCGTGTTCGGCCCAAAGCCCCGTGACTACCACTTCAAACTGAACAAGAAGGTGAAGGACCTGGCCCGCCGCAGCGCCCTCACGCACAAGGCCAAGAACGGCACCATCACCGTGCTGGACGGCAGTGGCATGGACAGCACGAAGACCAAGGTCTACGCCGGCATGCTGAAGGCGTTCAACCTCACCGGCCGCAAGGCCTTGGTGGTGTTGGCGACAAAGAACGACAACGTGCTGCTCGGCACCCGGAACATCCAGGGCGCCCGCGTGGTGGTCGCCAGCGAGTTGAACACCTACGACATCATGAACGCCAATAGGGTGTTGATCGCTGCCGACGCGATCGCCCCGTTGGAATCCACCCTCAGCAAGCAAGCGCAATGAGCAGCATCATCATCCGCCCCCTCATCACCGAGAAGATGACCGCCCAAAGCGAGAACGAAGGCCGCTACGGCTTCGTTGTCGACCGCAAGAGCAACAAGGTCGAGATCCGCGCCGCGGTGGAAAAGGAATTCAATGTGAAGGTCACCGGCGTGCGCACGATGATCGTGCGCGGCAAGGATCGCACGCGCTATACGAAGACCAACATCCTGCGTGGCAGTACCAGCACTTGGAAGAAGGCCATCGTCACCTTGGAAAAAGGTGAGACCATCGACCTCTACAGCAATCTCTGACCCTCGAACAAGCGAAGATCATGGGCATCCGTAAAATGAACCCCGTTACCGCTGGCACCCGTCACAAGGTGGCCATCGATTTCGAGGAGATCACCACCAATATCCCCGAAGCGAGCCTGCTCCGTGGGCGCGCGAACAAGAGCGGCGGCCGGAACAACTCGGGCAAGATGACCATGCGCTACATCGGCGGTGGTCACAAGCAGCGCTATCGGGTGATCGATACCAAGCGCGACAAGGTGGGCATCGCCGGCGTGGTGAAGACCATCGAGTACGATCCGAACCGTAGCTCCCGCATCGCTCTGGTGTTCTACCCGGACGGCGAGAAGCGTTACATGCTCGCACCTGCCGGCCTGAAAGTGGGCCAGGTGGTGGTGAGCGGCAAGGGCGCTCCCCCGGAAGTGGGCAATGCGCTCCCATTGAGCGATATCCCCTTGGGTACCTTGGTGCACAACGTTGAGCTCCAGCCCGGCAAGGGAGGCTCCTTCGCACGCAGCGCGGGCACCTTCGCCCAGCTGAATGCCCGTGAAGGCCGCTATGCCACCCTGAAGATGCCGAGCGGCGAGGTCCGCATGGTGTTGGTGAGCTGCATGGCCACAGTGGGTACCGTGGGTAATTCCGAGCACATGCTGCAGCGCAGCGGTAAGGCTGGCCGCACCCGTTGGCAGGGCCGTCGACCGCGCGTACGTCCCGTGGTGATGAACCCCGTCGATCACCCGATGGGTGGTGGCGAAGGCCGGGCTTCCGGCGGTCATCCGCGCAGCCGCAACGGCCTTCTGGCCAAAGGCAAAAAGACACGGGCACCCAAGCGTATCTCCAACAAGTTCATTATTCAGCGGGCCAACCACAAGAAAGCCTGATCACCCGATAGCAGATGAGCCGTTCACTCAAGAAGCCCCCGTTCGTCCACTACAAGTTGGCGAAGCGCGTTACCGAAATGCAACAGGCCGGCAAGAAGACCGTCCTGAAGACCTGGTCGCGCCCCAGCACCATTACCCCGGAGTTCGTGGGGTTGACCTTCGCCGTCCACAACGGGAACAAGTTCATCCCGGTGTACGTCACCGAGAACATGGTGGGCCACAAACTGGGGGAGTTCGCCCCGACGCGTACCTACCGTGGTCACGCCGGCAACAACAGAAAGTAACATGGGATCGCGCAAGAAAATAGCCGCTGATAAGCGGAAGGAGGCCAAGAAGGACGTTGCGGTGGCCAGCCTCCGCAAGGTTCCCACCAGCCCGCGCAAGATGCGCCAGGTGGCGGACAACATCCGCGGCGTGGAAGTGGAGAAGGCGCTGGGCCTGCTGCGCTTCAGCACCCGCCACGCCAGCAAGCCGTTGGAAAAGCTCTTGATGAGCGCCATCGCCAACTGGGAAGCGAAGAACGAGAAGAAGGCCGGAGACACCAAGCTGGTCGTGAAGACGGTGATGGTGGACGAAAGCACCGGGTTGAAGCGTATGCTGCCCGCACCTCAGGGCCGCGCCTACCGCATGGTAAAGCGCAGCAACCACGTGACCTTGATCGTGGACACCGCACCGGAGGAAACCGCCGAGAACAAAGCATAATGGGACAAAAAGCAAACCCGATCGGCCAACGCCTGGGCCTCATCAAGGGCTGGGACAGCAACTGGTACGGCGGCGATAATTACGCCGATAAACTGGTGGAGGACGAGAAGATCCGTCAATACCTCATGGCCCGCTTGAAAAAGGCGAGCGTCTCCCGCATCATCATCGAGCGCACCTTGAAGCTGGTGACCGTGACGATCAACACGGCACGCCCTGGTGTCATCATCGGTCGTGGCGGTTCCGAGGTGGACAAGTTGCGCGAGGAGCTGAAGAAGTTCACCGGCAAGGACGTCCAGATCAACATTTTCGAGATCAAGCGCCCCGAGCTCGACGCCCGTTTGGTGGCCGACAGCATCGCCCGCCAATTGGAGGGCCGCATCAGCTTCCGTCGCGCCATGAAGATGAGCGTGGCCAGCACGATGCGCATGGGCGCTGAAGGCATCAAAGTGCAGGTGAGCGGCCGCTTGAACGGCGCCGAGATCGCCCGTACCGAGAAATACCGCGAAGGCCGTGTGCCGTTGCACACCCTGCGTGCCGACATCGACTTCGCCATCACCGAGGCGCACACCAAGATGGGACGCATCGGGGTGAAGTGCTGGATCATGCGTGGCGAGGTCTACGGCAAGCGTGACCTGAGCCCGAACCAAGGACAAGTGAAAGGACCCGGCGGCATGCGCATGGGCCCTGGCAACGATCGTCGCGGTGGTGAACGTCGTGGCCCAGGAGGTCCCGGTGGAGGAGAGCGTCGTGGAGGTGGTGGTGAGCGTCGTGGCCCAGGTGGTCCCGGCGGTGAGCGTCGCGGCCCTGGTGGTCCCGGCGGCGAGCGTCGCGGCCCAGGTGGAAATCGTGGAGGTAATCGTCCTAACAACTAAGAACCATGTTGCAACCTAAGCGCAGTCGGCGCCGCAATATGCACAAGGGCCGCATGAAGGGCGAGTCCCAACGCGGTCACCGCGTGGCACTCGGATCCTTCGGCCTCAAAGCGATGGAGAGCGTATGGCTCACCGGACGCCAGATCGAATCCGCCCGTGTGGCCCTGACCCGCCACATGAAGCGTGAAGGGCAAGTGTGGATCAAGGTCTTCCCGGACAAGCCGGTGACCAGCAAGCCCGCAGAGGTTCGGATGGGTAAGGGCAAAGGCGCATTGGACCACTGGGTGGCCGTGACGCGTGCCGGGAAGATCATCTTCGAGATCGACGGCGTGCCCGTTGAGACCGCGAAGGAGGCTCTCCGCCTGGCTGCCCAAAAGCTGCCGATCCGCACGAAGTTCGTGACGCGTGAAGATTTTGACGGTCAATAAGCTACCGTGATGAAGAAGAAAAAACAGGAATTGAAGGACCTTACGCCGCTGGAACTGCAGGATAAGCTGCAGACCGAGCAGGACGCTTTGGGCAAGCTGCGCTTCAACCATGCGGTAAGCCCCGTGGAAAGCCCGGCCCAACTGCGCGCAACTCGCAAGAGCGTTGCCAGGATCCTTACCGAGATGCGCCGTCGCGAGATCGCCAACACCGCCCAAGCATGAGCACCGAAAGCACAGAGACCACCACGGCCCAGGAGGCCGGCACCCGGAACCTCCGGAAGGAGCGTGTGGGCATCGTCACCAGTGACAAGATGAACAAGAGCATCACCGTCACCGTGGAGCGTCGCGTTATGCACCCGAAGTACGGGAAGTTCGTGAAGCTCTCCAGCAAGTTCATGGCGCACGACGAAAAGGGTGATGCACACGTGGGCGACACCGTCCGCATCGCCGAGACGCGCCCGATGAGCAAATTGAAGCGCTGGCGTTTGGTGGAAGTGGTTGAACGAGCCAAGTAAGTTAAGACCGAGCAGAACCATGATCCAACAGGAATCCCGGCTTTCAGTGGCCGATAATAGCGGAGCCCGCGAAGTGCTCGTGATCCGCGTGCTTGGCGGCACCGCGCGCCGCTATGCCCGCATCGGGGACACCGTGGTGGTCACCATCAAGAACGCGCTGCCGAACAGCGGTGCCAAGAAGGGGACCGTGAGCAAGGCCGTGGTGGTGCGCACCCGTAAGGAGACGCGCCGCAAGGACGGCAGCTACATCCGCTTCGATGACAACGCGGTAGTGCTGCTGGACGCCGGCGGCGAAATGCGGGGCACCCGCATCTTCGGCCCCGTGGCCCGCGAGCTGCGCGAGAAGAAGTTCATGAAGATCATCTCACTGGCACCGGAAGTACTCTAGTATCAGAAACGCAAGGGCGATGAATGCATCGCCCCAACAGATGCAACAGAAGACACACATCAAGAAAGGCGACATGGTAAAGGTGCTCGCCGGCGAGGACCGCGCCAAGCAGGGCCGCGTGCTCGATGTTGACCGCAGCCACGGCACCGCGCTGGTGGAAGGCCTGCGCATCAATAAAAAGCACAGCAAGCCCACCACGGCCACTCCCCAGGGAGGCATCGTGGAGAAGGAGGGGCCCATCCACATCAGCAACCTGATGCTGATCGACGCGAAGACCGGTGAGCCGGGTCGCGTAGGCCGTAAGGAAGGAAAGGACGGGAAGCTGGAACGCTTCGTGAAAGTGAAGAACAAGAAAACCGCGAAGAAGTGATGAGCACTTACGCACCCCGCCTCCGGGCGAAGTACAAGAATGAGGTCGTTCCCGGCCTGCTGAAGGAGTTCAACTACAAGAGCCCCATGCAGGTGCCGCGCATCGTTAAGATCGCGGTGAACCAAGGTCTTGGGATCGCCGTTGGTGACAAGAAGATCGTGGACAATGCCGTGGAGGAGATGACCCTGATCACCGGTCAGCGTGCCCAAGCGACGATCTCGCGCAAGGACATCAGCAACTTCAAACTTCGTAAGGGCATGCCTATCGGGGCACGCGTCACCTTGCGCGGTGCGAAAATGTACGACTTCCTGGACCGGTTGATCGCGGTGGCCCTTCCCCGGACACGTGACTTCCGCGGGGTGAAGGCCTCCGGCTTCGACGGTCGCGGCAACTTCACCTTCGGCGTGAAGGAGCAGATCATCTTCCCGGAGATCGACATCGACAAGACCCCCAGGATCCAAGGCATGGACATCACCATAGTGACCACCGCGAAGACCGACGCGGAGGCCAAAGCCCTCATGGCAGCGTTCGGGTTCCCCTTCACCAAATAGTGTACGGGCGATGCGTGCATCGCCCAAACTGAAAGACAATGGCAAAAGAATCAATGAAGGCCCGCGAGCGTAAGCGCGCCAAGATGGTGGAGAAGTACGCCGCCAAGCGTGCCGCGCTGAAAGCTGCGGGCGATTGGGACGGCTTGCAGAAGCTTCCCGCCAACAGCAGCAAAGTGCGCATGCACAATCGCTGTCAGCTTACCGGCCGTCCAAAGGGCTACATCCGGCTCTTCGGCATCAGCCGCAACGTGTTCCGCAACATGGCCTTGGACGGCAAGATCCCGGGCGTAACCAAGAGCAGCTGGTAAGACAGACCCCATCGTGAGAGATAGCGCCGGAAAGTAAGGGCGCGAGATCTCGCGCCCCAACGAAAAGAAAATGACAACAGATCCCATCGCCGACTACCTCACCCGCTTGCGGAACGCCATCATGGCGCGCAAGAAAGTGGTGGAGATCCCTGCCAGCGGCCTGAAGAAGGACATCACCCGCATCCTGTACGACAAAGGATACATCCTCAGCTACAAGACGGAGGAGGATGGTAAGCAGGGCCTGATCAAGATCGCTTTGAAGTACGGCCCCGACCGCCGCAGCGCCATCCAGGAGCTGAAGCGCGTAAGCAGCCCCGGACTGCGCCAGTACACGGACGCGACCAAGTTGCCCCGCGTTCTCAACGGCCTGGGCGTGGCCATCATCAGCACCAGCAAAGGTGTGATCACCGACAAGGAAGCGCGCACGCTCGGCGTGGGCGGGGAGGTGATCTGCTACGTCAGCTAAAGAAAGACCAGACCATGAGCCGCATAGGAAAAGAACCGATCCAGATCCCCGCAGGGGTGGAAGTGGGCATCAGCGACAAGAACGTCGTGACGGTGAAGGGCCCCAAGGGCAGCCTGACCCAGACCTTGGACCCGGCGATCAAAGTGACCCAGGAGGCCGGTGTGCTGACCTTCAGCCGCCCCACGGACCTCAAGCACCATCGTTCCATGCATGGCCTTTACAGGGCCTTGGTGGCCAATATGGTGGAGGGCGTGACCAAGGGCTTCAAGACACAGCAGGAACTGGTGGGCGTGGGTTACCGCGCCACCGCGAAGGGCCAGCAGTTGCAGTTGTCCCTCGGCTTCTCCCACAACGTCGTGTTCGAGCTCCCCTCGGAGATCTCGGTGACCGCCGTGCAGGAGAAAGGAAAGAACCCCATCGTGACGATGGAAAGCATTGACAAGCAGGTGTTGGGCGCAGTTGCGGCCAAGATCCGCAGCCTGCGCAAGCCGGAACCTTACAAAGGCAAGGGCGTTCGTTTCGTAGGTGAGAACATCCGCCGCAAGGCCGGTAAAGCCGCAGGCAAATAACATCGACCATGGCATTCAGCAAGACCGCGCGCCGCGCACGCATCAAGACCAGCATCCGCAACACCGTCCGGGGCACCTCCGAACGTCCGCGCCTCACTGTTTTCCGCAGCAATTCGGAGATCTATGCACAGTTGATCGACGACGAACAGGGCCGTACCTTGGCGAGCGCCGGCAGCCTGAAGGACAAGAGCGCCCACAAAGCGCCCGGCACCGAACAGGCCAAGATCGTAGGCAAGTCGATCGGCGAGAAGGCCAAGGCGGCCGGTATCGAGAAGGTCGTCTTCGACCGCAATGGTTACCTGTATCATGGACGAGTGAAGGCGTTGGCCGACGCCGCCCGCGAAGCCGGTCTCAATTTCTGAACCCCATACACGCAGCATGTCAGACTTCAATTCCAAAACGGTTAAGAGCAGCGACCTTGAGCTGAAGGACACGGTGGTACACCTCAACCGGGTGACCAAAGTGACCAAAGGGGGACGCACCTTCACCTTTGCTGCCATCGTGGTGGTGGGCGACGGGAACGGTGTGGTCGGCCACGGCCTTGGAAAATCCAAAGAGGTGCAGGAGGCAATTGCCAAGGGTATCGACGACGCGAAGAAGAACCTCGTGAAGATCCCGCTCCGCAATGGTACCATCCCGCATGTGCAGGAGGGCCGCTACGCTGGTGCGCAGGTGCTCCTAAAGCCCGCTGCCAACGGTACGGGCGTGATCGCCGGAGGTTCCATGCGCGCAGTTCTGGAATCGGCGGGCATCACCGACGTGCTGGCCAAGAGCAAAGGGTCCAGCAACCCGCAGAACGTGGTGAAAGCGACGATCCTTGCGCTCGCAAGCCTCCGCGACGCGGCAGCAGTGGCCCGTCAACGCGGTATCGAATTGGACAAGGTTTTCAACGGATAAGATCATGAGCAAGATCATCATCACCCAGACCGGCAGCCAGATCAAGTGCCCAAAGCGTCAGAAGGACACCCTTTTAGCACTGGGCTTGGGCCGTATCGGCAAGAAGAACGAAGTGGAAGGAACCCCTCAGGTGCGCGGCATGGTATCCAAAGTGCAGCACTTGGTGAACGTGACCGAGGCCTAAGGCCTAAACAAGAAAGAGCGATGGAGGACCTGAGCAAATTGAAGCCCGCCGAAGGTGCGGTGAAAAAGGACAAGCGCATCGGCCGCGGCCAAGGCAGCGGCTATGGTGGCACCAGCGGCAAGGGCCACAAGGGCCAGAAAGCGGATACCGGCTACAACCGGCGCCGCGGCTTCGAAGGCGGCCAGACCCCTTTGGTGCGTCGCCTGCCCAAGTTCGGCTTTACGAACCCCACGCGCGTGGAGTACAAGGGCATCAACTTGGACGCCATCCAGGCCATGGCCGATAAGACGGGCGTAAAGTCCATCGACATCGCGACCATGCGCAAGAACGGCCTCGTTTCGCGCAATGACCTGGTGAAGATCTTGGGCCGTGGCGAGTTGAAAGGCGCCATCGAAGTAAAAGCCCACGCCTTCAGTGCAACGGCGAAGGCCGCCATTGAGGCGAAGGGAGGAAAAACCGAGATAGTGGATACGCGCGGATGAAGAATTTCATCGAAACGGTCAAGAACATTTGGCGGATCGAGGAGCTGCGGAACCGCATCCTCATCACGCTGGGCCTGTTGCTGGTCTACCGGATCGGAAGCTTTATCGCTCTTCCCGGAGTGGACAGTTCCCGCCTTGGCAGCGGTTCGGGTGCCGGTTCCGGCCTAGTGGACTTGTTGAGCATCTTCACAGGCGGGGCCTTCACGCGGGCAAGCATCTTCGCCTTGGGCGTGATGCCATACATCAGCGCGAGCATCATCATGCAGCTCGCGGGTATCGCGGTGCCCATGGTGCAGAAAATGCAGAAGGAGGAGAGCGGACGCCGTAAGGTCAACCAGTGGACCCGCTACATCACCATCATCATCTGTGTTTTCCAAGCACCTGGTTACTTGCTCACCTATGTGGATGCGGGCGCACGGCCCGAAGGACAGTTCTGGATGGTGACCAGTGTCATCATCCTCACGGTGGGCACCTTGTTCGTAATGTGGCTCGGTGAGCGAATTACGGAACGCGGGTTGGGCAATGGGGTATCCTTGATCATCATGATCGGCATTTTGGCACGTCTTCCGGAATCGTTCCTGCAAGAACTCATCGGCCGCACCACCGGTGGTGGCGGAATGGTGGTGATACTCTTGGAGATCGTGATCTGGTTGGCCATCATCGCCTGCAACGTCATGCTTGTGCAAGGCACGCGCCGGATACCGGTGCAATTCGCCAAGCGCGTCCAGGGCAATAAGCAGTACGGCGGGGTGCGCAACTACATCCCTTTGAAAGTGAACGCGGCGGGCGTGATGCCCATCATCTTCGCGCAGGCCATCGTGCTGGTGCCGATGTACATCTCCCAGCTGCCCATCTTCAATGGCAACCCTCCCGCGTGGTTGTTGCACTTCACCCGCTATGAGAGCTTTGCGTACAATTTCACGCTGTTCCTCATGGTGGTGGCTTTCACCTACTTCTACACGGCCATTACGGTGAACCCGAACCAATTGTCGGACGATCTGCGCCGCAACGGCGGCTTCGTGCCTGGCATCAAGCCGGGCAAGCAGACCGCGGGCTACATCGACGATCTGTTGAGCCGCATCACCTTGCCGGGGTCCATCTTCTTGGGCCTTGTTGCGATCATCCCGGCTTTCGCGGTGATGGCCGGCGTGAAGCAGGGCTTTGCGCAGTTCTTCGGCGGGACATCCCTGTTGATCATGGTGGGCGTGTTGTTGGACACGTTACAGCAGGTCGAGAGCCATTTGTTGATGAGACACTACGACGGACTTATGAAATCTGGGCGGATCAAAGGGAGGACGAGTTCCGCCTTCGGTATGGCCGGTTGAAATGACGAAGTCGGTGAACAGATTGAGTGAGGAGGAGATCGCGTTGGTGAGAGAGAGTTCTTTGCTTGTTGGTAAGACCTTGGCCGAAGTGGCCCGCATGATCGCCCCCGGGGTGACCACTGCGGCGCTCGACCAAATGGCGGAGGAGTTCATCCGCGACCATGGCGGCGTACCCGGTTTCAAAGGCCTGTACGGTTGTCCGTCCACGTTGCTGATCAGTGTGAACGAGCAGGTGGTCCATGGATTGCCAGGCGACCGTGCGTTGCAGGACGGTGACGTGGCCAGCGTGGACTGCGGCGTGCTGATGAACGAGTTCTACGGTGACAGCGCCTACACCTTTCAAGTAGGCGATGTGGCCCCGGAGGTGCGGACATTGCTGCGGGTGACGCAGGAATGCCTGGCCTTGGGGATCGAACAGGCCACGGCCAACCACCGGACAGGCGATATCGGCTACGCGATCCAGCAACATGCGGAGGCGCACGGGTACGGGATCGTCCGGGAACTGGTGGGGCACGGCGTGGGCCGCAAGCTCCATGAAGCTCCGGAAGTGCCGAACTACGGCAAGCGAGGCCATGGGGCCAAGCTGAACGAGAGCATGGTGATCGCTATCGAGCCGATGGTGAACATGGGCGTGAAGGACGTGAGCCAACTGGACGACGGTTGGACAGTAGTGACCCGCGACGGGAAACCGAGCGCCCATTTCGAGCACACTATCGCCGTCCGCAACGGCAAAGCAGAGGTCTTATCAACATTCAGCCACATCGAAAGTGTGCTGAAGGAAAGAGGAATGGCAACGGCGTGAAAGCGCCAGAGAACGAATTGTAGCGTCGACCTATCGGGTCGACAAAAAGAAGGAAAGGAAAGAAAGCGAATGAGCAGAGCAGGGAACATAGAGCAGGACGGCGTCATCAAAGAGGCGTTGAGCAATGCCATGTTCCGTGTGGAACTTGAGAACGGCCATATTATCGTGGCACATATTTCGGGCAAAATGCGGATGCACTATATCCGCATTCTTCCCGGTGACAAGGTGAAGGTGGAGATGAGCCCTTACGATCTGAGCAAGGGCCGCATCACCTTCCGGTACAAAACGTGAAGAACAGTAGAACACACCGACCCAAATGAAGATCAGGGCCTCGATCAAGAAACGTTCAGTGGATTGCAAATTGGTGCGCCGCAAGGGACGTCTGTACATCATCAACAAGAAGAACCCCAAGTTCAAGCAGCGTCAAGGCTGATAACCGAAAGAGCATGGCACGTATCGCAGGCATCGACCTCCCCAAAACTAAACGTGGCGCCATCGGGCTCACGTACATCTACGGCATCGGCCGCAGCAGCGCCCTTTCCATCCTGGAACAGGCCGGCGTGGACCCGGACATCAAGGTGAACGACTGGACCGACGACGACCAGGCGAAGATCCGTACGGTGATCAACGAGAACATCAAGGTGGAAGGTGCACTGCGCAGTGAAGTGCAGCTGAGCATCAAGCGCTTGGTGGACATCAACAGCTACCGGGGCACACGCCACCGCAATGGGCTTCCGGTCCGCGGCCAGCGCACCCGCACCAACGCACGTACCCGCAAGGGCAAGCGTAAAACGGTCGCGAACAAGAAGAAGGTAACCAAGTAGAGCCGGTAAGGGCACGAGATCTCGCGCCCCAACACTAGACACACATGGCAAAGCAAGAGAAGGGCGGCGCTGCCGCCGGTAAAAAGAAGAAGAAGAACGTGGTGGTGGAGGCCTTCGGGCAGGCACACATCCGTGCAACCTTCAATAACTTGATCATCAGCCTGACGAACAACAAGGGCGAGGTGATCAGCTGGTCCAGCGCCGGGAAGATGGGCTTTCGTGGAAGCAAGAAGAACACGCCCTATGCCGGTCAGGTGAGCGCGGAGGAAGCCGCCCGTGAGGCGTTCGACATGGGCCTTCGCAAGGTGAAGGTATTCGTGAAAGGACCTGGAGGTGGACGCGAGAGCGCCATCCGTGCCTTGCACAACAGCGGGGTGGAGGTCACCGAGATCCTAGATCTGACACCCATGCCGCATAACGGCTGTCGTCCACCCAAGAAACGCCGTGTGTAACGGCGATGCATGCATCACCCGAACACGCTGCGTAAGCAGGAGTAAGCACAAGAAAGCAGAAGCAAGTAAAACAAACGTAGGAGGCGACGAACGCACTCCGTTGTCGGTGCGCAGACCGCACCCAAAAAAGAGAAAATGGCACGTTACACAGGACCCAAGACCAGGATCGCCCGCAAATTCAAGGAGCCGATCTTCGGACCCGACAAATGGATGGAGCGCAAGCCCCATGCCCCCGGCCAGCATGGCCTCACCGCCCGCCGTCGCAAGAAGGACAGCGAGTACAGTCTTCAGCTGAACGAAAAGCAGAAGGCCAAGTACACCTATGGCATCCTCGAGCGCCAGTTCCGCAAGATGTTCCACACCGCGGCCAGCAAGAAGGGCGTGACCGGCGCGATCCTGCTGAGCCTGTGCGAGGCTCGTCTGGACAACACGGTCTTCCGTTTGGGCATCGCCCCCACGCGCCGTGCCGCCCGCCAATTGGTCGGCCACGGCCACATCACGGTGAATCAGGAGGTGGTGAACATATCGAGCTACACGCTGCGCCCGGGAGATGAAGTGGCCGTGCGCGAGCGCAGCCGCAGCCTGGAGGCCATCACCAACAGCCTTTCCACTAACACCAACCGGTTCGACTGGCTGGAGTTCAACCCGGCCGCGATGAGCGGAAAGATGATCGCCATGCCCGAACGGGCACAGATCCCGGAGAACATCCGTGAGCAGCTGATCGTCGAATTGTACTCCAAGTAAGAACCCCCCAAACAGACCGAGCAACACATGCCAATCCTAGATTTCCAAAGGCCTGACAAGGTCTCGATGATCGAAGCCGACGACAAGCACGGAATTTTCGAGTTCCGTCCATTGGAGCCCGGCTATGGCATCACCATCGGCAACTCCCTCCGCCGCATCCTGCTCAGCAGCCTGGAAGGCTTCGCCATCACCAGCCTGCGCATCGACGGTGTCGAGCATGAGTTCAGCACCATCAAGGGCGTCATCGAGGATGTCACCGAGATCGTGCTCAACCTCAAGCAGGTACGCTTCCGCCGCCAGCTTGAGGACGTGAACAACGAGAAATTCAACTTCACTGTTGGCGGTAAGGACGGCTTCACCGCCGCCGACATCGGCAAGCACACCACCGGTTTCCAAGTGCTGAACCCGGAGCTCGTGATCTGCCGCATGGAGAACAACGTGAAGCTGCACGTGGAACTCACCATCGGCAAGGGCCGCGGCTATGTGCCCGCCGAGGAGAACAAAGTGGAGGGCGCGGCCATCGGTACCATCTTCATCGATTCCATCTTCACACCCATCAAGAACGTGAAGTACAGCGTGGACAACACCCGCGTGGAACAGAAGACGGACTACGAGAAGCTCACCATCGAGCTGACCACGGACGGCAGCATCGATCCGAAAAGCGCGTTGCAGGAAGCTGCCAAGATCCTGATCCACCACTTCATGTTGTTCAGCGACGAGCGTATCACCTTGGAGATGGAGGACCGCTCCGGCATCGTGGGCGAAATGACCGCCGCCTCCAGCGAGGTCGACGACCTGGACGAGAACGGGATGCACATGCGCCAACTGCTGAAGAGCAAGCTGGTGGACATGGATCTCAGCGTCCGTGCCCTGAACTGCTTGAAAGCTGCGGACATCGAGACCCTCGGTGATCTGGTGAGCTACAACAAGAACGACCTCTTGAAGTTCCGGAACTTCGGCAAGAAGAGCCTCACTGAACTGGAGGACCTGGTGGAGAACAAGGGGCTCACCTTCGGGATGAACACCGGTAAATACAAACTGGACCGCGACTAGGTGGTAAGGGCGCGAGATCTCGCGCCCTTATCCGCGCGAGATCTCGCGCCCCAACCGAGAAAAGAAAATGAGACACGGAAACAAGAATAACGCTCTGGGGCGGAAGAAGGCCCATCGCGACAGCATGCTCAGCAACATGGCATGCTCGCTGATCGAGCACAAGCGCATCGAGACCACCCTGGCCAAGGCCAAGGCTCTGCGGATATACGTGGAGCCCTTGATCACCAAGAGCAAGGATGACAGCACGCACAGCCGACGCACGGTGTTCAGCTACCTGCGCAGCAAGGAGGCCACCGCCGCCTTGTTCCGCGACGTGGCACCGAAGATCGCCGACCGTCCGGGCGGATACACCCGGATCATCAAGCTGGGCAACCGCTTGGGGGATGCAGCCGAGCTGGCGATGATCGAGATCGTGGATTTCAACACCCTGTACTCCGCCAAGGAGAAGGCAGGCGCTGAAGTGAAGCGCACCCGTCGCAGCCGCAAGCCCGCTGCGGCCAAGCCCGCAGTGGAAAAAACAGATGCCAAGGAGGAGCCAAAAGGTGAAGCTCCGGCAGCTGAGGAGCCGAAGGCGGAATGAACATCACGTGTAAAACTATCGGGAACGGGGCGCTGAAAAGCGCCCCGTTCTTTTTTAGGACCGGTAGCTTTGCACCCGGAAAAAGGACCAAGACGAACAACGGATGTTAGTAAGCCAACGCCCCAAGGCCGTTCTCCTGCTCGAGGACGGCATGCGGTTCGAAGGGCGCGCCATCGGTGCCCGCGGAACTTCTGTCGGCGAGATCTGCTTCAACACCGGAATGACCGGCTATCAGGAGATCTTCACCGACCCTAGCTACACCGGCCAAGTGATGGTGATGGCCTCGCCTCACATCGGGAACTATGGTGTGAAGGTGGGGCTTCCCAACACCTTGGAAGGGGAGTCGGAAGGCCCGAAGGTCAGTATCGCCGGGCTTGTGGTGAAGAAGTTCAGCGAGGTATGGAGCCGACCGGGCGGCACGGGGTCCTTGGAGGAATTCCTGATCAAAGCCGGTGTTGCCGGCATCAGCGACATCGATACGCGGATGCTCGTGCGCCACATCCGCGACCACGGTGCGCAGAATGCGGTGATCGACAGCACCGGGCTGGATGATGCGGCCCTTCAGAATCGTTTGGCAGAAGCACCGGACATGGCCGGCCTGGAACTGTCGAGTACCGTATCGACACCCGCCGCATACGACGCAGGTGCCGCCGATGCCCCGAACCGCGTGGCCTTGGTGGATTTCGGGATCAAACTGAACAGTATACGTTGGTTAGTGGAGCGCGATTGCTTGGTGCGGGTCTTCCCGATGCACACGCCCGTGATGGAAATGATGGACTGGAAGCCGGACGGTTTCTTGCTCAGCAACGGGCCGGGCGATCCGGGGGCGATGCCGGACGCGGTCGAGCTTGTCAAGGATGTGGTGGCAACCGGCCTGCCGGTCTTCGGCATCTGTCTCGGCCACCAGCTGCTGGCGGAATGCCACGGCGTCGGTACGCTGAAGATGCACCACGGCCATCGAGGCATCAACCACCCCGTGCGCAACATCATCACCGGCAAGGACGAGGTGACCTCGCAGAACCACGGTTTCGTTGTGGACCGTGAGCAGGCGGAAAAGCATCCGGACATGGACGTCACGCACCTCCATCTCAACGACGGCAGCGTGGCTGGCACAAGGCTGAAAGGCAAGCCGGTATTCAGCGTGCAACATCACCCGGAAGCTGGCCCCGGGCCGTTGGATTCACAGTACCTCTTCGATGACTTCGTGGGCCTGATAAGCCGAAAGCACGAGCAAACAAAAGTCAATGTGCAACACGCTTGAGGGCGGTGCCGTTGAACGCCTTTCGTTCATGGATCGGTTGTCCGTTGTTAGTTGTCGGTTGTCAGGCATGGCCGCACAAAGCACTAGCAACCGTTTACCATTCTTCTAATTGCGAAAATCCACTTTTTCAGCGTCATCTGCGTTCCATTCAGGCTTCATCAAACCAATTTCTCCATCATGAGCGTCATCGCAAAGATCCAAGCCCGTGAGATCCTTGATTCCCGCGGCAATCCCACCATCGAGGTGGACGTGTATACTGACAGTGGCCACATCGGCCGTGCCTCCGTGCCCAGCGGTGCCAGTACCGGCGCGCATGAGGCCGTGGAACTGCGCGACGGCGACAAGAAGCGTTATGGCGGCAAAGGCGTATTGAAGGCCGTGGCCAACGTGAACGGCGCATTGAACGATGAGCTTCTCGGCGCATACGTGGGTGATCAGGCCTTGATCGACCGGGTGATGATCAGCCTGGACGGTACGCCGAACAAAGCCAACCTCGGGGCCAACGCCATCCTCGGTGTTTCGCTCGCGGTGGCCAAGGTGGCCGCCAGCGAGGCCGGTCTGCCGCTCTATCGCTACGTGGGCGGCACCAATGCCTGCACGCTTCCCGTGCCGATGATGAACATCCTCAACGGCGGCGCGCACGGAGACAACAAGGTGGACGTGCAGGAGTTCATGGTGATGCCCGTGGGCGCGAGCACTTTCGCGGAAGGCCTGCGCATGGGCGCCGAGATCTTCCATGCGCTCAAAGGCGTGCTGAAGGCCAAGAAGCTCAGCACCAACGTGGGCGATGAGGGCGGCTTCGCGCCGGACCTCAAGAGCAACGAGGACGCCTTGAAGCTCGTAGTGCAGGCCATCGAGAAGGCCGGATACAAGCCCGGCGACGACATCATGATCGCCATCGATGCCGCCAGCACTGAGTTCTACGACGCCAAAAAGCAGCGCTACGTGCTGGAAAGTACCGGCGACAGCCTCACCGCCGATGACATGATCGCGATGTGGAAGGATTGGAGCACGCGCTACCCGATCATGAGCATCGAGGACGGCATGGCGGAGGATGACGATGCCGGCTGGAAGAAGCTCACGAAGGCGTTGGGCCACAAGATCCAGCTCGTGGGCGATGACAACTTCGTCACCAACACCAAGCGGCTGGCCAAGGGGATCAAGGACGGGATCGCCAACAGCATTTTGGTGAAGGTGAACCAGATCGGCACGCTCACGGAAACCTTAGAGGCCGTGGAAATGGCGCAACGTGCGGGATACACCGCCGTGATGAGCCACCGCAGCGGCGAGACCGAGGACAATACCATCGCGGACCTTGCCGTGGCCACCAACTGCGGCATGATCAAGACCGGCAGCGCATCACGCAGCGACAGGATCGCGAAGTACAACCAGTTGCTGCGCATCGAGGAACAGTTAAGCAAGAGCGCGCGCTATCCGGGGAAGAGCTTGAAGTACGTGGGCTGAGGACGCTTACGGATCGAACTCGATATACCTGTCCAATAGCACGTGCAACTGCGCATTCTTGGCGTGGAGCAGGCGCTTTTCATCAGCAGTACGGCTGCTGTCGTGGGCTTCCATCTCGCGCTTGCTGTTGTCGTCGAAGCCGTTGTCGAAGGTCCAGAAGGCCTGATGCGGCAGGCCCGGTTGCGCAAGCAGCGTTACGGGAAGTCCACGTGGCCGCCGAAGGGGGCGCTCCGGTTCCGTAGTTATATCCACCAAATTCCTCATGCCGTTCATCGCGGCGAGGTTGAGCTTGGGCCCGATGGAAAACCAGCTTCAACTCTTGTTGATCGGGTGGCCCTGCGGGCCGCCACGCAGGGAGAGGAAGAGGTGGCATTGCGCGAAGCGGATCCCGAAGAAGAGAACAGTGAGGATGCCGCAGTATCGGAAAAGGGATTCACAACAGGAGCGGGTTCAGTGTGTGATGTGCAACGGGCCGAGGTTGACGGATGCGCCCTTCCCGGAACGGACCGAGAGGAGGACGGTCTGCGGAACCAGCTTGGAGACGTCCACGCGCGTTGACTGGGAGCGCAGCGGATGGCTGGCAATGATCCGCCCGTTCAGGTCGCGGATCAGCAGCACCGCGCCATCCAAGCTTGTATTCGGTGGTGCGGTCACAGTCACTTGGTCGGTGGCGGGATCGGGAAAGTAGCGCCATTCCTTTACGGGATCGGCGACGCTGGGCACGCTGGTAGGGAGCGACCGCCATCCGAAGGTGTAATCCCCTGCGGCAAGGCCGGATATTTCGAGCCGTGCATTGCTGTCGGTGGTGCTTCCGATATGGGTGATCGTGGTGGGCCTCGCGGTCCACGATGTACCAGCGTTTGGCCGGTAGAGGATCACCAAGCTGTCCTCGTTGAATGGAAGGCCACCTGCGAGCGACACGAGGCCCAGGTCATAGGCGGTCGGGAACCCCGGACGTCCGTCCAAGGTGAAGCGGAGGGACATGGCCGTTCCCGGTTGAATGTCGGTCTCTACGCGCCACCAACGGTCCGGTGAGACGAAGAACGCACCATTACCGGTGAGGTCCTCGTCGGCCGGTACCCAGAATTCCTCCACGCGGATATGGGTAATTGGCGGCGTGTCGGGGATGATCACGCGCACGTCGGCTTTGGGGAGGTTCCTCTGTCCGGAGGTGGAGATGGTGGCCGTGTCCACGGTGGTGGAGAGTGCCAAGCGTTCGTCATCGTTCAGGCGCACGGCCACCGGTGGGAAGGGGCAAGGCACCGTGACCGTGGAGTATTCCCCGTCAAGGTCCACTAGTTCCTGATGCGTTTCACCGGCGGCACCGATGCATGTCAATGTCACCGGCACATGGAGGAAGAAGTTCGCACCACCTCGGGTCTTCTGCCGGATGTGGACCTGCGTGTCGAACAGGCTTCCGTTCTGCACCACGGAAAAGGAATCCACCATGAAGGCCGCGCCGCCGGGCTGGAAGATCCAAGCGTTGAAAAAATCGGTGAGGTCCGTGCCCGTGGCCGCGCCAAGGCTGTCGCGCAATGCGGCGCTGCTCATGGAGGTATAGGCGTTCCGGCTGAACACTTGTTTCATCCCGGCGCTGAACAGGCTATCACCCAAGGTGGTGCGGAGCGTACGCGCGATGTCCGAACCCTTCTTGTAGCTGGTCTCGCCGTAGGTCATGTTCTGCGGAACATCGGCCAGCGCGTACCAGCCGCCGTCGCGCAGGTGCGCCGTGGCCACCACGGTATAGTGGTTGCTGCGTACGAGCGACTTGTAGGCTTCTTCGCCGTAGAGATCTTCGATGAAGAGCTTGGCGCAGAAGTCGGCGAGGCCCTCGTTCATGTACATCTCCTGCGGTCGCGCACAGGTGATGAGGTTTCCGAACCAGTGGTGTGAGAGCTCATGCGCGATGAGGTCCTCGTTTCCGAGCGTGCCGTCGGCGGCAAAATCCGGGTAGCAGATGTTGGTGGCGTGCTCCATCGCACCGGCGCTGGTGAGCACATATCCGACGCGGTTCCAGCGGTAGGGACCAAACCATCGTTCGTAGGTGTCGAAGGCGTTCTTCAAATGGGCGAAGGAGCCCCTAACTTGCGCGGTATCGCCCGGAAGCGCGGCCAGGACCACGGGGATGTCCGCGCCGGATACGCTGGGAAAGGTATCGAGCAGCGCAGTGTAATTGCCAGCGGCCACCGAGGCTAAGTAGGAGGGGATCGGCTCCTCGATCCGCCAGTGGCTGATGCGTTCGCCGCCTCCGAGGTCCGTCATTTCCACCAGCGCGCCGTTGGCGAATACGGAGCGGTTCTCATTGGTATGCACGACGAAGTCGAATGAACAGCGCTCAACGAAATTGTCGAAACAGGGGAACCAGGCACGCCCGTAGGAATGGGGCACGGCATCGAAGGCCACACCGAGATCGTATTGGTAGTTGCTCAGCGTGTAAAAGCCGCCGAAGCCGCTAGCGTCGGTCACGGGGTTGCCTTGGTAGCTTACGGTCAGGGTCAATGTGTCCTCCGGGCCATGGGGATTTTGAAGGTCCACCAGAAGCACCTCGCCGGGATGGGTGAAGGTCAACGGCGTTCCGTTCATCATCACCGAGTCCACTTGCAGCAGTAAGTCCAGGGGAAGTGTTGTTATACCGGGCACACGCGGCGTGAAGGTGATGACGGCATCGCCGCGAATGATGCCGCTGGACGTTTGGGTGAGGTCCAGTTCGATCCGGGTGTGCAGGATTTCGATGCTGTCGCTACGGGAGGCACTGCCCACCGTGCTGTCCTGTGCAGAGGCGGGAGTGCACTGGAGCGCGAGCAGGACGACGATAGGGAGCGGGCGGTAAAAGTCCATGAGGGCGAATGTACCGCACGGGCCCAGCTTCTGGCATATCCGGCAGGGGGCCGTGCCGTGATCGTGGACCACGCTATCTTTGGGCTTGTCGGTCCGCCTCCGTAACGACAACGTGTCTTGTTTTTCCACCATGAAGCCCAGCAACGAACTTTTCGACCTTATCCAGTCGCTCACCAAGTCCGAGAAGCGGTTTTTCAAGCTGCATTCGGCGCTACAGAGCGGGGAGAAGAACTACCTGCGGATCTTCGATGCGGTCGACAAACAGAAGGCGTACGATGAGGAGGCGATCAAGAAACAGTTCGCGAAGGAGACCTTCATCCGGCACTTCCCCTCGGAGAAGAACCACCTGTACAAGCTGGTGCTGAAGGCGCTGCGGGCGTACCATGCGGAATCCAGCGTGACCGGTGTGCTGAAGCAGCACATCAACAACATCGAGATCCTCTTTTCAAAGGCGCTCTACGCCGAGGCCACGAAGATCCTGCACCGGGCGAAGAAGGTGGCCGCCGACCATGAGCGGTTCTACTACTGGTTCGAGCTGTTGAGCTGGGAAAAGATGCTGATCGAGGAAGCCTACCAGAGCGGCAACTTCACCAGCGACCTGGACGCCTTGATCAAGGAGGAGGGCAAGGTGTTGTTGAAGCTCCAGAACCTGGCGGTGTACAACGTGCTCTACGCCAAGGTGAACTACGTGTTCCGAAGCGGCGGTTATGTGCGCACGGATGAGGAGCACGCCATCGTGGAGGAGATCAGTGACCATCCCCTCATCAAGGGGAAAAACACGGCGCTCAGTAATCGGGCGAGCACGATCTGCCACTATACCCAAGGTTTCTGCTTCTGGGCCAAGCGTGACTGGGCGGCGAGCTATGCGAAATTCTCACGTGTCAAGGAGATCTTGGACGGTCACCCGCTATTGCGGAAGGACCTTCCGAAACGGTACATGCGCACGCTCTATTACTTGATCCAATGCGAGATCGAGCTCGGGGACCATGCGCATGTCAAGGAGCACATCGCACATCTCCGTGACCTGCCTTCAAAGCCGGGCTTCGGGGATATCGATATCAAGCTGCTGGTGTTCAGCAACGGCTACTTGAGCGAGCTGCGTTTCCATGACCGGGCCGGGGAATTCGCAAAAGCCTTGAAGCTGGAGGAGCCGGTGGTGCAGGGGATGGCCCGTTTGGGAGCGAAGTTGCCGAAGGAATACGAGCTGGAGTTCTATTTCATGCTGTCCACCGTGAATTTCGGCGCGGGCAACATGAGCCGCTCACTGCATTGGCTGAATAAAGTGCTCAACGACCCGGAACCCGCCTTGCGCCAGGACATCTTCACCTACGCACGGTTGTTCAACCTGGTGGTACACTATGAACTTGGCAATTTCGAGCTGTTGGAATACATGGTGCGCAGCACCCAGCGCTTTCTCAGTAAGCGCCATCGGGCCTACGGCGTGGAGGCAGCGCTCATAGATCACATCAAGAAGCTGGCCCGCACCTCGTCATCGGAGGCCAAACGGACCCTCTTCATCTCCTTGCGGGACCGCTTGAACGAGCTGATGGAAGACCCCAATGAGAGCACCGTGCTGAAGTACTTCAACATCTGCGCTTGGGTGGGATCTAAAGTGGAGGGCATTCCTTTTGAGGAGGTCGTGAAGAGCGGCTCGGTCTGCCATAAGTGACCGAGCCTCCAGCTATTGCCCCCGATCACGGATGGACCGTCGTGCCGCTTTGGCCGACGGCATCCCGGGAGATGACCTTGAACTCCGTGCGCCGGTTGGCCTGATGTTCCTCCTCCGTGCATTTCACGCCGTTCACGCAGCCGTTCACGGGCATGGTCTCACCGTAGCCCATTGCGATCAACCGGTCCGGTGGCACGCCTTGGCGCTCCAAGTAGTCAACGGCGCTTCGGGCCCTTGCATCACTGAGCACGAGATTGTAGGTGTCACCGCCGCGGCTGTCGGTGTGTGAGCTGAGCTCGAAGGTGAGGCCGGGGTTGTCCATGAAGATCTTTGCCAGCTTGTTCAGTTCCATCGCCGCATCCGGGCGGATGTCCCACTTGTCGTAATCGTAATAGATGTTCGGCACAGCGATCGGTTTGTTCAGTTCCAACGGTTCCAACTGCAGATCCGCACGCAGGGTCGTGCTGAGGCCCAGACCCGCTGTGCTCGCCGGCGTGCTTTGCGCGAGCATGTCCACGTTGGTGGCCGAAACGGAATAGGCCGTGTTCGGCCTCACGTCGAAATGGAATTGCCCGCTCGCATCCGCGGTGACCTGCGTGTCCAATTTTGTGATGAGGTTGCGAAGCGTGACCAAAGATCCGGGCAAGGGCTTGCCGGTCTTGACATTGGTGATGGTCCCTTCCACGGCGAACAGGAGCGGGTGGACATTGAGCGCGTAGATCTGGTCGGACCCGGAGCGTGCGCTGCTGAGATATCCCTTGGTGCCGGTGCTGTCAAGCCAAAGGCCGAAGTCATCCCGGGTGGTGTTCACGGGGTAACCCATGTTCTTGGGTTCGCTCCAGAACTCACCTTCCTTGTGCGTTTCGAAAATATCCAGCCCGCCCATGTTCGTATGGCCGGTGCTGGAAAAATAGAGGGCATCGCCCACCACGGTGGGGAACATTTCATCGCCGGAGGTATTGATGGTGGGGCCCATGTTCACGGGCGCACCCCAGCCGGTGCCGATGTCAGTGCTGTACCACAGATCCTTGCCTCCGAGCCCACCCGGCATGTCACTGGTAAAGTACAGTGTATTCCCGTCCGTGCTCAGGGCGGGCAGGCCCACGGAATAACCTGCGCTGTTGTACCCGAACTCACGGATGTTGCCCCATCCGCCGTTTTCTTCCTTGGTGGCACGGAACATCTTCAGGTTGCTCACATTGTCATTGTCCTTCAGCAGCTTGTTCCCGTAGTAATTGCTGCGGGTGAAATAGAGGGTCTTGCCATCGGCGCTCAGTGCGGCAGAGCCCTCATGATAAGGGCCGTTCACCGCTCCTTTCAGCGGCGAAGGGATACTCGTAGCACCGTCAGCCCCTACCGCTACTTGATAGAGATCGGTGAAGGAGAGCCCGGTCCAGGGATCTTTCCTTCCGGCCGAAGCCTGCCGTTGGGCCGCGAAGATCAGCCCGCCTACAGAAGGTGTGGCGGAATAGGCCGTGGCCATTCCCGCGAACTGCAATGGCGTCACGGTATAGCGGGAGCTATCGGAATAGAACGAACGATAACCTTGGCACGCGCCGATCAGGTCCGCTGCGTCCTGGCGTTCAGGATCATCCTGCAAGGCCCGGAGGAGCATGGGTTCCGCCTTTTCGTATTCGCCCAATGCCATCATCATTCGGCCATATTGAAAAGCATCGGAGCCTGTCAGCGGGGCGATCTTTTCCGCGGCTGCAAAGTGCTCGGCGGCCTGTACCACCTTGTTCTGTTTGGCCTCGGCTTCGGCGGTGAGCAGCAGCAGGTCGCGCCCTTGTTGATGGGCCAGCGCCTTATCGAAATGCTTCTCGGCCTTGGCATAGGCCATGAGCCCCACGGCTTGTTCGCCTTTGCGCACATGGTAGTTCGCGCAGGATGCGAGCAACAGGGATGCAGCGGCAGCAAGGAGGGCAATGTGTTTGGTTGCGCGCATCAGAAGTAGCGGGGATTTTTGATCATGATCGGCTCCTTGCCCAGATCGATGCCGAGCATCACCTCATGCGAGCCGCCGTTGTAATGCCGCAGCTTCGACGTGTTCATATCGTAAGCATATCCGGCGCGGAACATGCGGTTGATCTGGAACTCCACCATGCCCACCACGGCATCGCCGGTGCGGTACCCGGCGCCTAACCAGAAGCGGTCCTTAAAGAGGACGTTCAGGTTGAGGTCCACCTCGGGAGGTGCTTGTTGCTGGTATTTGATCAGCACGCTCGGCTTGAGGTCGAAGTTGTCGTTCAGCTCGAAGACATGCCCGGCGTTCAGGTAGTAGTGCTGGGTGAAATAGTGTTCGGGCGAATTGGGAAGCTCTGATGTCACCTTGCCGTCCGCCGCGTAGATCGTGGGCACGGAGATGCCGACAAAGGACCGCTCGTTGTTCCAGTAGAGGCCGAAGCCGAACTTGCCCACGGTGGCGTTGCTGATGTTGTTCTGGTACAGCGCGTCCTGCGTGTCCCAGTAGACGAGGTCGCTGAGGTTGGCGGTATAGAAGGATAGGCCCGCTTTGAGCCCGAAGGCCAGATGCCCGTTCGTTCCGGTGCGGATGCGGTAGGCATAGTTCGCGGCCATCTCCATGTCGCGGCTCACGCCGATCATATCATGGCTGAAAGTGAAGCCCAATCCCATCTTGTTGCCCATCAGCGGGCCGTCGATACCAAGCAGGTTGGTGCGTGGTGCGCCTTCCATGCCCACCCATTGGCTGCGGTGGAGGACGGTGGCACTGGCGTAAGGGTGACTACCAGCGTACGCAGGGTTGAGGAAGAGCCCGTTGAACATGTACTGGCTGATCATCAGTTCCTGTTGCGCGGAGGCCACGTTGGCAGTGAGTGCCAACAGCGCCACGGGCAGTACGAGGCGGATGCGTTGCATGGTCGTTCTCATGGTTGGCTTACCGTCGGAGGTCCACATAGTTCTGCAGGGTGATTTCGGCGTTCAGGCGGAGGACGACGAAGTAGGTGCCGTCCGGCAGGTCCTGTCCCTGCTGGTTTTCACCGCGCCATTCGTTGGTGTAGTGCGGTTGGTCGAAGACCACGTTGCCCCAGCGGTTGTAGACGATCAGTTGATTGCCCGGATAGGCCTCGATGCCACGGACCACGAAGGTGTCGTTGTTCCCGTCGCCATTGGGCGTGAAGCCCGTGGGCATTTCCAGATCGTCCGGCTGGGTGAGGATGATGGTGAGCTGGATCGAGCAACCGTTGCTATCGGTGATCGTGACCTCGTACGTGCCGGCTGAAAGGCCGTACCGCGATGCCATTGAAGCGCCGTCGTCCCAAGCGTAGGTGTAGGGCGGCGTACCTCCGGTCACGTCCACGCTGATGGAACCGTCGGCACCATTCCATGAGCCGATGTTGTGGCCGTTCACGAAGTGGGAGAGGATGGTATCCGCGGTGATGACCTCAGGAGCCTGAACGGTGATCAGCGAATCCCATGTGCATCCGTTCCCGTCGGTGATGGAGATCCCATATTCCCCACCGGCCAGACCGGAGCGGTCCTCGTCCGCAGCGCCGTTGTCCCAGGCATAGGTGAAAGGAGCAAGGCCGGAGGTGATGGTAAGATCGATCGCACCGTCCGTTGATGCGTGGCACAGCGGGCCTGTAACTCCCGCACTGGCTTCCACACCGGGCGTGCCGGCCACGGTAGCGGTTGTGCTGGAGATGCAACCGTTGGCATCGGTCACGGTGAGCGTGTACGTTCCGGCGATCACGTTCGCCAGGTCCTCGCTTTGTTCGCCGGCGTTCCAGACGGTGCTGTACGCGGGGCTTCCACCGGTAATGGTCGCATCCACCGCACCGGTTGAAAGGCCGCAAGGTGCTGCGCTGGTGGTGGCCGCAGCGACCAAGGCGTCGGGGGCGGAAAGGGTCACGCAGTTCTGTGCGGAACATCCGTTGTCATCGGTGACGGTAAGGCAATAAGTGCCTGCCACCAGTGAATCAATGTTCATCGTGGAAGCGGTAAAGCCGTTCGGGCCGCTCCATTGCGGCGATGCCGGGTTAACGCCACCGGAGGCCATCGCACTGATCATCCCATCGTTCATGCCGAAGCAGCTGATGTTGGTGCCGGATGCGAATGTGGCAGCGGAGAGTTCAACGGTGATGGGCAGCGCTGGCACGATCGTGATACTCTGCTCGATGGTGCATCCGTTCGCATCCGTGGCGGAGAGGACGTAGGTGCCCGCAGCCAGATCGGAGAGGCTGTCCTCCACCGACGTGAAGCCGTCCGGTCCCGCCCAGTTGTAGGTGTATTCGGGACTTCCTCCGATAGCTGTGAGGTTGATCGCGCCGTCGCTGGCATCCGAGCAAGTGGTGTTGTAGCCGTTGTGGTCCACCACGCTGAAGTCCACGCCCAAGGCGCTGTCCGGCTGGGAAACGGTGATGGACAGGGAGCGTACGCACTGATTCGCATCGGTCACCACCAGCTCGTAATCGCCCGCGCCGATGTTCGAAAGGTCCTCGGTGCTGAACTGCGTGCTGTCCGGGCCGCGCCAATCGAAGGTGTAAGGGGCCGCACCTCCGGTGACGGTGGCGTTGATGCTTCCGGTAAGTGATCCGTTGCAAGCGACATCGGTGGCGGCAAGCACCGTGGTGAGAGCGCTGTCCGGTTCGATCAAGGTGATGGACGTGTCGCGCATGCAGCCGTGGTCATCGGTGATTGTGACGGCATAGGTGCCGGCCATCAATCCATTGATGTCGGGGGTGTCCGCGATGAATCCATTCGGTCCTGTCCAAGCGATGTTCAATGGTGCGAACCCGCCGCTCACGGCCAGCTCGATGGTGCCACTGCTGTCGCCGTGGCAGGGGATGTTCACGCTACCGTAGTTCGAGGCATAGAGCCCGACCGTCATGGGTGCGGCCGCGATCACTGCGGCATTGGCCGTTGCGATGCATCCCATGGCACTGGTAACGGTAACGGCATAGTCACCGCTCGCGAGCCCTGTGATATTCTCATCGATGGAGGTGAACCCGTTAGGCCCGGTCCAAGAGATATCGAATGGTCCCACGCCACCGCTCACGGTCAGGGCGATGGTGCCGTTCGCACTCAGGTCGCATTCATTGCTCGTCACCGTGAGTGCCGTGGTGAGGTTCTCCGGCGCGTTCAGCGTGAAGCTGCGGCTGGTGCTGCATCCGTTCGCATCGGTGATCGCCACGGTATAGCTGCCTGCGGTGATGTTCATCAAGTCTTCGTCGGATGCAGCAAAGCCGTTGGGGCCTGTCCAGCTGAACTGGTAGGGCGCGAGGCCGCCGGCAGCGGTGAGGTCGATGGAACCGTCGGTCCCGCCACAACCCACCTCGAAACCACCATGGTCGGAAAGCACTGCGGAGGTGGTGATGGGGGGCGGTGCGAT